>NZ_SMFX01000001.1:2584572-2916906 GCF_004339085.1 Thiogranum longum | reverse complement strand
CTCAAAAAAGACCTGAGTGACGCCATGGTCAGCCCGCTGGGCAACCCGGCCATGCCGATGAAAATGCCGTTCGGTCCCAAGTGGTTCCAGGACTTCGACTGGCCGATGCCCAACCTGCTGATGGCCGGTGTTCCCGGGTTCGAAAAGGTCGCCACCGGACTGATGAAGAAAACATTCAAGAACAAGGGAGTAGCAACAGTTGAAGAGTTGCGTGACCTGTGTGTCGAAGCTGATGTGAAGATGGTTGCGTGCCAGATGACGGTGGATGTATTCGGATTTGACCAGAGCGAGTTTATCCCGGAAGTGACCGACTATGTCGGTGCGACCTACTTCCTGCCTGTCGCCAAGGATGCCGACGTCTGCCTGTTTATCTAGGCTGTCGCGTCATCATGAAAAGGCGTGCTTTGCACGCCTTTTTTTATGTCAGAATAAAAGCATGCGAACACTCTATCCCCCTGTCGAACCTTATGTACGCCATACGCTGCAGGTCGAGGCGCCACACACGCTGTATGTCGAGGAATGCGGGAACCCGGCCGGCATTCCCGTTTTGTTTGTGCACGGAGGCCCTGGCGGCGGTTGCGAACCCTGGCACAGGCAGTTTTTTGATCCCGATCGATACCGTATTGTTCTGTTTGATCAGCGGGGTTGCGGACGGTCAACCCCGCACGCCAGTCTTGAAAATAATACAACGCAGGCCCTGACAGGAGACATGGAGCAACTTCGTGAGCACCTGGGCATCGAGCGCTGGATGCTTTTTGGTGGTTCCTGGGGTTCCACGCTAAGTTTACTGTATGCGCAGGCCTGCCCTGAACGGGTGCTTGCGCTGGTGCTGCGGGGCATTTTCCTGTGCCGTAAACAGGATATTGACTGGTTTTACCAGCAAGGGGCATCACGATTGTTTCCGGATGCGTGGCAGGATTTTATTGCACCTGTCCCGCCATCACGGCGAGACAACCTGGTGCAGGCGTATCACGAATTGCTTACGGGCGATGATGAAGTAAGGCGCCTTGCCGCAGCGCGGGCCTGGTCGGTTTGGGAGGGAACGACGTCGACACTCCAGCATAAGCCCGCGCTTGTGCGGCATTTTGCCGACAGTTATATCGCGCTGAGTATGGCGCGCATCGAGTGTCACTACTTTATCAACGGGGCATTTATACGCCCTGACCAGATCATCAGTGACGCTGCGCAACTCAAAAATATCCCCGGACGGATTATCCATGGCCGCTATGATGTGGTGTGCCCGGTAGATCAGGCTATTGAGCTGCACCACGCCTGGCCTGAGGCAGATGTGCAGATAATACCGGCGAGTGGGCACTCTGCAGGCGAGCCGGCCGTTGCAGGGGCGTTACTGGAGGCGACAGATCATTTTGCAGGCCAACTGGCATGATCGCCCTCCTGCAGCGTGTCAGTGAGGCATGGGTCGATGTGAAGGGCGAACGGATTGGCGAGATTGATACCGGCCTGATGGTTTTAATCGGTGTCGAGCGTGGCGATAGTGGGCAACAGGCTGACCGCTTGCTGGAGCGCTTGCTCGGTTACCGGGTATTCTGCGACGCGCAAGGCCGGATGAACCTCGGTGTGGGGGAGGTGGGCGGTGGTTTGTTGCTGGTTCCGCAATTTACCCTCGCAGCAGACACATCGCGTGGCCGTCGTCCTGGCTTCAGCCAGGCCGCATCACCCGAAGAAGCCATAAAATGGTTTGAGTACTTTGTAGCGCAGGCAAGGCTCAGGCACCCGGTCGTGGAAACCGGCCAATTTGGCGCAGACATGCAGGTAGGGCTGGTTAACACAGGGCCTGTTACTTTCTGGTTACAGGTCAGGCCCGTGTGACCCGGTTGTTGTCAGTATGGCAGGGCTTCTGGAAATAACAGGTCAGTGCGCAGGTGCCGGCTGTCAGCAACCAGAACAGAAAGAAACCGATCGTGTAGACGCCCATGCGACTGATCTCGGGCAGGCCGGCTATATGCACCAGGTCCTGTGGATCAAAAAGTGTAAAGAAAGCCCCGGTAGCAATGCCGGAGGTCAGGAAAGATGGCCAGAATACGGCGATGATTCGCTGTATGAGGGGTGTATCTGACATGTGTTCCTCCATCTCTGTTTGAGCGGTGAAAGATCGGGCGCTATCACGCATCGGTAGTTGTTCAGAGTTCGTCTGAACTCAGGCGTGCCTGAAACTGTCTGCCACCTTTTATACGGGCGCGTATTTCCCAGCGATTGTCTGCGGGTCTCAGTCGGAGATACCACACGCCTGTCGGCAAGTCAGGTGAAGGAGCGGCATAGTGGCCTTCTCCAAGAGTTTCCAGCTTAACGCTTCTGTCCAGCTCAGCACGTGTTGCATGAATAAACTGGAGGACCAAAGCGCCATCATCGACTATTTTTTTGCCGCGTAGTGACAGGGTAATCTGGCTGCCATCACTGCGCAGCAAGGCATCAAGCTGTGCGTCCCTGGCCATTTCGAGGCGGTGCTTGTGCTGGTTGATGGCGAGTCCTTCCTTGTAATAGTCGTCAACAACCAGGGCGTGAGGGCTTTGAACGGCCAGCACAATGGTCAATATGCCGCCCAGCACGGCACCGACCGGCGGGATGAACAGCAGGCCGGGCCAGGCCTTTCTGTACCACGGTGAAGATTCATATACGGTAGTTTTCTGCATGGCGGTTACCTTATAACGGGGCCAAGAAAACGTGCTGTTTCAGTGCGTGTCAGTGCAGGATCATCGACTGCCTGAAGCGTAAACTCAATGGTATTGGCTGTGCGATCAAGTACCACCGGGTCGATTCTGACCGAAACCGGCAGGTTACGCACCACGCCGGCAGGTACCTCGACAAGTGGTGACTCCATGGCAAGGCTCATGCCTTCAAGTCCGGATGTGGAGAGTTTGAAGGTGTGAGCTTGCTCGTCCATGTTGATGAGTTTCAGTGTGTAGACATTCTCCACCAGTCCATCCGGAGTTTCCCGGTACAGGCTGTTACGATCGCGGATGATATCCAGTTCCAGCGGCATACGCTGGCTGATGGCGTACACCAGTCCGATGCTTAGTGCCGCCAGCACAATGGAGTACAAGATGATACGGGGACGTAGCAGGTGGGTCTTCAGTCCTGCCATGGCATTTTCTGTTGTATAACGTATCAGGCCGCGCGCATAGCCCATCTTGTCCATGACATCGTCACAGGCATCGATGCAGGCGGCGCAGCCAATACACTGGTATTGAAGGCCATCGCGGATATCGATCCCCGTCGGGCAAACCTGCACACACAGCGTGCAATCGACGCAGTCACCCAGTCCGGCACTGGCAGGATCGACATTGCGTTTACGTGAGCCGCGTGGCTCACCGCGGCGTTCATCGTAGGAGATGACCAGCGTGTCCTTGTCGAACATGGCGCTCTGGAAGCGCGCATAAGGGCACATGTAAATGCACACCTGCTCACGCAACCAGCCGGCATTCCCGTAGGTGGCAAAACCGTAAAAGAACACCCAGAAGGTCTCCCAGGGTCCCAGGTTGAAGTTCATCGATTCAACAGTCAGATCACGGATGGGTGTGAAATAGCCGACAAAGGTAAAGCCCGTGAACAATGCGAAACTGATCCATATAAAGTGTTTGAGTGCCTTGGTACGGAATTTAACCGGTGTCAGATCACTTTTATCGAGCTTGATCTGCTGGTTACGGCTGCCTTCCACCTTGCGTTCTATCCATAGAAACACCTCGGTCCAGACGGTTTGCGGGCAGGCGTAGCCACACCACAGTCGTCCTGCCAGGGCGGTAAAGAAGAACAGTGAAAGTGCGGCAATGACCAGAAGCCAGGCAAAGTAAAAGAAATCCTGTGGCCAGAATGTCAGGCCAAAGATATAAAATTTACGTGCCGGAAGATCAAACAGGACAGCCTGGTGGCCATCCCAGGTCAACCAGGCAGTACCATAGAACAGGCCAAGCAAAACCACCACGCCCAGGGTGCGAAGGCGGGCAAATGTGCCGTGCACTTCGCGTGGGTAGACTTTCTTGTGGCTGGCATACATCTCGTCCATTCCGGAGCCAGGTTGTGGCTCCGGGCTGGACGAGGTTTGCGTGGGTGGTGCCTGGACATCTGTCATGGACTAGCGTTTCCCGTTGGACAGACTGTACACATAGGTTGCCAGCAGATGCACCTTGTCTTCACCAAGGAAGTTGCGGTGTGCCGGCATGTGTCCGTTTCTCCCATTGGCGATGGTCTTGGCGATGACACCGGCCGACGCACCGTACAACCAGGTCTTGTCGGTCAGGTTTGGCGCACCCAGTGCCGGGTTGCCCTTGCCGTCAGCGCCGTGGCAGGCAGCGCAGTAGGTTGCGAAATGCTGTTTCCCGGCAGTTACCAGCGAAGTGTCAGCATCACGACCACTGAGACTGACAACATAGGCAGTGACCTCTTTTATGCCCTGGTCACCCAGTACCGCTTTCCAGGCCGGCATAACGCCGCTGCGACCATCGAGGATGGTAGTGGTAATCGTTTCCGGGTTGCCGCCGTACAACCAGTCAGTATCGCGCAGATTCGGGAAGCCCGGGGCACCACCTGCATCTGAACCATGGCAACTGGCGCAATAGTTGACGAACAGCCGTTCACCAATGCGCAATGCCCTGGGGTCCAGAACCAGTTGCTCAACCGGCTTGGTGGCATACTGGGCAAACAAGGGCCCGAACTTGGCATCTGCCGCTTCCATTTCTTTCGCGTAGGCATTCTGGTGGGTCCAGTTCAGCACACCGCGGAAGCTGCCGAGCCCCGGGTACAGTACCAGGTAGCCCAGTCCGAAGATCATGGTGATATAGAACATCCACAACCACCAGCGCGGCATCGGGTTGTTGTATTCGGCCAGTGTCTCATCCCAGGTGTGCCCGGTGGTATCACCCTCGGCAGCCTCACCGGCACGCCGTTTGGCGGTCCAGCGTATGAGCCACCAGCAGGCAAAGATATTGCCCAGCGTTAAAACGATGATCCAGCCACTCCAGAATTCACTGGTGAAGGCGAAATCCTGTGCAAGGTTTGCTTCATTCATGGCTTGCATCCTTTGGTTCAAGATTACTGTCATCGGCGAACGGCAGGTTCGCCGCTTCGTCGAAGGCACTCTTGCGGTTTTTGCTCCAGGCCCAGATACAGACGGCAAGGAAAGCGATCAGTGCAAGTGCCGTGGTGATGCCACGCAATGTATTGAGATCCATGACGCTTACCTCCGTGATGAAATGCTGGTGCCGAGCACTTGCAGGTAGTCGATAAGTGCATCCAGCTCGGTTTTGCCCTTGAGTGTTTCCGGGGCCTGTTCGATTTCCGCATCACTGTAGGTATCGCAACCATTGCAGGTGGCGCTGATGAGCATATTCATGACGCGCATTTTCTTTTTGATCAGCTTGCCATCCAGTTCGGTTTCCCCCAGCCAGGGGAAGCTCGGCATGTTGGATTCCGGAACGACATCGCGTGGATTTGTCAGGTGTACACGGTGCCAGTCATCACTGTAACGACCGCCAACACGTGCCAGATCCGGGCCTGTGCGTTTGGATCCCCACTGGAATGGATGGTCGTATACGAACTCACCCGCCACCGAGTAGTGACCATAGCGTTCTGTCTCGGCGCGGAACGGCCGGATCATCTGTGAATGGCAGAGGTAACAGCCTTCACGTACATAGATGTCACGCCCTTCCAGTTGCAGTGCCGTGTAGGGTTTTAACCCTTCGACAGGCTCCGTTGTGCTCTTCACAAAAAACAGCGGAACAATTTCGACCAGCCCGCCGACACTGATGACCAGCAGGATCAGTACCGCCATCAGACCGATATTTTTTTCGACGACTTCATGACTCATGATAATTCTCCTCGTTCACGCCGTCTGTGGGACCGGGGCATCGGCAGGTTCGGCACCGGAAGTGGTCCTGATAACGTTGTAGGCCATCACCAACATGCCGCTGAAGAACAGCGCACCACCCAGGAAGCGGACGAAGTAGTAGGGGTACATGGCTTCCAGTGACTCGACAAAGCTGTAGGTCAGCGTGCCGTCATCATTGACAGCCCGCCACATAAGGCCCTGCATAATGCCGGAGATCCACATGGAGACGATGTACAGCACGACGCCGATGGTTGACATCCAGAAGTGCCAGTCGATGAGCTTGATAGAGTACATCTGCTCACGCCCGAACAGTTTTGGAATCAGGAAGTAGACCGAGCCGATCGACACCATGGCAACCCAGCCCAGCGCACCGGAATGCACGTGGCCGATAGTCCAGTCGGTGTAGTGAGACAGTGCATTGATAGTCTTGATCGACATCATCGGGCCTTCGAAGGTAGACATTCCGTAGAAGGACAGCGACACGATCAGGAACTTGAGGATCGGATCATCACGAAGTTTATGCCAGGCGCCCGACAGCGTCATAATGCCGTTGATCATGCCACCCCATGAAGGGGCGAGCAGAATCAGCGAGAACACCATGCCCAATGATTGTGCCCATACCGGCAATGCCGTGTAGTGCAGATGATGCGGGCCGGCCCACATATACGTTGAGATCAGGGCCCAGAAGTGTACCACCGACAGGCGATAGGAATACACAGGGCGCCCCGCCTGTTTGGGGACGAAGTAGTACATCATGCCGAGGAATCCGGCCGTCAGGAAGAAACCCACAGCATTATGTCCATACCACCACTGCACCATGGCGTCGATGGCACCCGGGTAGACCGAATAGGATTTGGTCAGGCTTACCGGTATCTCGGCACTGTTGACCAGGTGCAGAACTGCGACGGTCAGGATAAATGCACCATAGAACCAGTTCGCCACATAGATATGCTTGACGCGGCGTTTCATGATGGTACCGAAAAATACGATGGCGTATGACACCCAGACCACAGTGATGAGAATATCAATGGGCCATTCCAGTTCTGCGTATTCCTTGCTGGTGGTGATACCCAGTGGCAGGGTGATAGCAGCCAGAACAATCACCAGCGTCCACCCCCAGAAGGTGAATGCTGCCAGCTTGTCAGAGAACAGCCGCGTCTGGCAGGTGCGCTGCACGACATAATATGAAGTCGCAAACAGCGCCGATCCACCGAAAGCAAAAATGACGGCATTGGTATGCAGTGGGCGCAGGCGGCTGAAGGTTAACCAGGGCAGATCCCAGCTTAACTCCGGCCATACCAGCTCGGCGGCGATAAAGACGCCGACCAGCATGCCGACGATGCCCCATACGATAGTCATCACGGTAAACTGGCGCACAACCTTGTAGTTGTATGTGGTCTGTGAGTCCATGGCGTTTCCTGTTATGAGAGAAAGATTGGACAAAAGCAGGCGTGACGGTTTTCGCCACGCCTGCTGTTACTTCAGAACTTCTTGCCGACACCCAGCATGAAGACCCAGGGATCGATATCAACATCTGCCTTGCCGGCGGCAGACGAATCCGCGGTGGTACCAATCCTGGCATACCACACCTGGGCGCTGATGAGGGTGCCGTTACCGATGTCGTAATCCAGACCGGCCTCAGCAGCAAGGCCGAAGCTGTCATCGAGATCAAGCTGCGTACCACTCAGTGCGCCATTGGTGTTTTCATCCCAGAAATAAGTGTAGTTGATGCCTGCGCCGACGTAAGGGTGCAGGTTGGAACCGGAGTTGAAGTGATACTGCAGCGTGACAGTGGGAGGTAATGCCTTGGTGTCGGCAACCTTGCCTGTACCCGCCAGAGCACCCTTGTCACCCTTGATATCGACGGTAAATGGCCAGACACCAAGCAGACCTACACCAAGGTTATCAGTGAACATGTAAGTGAAAGAGACGCCGAGCGTATCGGAATCCTCGACACTGACAGTGGTGCCGGGGAGTCCGGAAAAATCATCGGCATCATCATTCGGCGCCAGGTGCGCCCAGCCGACCCGGGCGACAAAATCACCGGTTTCATAGGCCATGAGTGGCATGGAAGCAAAACTGCTGACCAGTACTGTACCGATCATGGCGTTCTTCAAGGTACCCATCGTTGTACTCCTCTGTAGACATGCGGGGTTGAGGTGTACTTTGCGTGAGTGCCGGGTGAGCGGCATTGATTCAGATCAAAACAGCATTAACTTCGTGGCTGTGGCGGGAGAGGATCAGGTGCGGGAGACAGGGTTGTCAGCGTCGCAGTTGGCAGATGAGAACTGGCACAGACGATCACGATCCAGAAGTTCGATATGCCTGCGCTCGACTTTCAGCAGGCCTTCGTTCTGGAAGCGGGTAAACAATCGGCTGACAGTCTCCAGCGCCAGTCCAAGGTAGTTTCCAATGTCGCCGCGTGACATGGTCAGGTTGAACTGGGTGGAGGAAAAGCCGCGTCGCCTGTAGCGATTGGACAGGCTGATGAGAAAGGCAGCAAGCCTTTCTTCAGCGGAGCGCTGGCCCAGTGCCAGCATGCTTTGCTCGTCATCATGAATTTCCTGACTCATGACGCGTAACATCTGGCGTTGCAGGTCGGGTAGCTGAGTGCTCAGTGCTTCGAGTTGATCAAAGGGGATTTCACAGACGCTGGTGGTTTCCAGGGCCCTGGCTGTCAGTGGGTGATTGTTGTGGGCAATGGCGTCCAGTCCAACCAGTTCGCCGGGTAGTTGAAAACCCATTACCTGCTCCTGGCCATCCTCGGATGTTGCGAAGGTTTTCAGTGAGCCGGAACGTACGGCGTACAGCGCGCGAAAGCGATCACCGACTTTAAACAGGTGGTCCCCACGCGCCAGCGGCCGCTTGCGGTCGATAATGGCATCCAGCTGCTCCATATCGTTTTTATCAATACCCACAGGGAGGCAGATTTCATTCAGGCTGCATTCCTGGCAGGCAACCGTAATCTCTTTCAGGGAGACGACTTTTTCCTGTTTTCGAGTGGGCATGGCACGACCTGCTGGATGGTTTGTACGCATTATGTGCAAAACGACACACTGTCGGCAACTATATTATATGAGTAAAGAATGGTTCTCTAACTGTGCGATTTCAGATAGGATTCAGGTCAATCCGATCAACTGTAACGAAATCCTGACCATGACGGCGAGAACAGCGCAGATTCAGCGCGATACCCTGGAAACACAGATTGGTGTAAAGCTCGATCTGGACGGCTCCGGCAATTCTGAATTTGATACGGGTGTGCCCTTTCTGGAGCACATGCTGGACCAGATCTCCCGCCACGGCCTGCTGGATATAGCCATACAGGCAAAAGGGGATTTGCACATCGATGCCCACCACACTGTGGAAGATATCGGAATTGCACTGGGACAGGCCTTTAATGAGGCCCTGGGTGATAAAAAAGGGATTCGTCGTTACGGGCACGCGTACGTACCGTTGGACGAGGCCCTGTCGCGCGTGGTCATTGATTTTTCCGGTAGACCGGGGCTGGACTATCACGTCAATTTTGCGCGCGGCCGTATCGGTGATTTTGACGTGGATCTTTTTCATGAGTTTTTTCAAGGCTTTGTGAATCATGCCAAGGCAACAGTTCACATTGATTGCCTGCGTGGCGACAATGCACACCACATCGCCGAGACGGTCTTCAAGGCATTCGGGCGCGCCGTACGCATGGCGGCCGAGGCAGACCCGCGTATGGCGGGTATAATGCCTTCCACCAAAGGGAGCCTGTAGCCGGGAAAATCCCGCCGCACTGCCGGCAAGCATCTGTCCGCCATGTCCAGCATCGCTATCATTGACTATGAAATGGGTAACCTGCACTCCATTGCCAAGGCAGTGGAGCATGTCGCGGGAGAGACCAGGGTGCTCGTCACCTCCGTGCCAGAGAAGATTCTGGCAGCTGACCGGGTCATTTTCCCCGGTGTTGGAGGAATCGGGCACTGCATGGAATCTTTGCTGAGGCGCGGACTTGACCCGGTGATCCGTGAGGTGGCGGCCTCCGGGAAGCCGTTGCTGGGGATTTGCCTGGGTATGCAGGCCATGCTGGAACGCAGCGAAGAAAATGGCGGCATAGATTGCCTGGGTCTGATCAAGGGCGAAGTGCGACGTTTCAGCGACTCGCTCAATGACAACGGCGTAAAGCTCAAGGTGCCACACATGGGCTGGAACCAGGTGCACCAGCAGACGCATCCGCTGTGGCAGGATATTGACCAGGACAGCCGCTTCTATTTTGTCCACAGCTACTATGCCATACCTGCCGAGTCCGCTGACTGCGCAGGCGTTGCGGATTATGGTGGTGAATTTTGCTGTACGCTGGCCCGTGAAAACCTGTTTGCGGTACAGTTCCACCCGGAGAAGAGTCAGCATGCCGGGTTGACGCTGCTACGAAATTTCAGCCGCTGGGATGGGCGGGATAGTTAGATTTGTATGATGTTTATCAATGATATGAGGGTGGGAACATGTTGCTGATTCCGGCAATCGACCTCAAGGATGGCAAGTGCGTACGTCTGCGTCAGGGTCGAATGGAAGATGAAACAATTTTTGCGGACGATCCGCTGGACATGGCGAAGCGCTGGGTTGATGCCGGTGCGAAGCGTTTGCACCTGGTTGATTTGAACGGTGCATTTGCCGGTCAGCCAGTCAATGCCGATGTGGTGCATCGCATTGCCGAGGCATTTCCCGAGGTGCCAATTCAGGTTGGCGGCGGCATTCGCGACGAGGACACGGTGCAATTATACCTGGACGCCGGTGTGCAATACGTCATTATCGGCACCAAGGCCGTCAGTGCGCCACACTTTATTAATGATCTGTGCCTGGAGTTCCCCGGGCATATTATCGTCGGCCTCGATGCAAAGAATGGCAAGGTAGCCATCGACGGCTGGTCGAAACTTTCCAACCATGATGTCATCGACATGGCGCAACATTTCGAACGTGACGGCGTGGAAGCCATTGTGTATACCGATATCAGTCGTGACGGCATGATGCAGGGGGTTAATGTCGAGGCGACAGCGAAACTGGCGTCAGAAATCAGTATCCCGGTTATCGCTTCGGGTGGCATCAGTAACCTCGATGACATCAAGGCGATTCAGGCTGTCGCAGATGAAGGCATTATGGGTACGATTATTGGTCGGGCGCTGTATGAAGGTACGGTTGACCTGGCTGAAGCGCAGAAGCTGGTCGACGGGTAGTGCAGGGTTATGCTGAATAAAGGTGTTACTTCCTGCGCCGCTGTGACGCAGTCCGGGCACTGATTGTGGCACTGGCAAAACGCATTATTCCCTGCCTGGACGTGGACAACGGCCGTGTCGTCAAGGGCGTGCAGTTTGTTGATATCCGTGATGCCGGTGACCCGGTAGAGATCGCCCGACGCTACGATCAGGAAGGTGCAGATGAAATTACCTTCCTGGATATCACCGCCAGCCACGAACAACGCGATACTATGGTGCACGTGGTCGAGAAGGTGGCTGGCGAAGTTTTTATACCGCTGACCGTTGGCGGTGGCATTCGTGAGACAGCAGACATTCGCCGCATGCTCAATGCAGGCGCTGACAAGATAGCCATTAACACGGCTGCTGTATTCAACCCTGACTTTGTGCGCCAGGCCGCTGACCAGTTTGGTTCGCAGTGTATTGTGGTGGCGATCGATGCCAAGCGGGTGGAGGATGATGCGCAGACCGGTGAGCCGCGTTGGGAGATTTTTACCCACGGTGGCCGCAAGCCGACCGGCATCAACGCGGTTGAGTGGGCGTCGCGTATGGTCAGCTATGGCGCAGGAGAAATTTTGCTGACCAGTATGGATCGTGACGGCACCAGAAACGGTTTTGACCTCGCCCTTACCCATGCTGTCAGTGACGCCGTCGACGTGCCTGTCATTGCTTCCGGTGGCGTGGGGAACCTGGACCATCTTGCCGAAGGTGTATTGCAGGGGCACGCCGACGCTGTATTGGCAGCAAGCATCTTTCACTTCGGGGAATACACTATTACCGAGGCCAAGCAGTATATGGTCCGGCGTGGTATCGAGATGCGCCTCTAGCGCAAACAGGGAAGGATCCGGGCGCTGCTGCGTCAAGTTCATACAGGTAGAATATCGCATGTCCGAACAATGGCTGGATGCAATCGCGTGGACCGAGGACGGGCTGGTGCCGGTCATCGCCCAGGATGCTGCGGATGGCAAGGTGCTGATGTTTGCGTGGATGAATGCCGAGGCGCTACGCCTGACGGCAGAAACCGGGCATGCCGTGTATTGGTCACGCTCGCGCAAGAAACTCTGGCACAAGGGCGAGGAATCCGGCCACCAGCAGGTGGTAAAGGAAATTCGCCTGGACTGCGATAATGATGTGATCAACCTGCAAATCGAACAAAAGGGTGGAATTGCCTGTCATACCGGGCGACGCAGCTGTTTTTACCAGCGCCTAGAGAATGGACAATGGAAAGCGGTTGATCCGGTATTGAAAGATCCCTCGGATATCTACGGGAAATCCTGATATGTCAGATGAAATTCTTCGCCAACTGGCCGATATCCTGGAGAAGCGTAAACAGGCGGCGCCGGATTCTTCCTATGTGGCAAGCCTTTACAGCAAGGGTCTTGACAGTATCCTGAAAAAAATCGGTGAAGAAGCCACCGAGACCGTCATTGCGGCAAAAGACGGTAACGCCGACCAGTTGGTTTATGAAATGGCGGATTTGTGGTTTCATAGCCTAGTATTGCTGGCGCACCAGGGGCTTGGTCCCGATCAGGTGCTGAAAGAGCTGGAGCGCCGCTTTGGTCTGTCGGGTCTGGATGAGAAGGCAGCAAGAAAACAGAAATAGGCCAGTCCCGGCCTGATTGGGTTCCAGGAGAACATTATGGGTATCAGTATTTGGCAACTGTTGATCATTCTCGCGATTGTGCTGGTGTTGTTTGGCGCCAAGCGACTGCGCAACGTAGGTGGTGACCTGGGTGGCGCCATCAAGGGCTTCCGCAAGGCCATGAAGGAAGACGATGAGCCGGCCGGTGGCGAAAAGCTTGAAGATCAGAAGGCAGATCGTGTGATTGACGGCGAAGTGACTTCCAAGAAACAGGAAAAAGCCTGATTCAGTCTTGACTGCGTATGTTCGATATTGGCTTCTGGGAACTTGCAGTAATCGGCGTGGTGGCGCTTCTGGTCGTTGGGCCGGAGCGCTTGCCGGGGCTGGCGCGTACCACCGGACACTGGGTCGGGCGGGCACGGCGTTTTGTGTCTGGTGTAAAAGCGGATATTGATCGCGAAATAGCCGCGGATGAACTGAAGAAGGCACTGGCTAAACAGGCCAATAGTGAAGCACTGTACGAAATCATAGAAGAAACCAAACAAACCATTCTGGAAACGAAAGATCAACTGGAAGCGCAGGGTGAAGATGATGTGCCTCCAGAACCTGAGATACCTGCTGCGGTAACGCACAAGTCGAATGACACAAACGGATAACCCCCCGCCACCCGAGGAAGAGACTGAGCTGCCCTTTGTGGCTCACCTTATAGAACTGCGCGATCGTTTGTTGCGCGTTGTGCTGGTCGTGGTCGTCATTTTTCTCGGACTCATGCCCTTTGCCAACTGGCTGTTCACGCAACTGGCCGGGCCGTTGACGGCGCACCTGCCGGAAAACAGTTCACTGATTGCGATAGAAGTCGCCTCTCCCTTCTTTACGCCCTTCAAGCTGGCCATGGTTGTCGCATTATTTGCCGCAATGCCCTATATCCTCTACCAGGGCTGGTCCTTTATCGCCCCGGGCCTGTACCAGCATGAAAAGCAGCGTGTGATGCCGTTGATGGTATCGAGTACGTTGCTGTTCTACCTGGGTGCGGCATTTGCGTACTTTGTTGTGTTTCCCCTGGTGTTCGGGTTTCTGACCAAGGCGGCACCTGAAGGTGTGGAGGTGATGACAGATATCAGTCGTTACCTGGATTTTGTCCTGACCCTGTTTTTTGCCTTCGGACTGGCCTTTGAAGTGCCGGTCGCAACCGTTTTACTGGTGTGGAGTGGCGTGGTGACACCAAAAACACTTCGCGAAAAACGGCCCTATATTATTGTTGCAGCCTTCATTCTCGGGATGCTGTTGACGCCACCGGATATCATTTCACAAACATTACTGGCTGTTCCCATGTGGTTATTGTTCGAGGTGGGCGTATTCATGTCAGAACGATTCAAGCCAGGGCCGGAGCGTTCACACGAAGAGTACGAGCCGCCAATGGATGATGAGGAAGTTGAAAAGGAAATGGATCGTTTCGAGAACGACGAAAAATAATACAGTCAACCAACGCCTGAACTTACGTTTGCCTGCAAGGATGGCGCTCATGAAAAAATTGTTTTTGTGTCTCTTGCTGGTTATTTTTTCCGGATCTTTGATGGCTGCTGCCGGGCCTCATTTTGACAACCGTCTCAAGGATCATCCCTCCCCCTATCTTGCCATGCACGGAGAAGACCCGGTTCACTGGCAGAGCTGGGGAGAGGAAGCCGTTCAGTTGGCAAAAAAGCTGAACCGGCCCCTGTTTATTTCCAGCGGCTATTTTTCCTGCCACTGGTGTCACGTTATGCAGCGTGAAAGCTATCGAGACCCGGAAGTGGCCAAAATCCTCAATACCTGGTTTATCCCGGTCAAGGTCGATCGTGAACTGAATCCGGCTCTCGACAGTCACCTGATTGAGTTCGTGCAATTGACGCGCGGGCGCGCCGGTTGGCCGTTAAATGTATTCCTGACCCCTGAAGGCTACCCGGTTGTTGGAATAACATACTTGCCAAAAGATCGTTTTCTTGCGCTGTTGACGCAACTGAGGGATCGCTGGCAGTCGGATCCGGATGAATTACGACGCCTGGCGCAGGATGCGCTTGATGAGTGGCGCAGCATGCGGCAGCCAGCCGATGTTCCGGTCAGTCCAGAAGTCCCGGTTGCTCCGAAGTTTGTTGAGCAGGCCGGCAAGTTGATGGATGAGTTGTCCGGTGGGTTTGGTGAACAGAACAAGTTCCCCATGACGCCGCAGATGAGAGCCCTGTTGAAGGTGCGTGTTCAGGTAAAGGGCAGGAAAAATCTCGATGAGTTCCTTCGATTAACGCTCGATAACATGGCCGGCCAGGGGATGCACGATCTGATTGGCGGCGGGTTTTTCCGTTATGTTGTCGACCCGGGCTGGCAAACCCCGCATTACGAAAAAATGCTCTATGACAATGCCCAGCTGGCTTCTCTGTATCTGCAGGCCGCGACGGCTTTCAGTGAGCCACGTTACCGGGCTACTGCGTTTGAAACTCTGGATTTTATGTTGCGCGAGATGTGGCGTGATAACCATTTTATCAGCAGTTTTTCCGCAGTTGATGCGCAGGGTAGAGAAGGTGCGTACTACCTGTGGGACGAGGAAACGCTTCGCAAGATTCTCACGGATAAGGAATTAACGCTGGTAAAAACAGCGTGGTTCGATGCTGTAGCAGCCCAATCGGAATGGGGGAAGTTGCCTCGCTGGCAATTGACCATGGATGAAATAGCACATCGTACCGGGCAGCCCGAGGGAGCCATAAAACATCGCCTTGAAGTAATACGTGAAAAGATGCTGAAGGCCCGCGCTGCACGTTCTTTGCCTGCAGATAACAAGGGACTGGCTGCATGGAATGGACTGGCGTTGAGTGCGCTGGCCGATGCTGTCGGTGCGGGGGGCAGCGAGGCGTATCGCGAGACCGGTGATCAGCTCGCAAGCTACCTTGCAACAAAACTGTGGGATGGCAAGCGGCTTGGGCGTGCGCTGGATGCAGGAAAAGTGCTGGCAGACGGTACGGTGCAGGACTATGCAATGGTAGCAAAAGGCCTGCAGGACTGGGTCAGTGTCAGTGGTGATGAGCAGTATGCAGAAATCGCCAGCGAGCTTGTTAAAATTGCCTGGAAACGGTTCTATCGGAAAAACCGCTGGCTGGAAAGTGATATGCCGCTGATCCCGATGCTGGACGGCAAGTTGGCACTGGATGACAATCCGCTGCCGTCAGCGACAGCACTGGTGGCAGGGCTGTCGCTTGATATGGAGGGCCTTCAAAATAATAAACCGGTTCAGAAGCTGGTAACTACACACCTGGATCAGGTCAGGTCCCGTTTGTCCGACTCGATTTTCTGGTATGCAAGTTATGTCGAATGGCTGGATCGAAACTAGCCCTTGCGATAGCGCATGCGTGTTCCATGTGTCAGTGAAAGCATCAGTTCTTCAGCGCTCAGTTCAGCCGGAAAATAAGCGCCGGATATTTTTGCAGCATTGATGCTGGCGCCTTCCAGATTGGCGTTTGACAGGTCAAGGCCTCGCAGGTCTGTCTGTCTGAAGTAGGAATCACGCAGGTCAAGGCCATTGGCATCAAGTTTACGCAGGTCCAGCGTCCTGAAATCACAGCCACGCAAGTCGCATGATTCTCCTGAGGCGTGGCGCGTATTGAACTCCTCAACTGCGCCTTCGCGTAGCAGGCGATACATCGGGTCGTCGCTGATCCTGGGGTCTTCGTTGCTCATGGCATGCCTCGCTCGGTTGGTCTGGTAAAGGTGTGCGCTCGCTAACCTCAAGCACAGTGAAAACTGCTTTGACGTTTCTGTAATCAGTAATTTACAGAATATACGAGCTTCTTTCCAGCATGGAGGGGATTTATGGGCTACAGGGATTAATTGTATAACCGTACTGCATGCATGCGGCAAACAGAATCAGAAGAGGACCCGCTGTATAGCGGGTCCTGGTATACAGCAAAAATATTACTCCACCACTAGAATTGTAACAGCGCGATTATCATCTTCCAGTGAGACAGTGACAGTATAGATGCCTGGCGCAGAGCCTATCGCTACCGGAACATTAAGCATGCTGCCATTCGGTCCGGATATGCCATCCCCGGATGTGGTGAGTGATGTGTTCTCCAGTAGAGAGCCACGGGAGTTTTTTGAAGGTCCCTTGATTTCGATATCGCCGATTTCCTCGTCATCACTGTCAGCAACACCATTACCATTGGAGTCGACAACCAGTTCAGCTTTCCAGGGTTTACGAGTATCGATGGTATATCCGACCTGCGAAATACCTTTAAAGGGTATAAAGGAATCCGGTTGCCCTTCCAGTTCCTCAAACATAAGGAAGCGTGGAGCATAGGGTGCGCCTTCAGAGAAAGAGCCGGTGCGCACAGTATTGGTCAACCTAGTCCCAGGTGCTACGTGCTGGAAGGTAACTGATTCGACAAGCTCCGCAGTATTCGTCAGTGGGCTGCCTTGCTGGCCTGTGGCAAGCCCGGCATTGGTCACGCCAATTACACGACCCAGGGTGGCCGGAAAGACAACATCACCTTTACCTTGTTCAAGGTCGTTTGGTCCGTTACCCCCATTGGGCACCACAGTGATGATTTTGTTGCCATTGTCGAGGATGCTGTAATTACCATGCTGGACACCGTCTCAGGCCGGCGCAGTTACAGGCATCTGGGGTAAGCCGGTTACCAGGACAAAGAAGGCGTTGCTGTTTACCGGAACAAATTCCTTAGTGTTATCTACGCCATTACGCTGGAAGGTTCCGCCAATCTCGACTTCCATGCGCCCACCGGCAGGTATCTGGTGGCCAAAAT
This sequence comes from Thiogranum longum, assembly GCF_004339085.1. Classification (NCBI taxonomy): domain Bacteria; kingdom Pseudomonadati; phylum Pseudomonadota; class Gammaproteobacteria; order Chromatiales; family Ectothiorhodospiraceae; genus Thiogranum; species Thiogranum longum. Next base: position 2,899,476 of record NZ_SMFX01000001.1, on the reverse strand, counting down.
TGACGGGGTTAAGCGCCTGACTGTCGAGAGCGCCCGGCGCGTTAAGTACAGCAATAATTTCCGTGGGTTCACCGGCAATCGTACCGTTACCGACCACCGGGGGTGCGACAATTGCAGTAATAATGTTTTCGAATTTCTTCCCCTTTCCGGACTTTTGTTTCTCGCCTGCGAAAGTGTTGTCGGGTGTGCTGAATACCAGCATGCATGTGACTACCGCAATATGTAACAGAATTTGCTTATTGTTCTTGCTTGAATATCTCATCAGGTAAACCTCCATGTTGGAACGTTATAAGGATTGGGTTTCAGCCAGCAACACACATCGGATTGATAGCTGTCAAAGGCTATAGAGGAAATGCCAGAGTCAAATATTCCACTTCGCGTGCGAATTATGTGCAGCGCAAAATAATTACAGTATGCAAGGAACGCATAGAAGAGTCGTCGCAGGGTTTGTTAAGTAAGTGTTGCGGTAAACCCGGCCTGCCAACATGTAATCCATATGTCCTGTTAACCAAACAGGTCGTAGCAGGTCTGGAGGGGGTGCCATACACGTAATTAAGCGGGATGGCATTATCTGTAATCGACAACGAGGAAATATAAATGAAAATACCACAAAGGAAGCTGTATTCCGGCCTGTTTGGTGGACTGCTGGCATTTGCCATAGGAAGTTCTCCCGCAATTGCCGGGAAAAAACCACCCAAGCCCAAGCCGGGTTCAGATCGCACGATCACGCTGATTCACCTCAGTGACGTGCATGGTCATATTATCCCGCACGATGAAGACTTTCTTGAATCCGGTGACCGGGAAAACAGTGGTGGTGTCGCCAGACTGGCGACCGGCATCAAGCAGATCAGAGAAGACGTCGGTGAAGACAACAGCCTTCTGTTTATGGTTGGTGATGCAACGCACGGTGGAGCCGAGGTGCTGTTTACGCTCGGTAATGCCATCATGCCAGCCTTCAATGCATTAAGGATCGACGGCTTTGTAATGGGCAACTGGGACTTTGCCTATGGAAACCGGACAACCCGGAACCGTTATGTTGACGCCCAGAAAGGCACGATTCAGATGTCGGGTAATAACCAGACGACGCTGAGTTCGACAATTCCGGCGTGTGACGGAACGGCGCCTCCCAGCGAGTGCGTGGTGATTGCGGCTAACTACGACACAGTGGCCAACAACGTTTACAACTTTAATGAGCGAAGCACGGGTGCGGCACGCAAACCGAATCTGACACCGGAAAACCGGGTATTCAGGCCGTGGGTAATCAAGGAAGCCAACGGTGTAAAGGTAGGGTTTGTCGGTATTACCTCAACCCGTCTACCTGTGCAGAATCCGTTGTTTAACCTGAGCTTTCGTTTCACCAAGGGCTTTAATGAGCTGCCGCAGGACATCGCAGATGCGAGGGCAGCCGGTGCTGAAATCATAGTGCTGGCAACGGAACTCGGGTTTAGCGATAACGTACAGATTGCCCAGGAAATCCCCGACATTGATGTGCTGCTCAGTGGCGACACCCATGAGGCGCTGCCTGATCCAATTCTGGTGACGAGGAAAGATGGTGGTCAAACCATTATTGTAGAGTCCGGTGAAGATTCCTATCTGGGCCGTCTTGATCTGACCATCATCGATGGCGGAAAGATCAAGGACTTCGCCTTTACACTGATGGAAATAACGGACGAGGTGCCCGAAGATACCTCAGATTTCTATGTCCCGGGTGGCATCAAGAACCTTCTGGAGGCCTCGGTCAAGGAGTTCTACTCTGGACCTGATTTCAAGTGTCATACCTTCGGGCCAGGTGGTTTCCCGTTTGGTAAGGGTCACACGCTGTGTACTCCGCTGGATGAAATTGCCGGATATACAGAAGTTATACTGGAGCGCCGTGATGTGATCGGCGACTACATGAACAACTTCATTGGCGATGCCACACTGGCGCTTGGTATGAGCACCGGTGCGTCGATCAGCTTCGACGATTCATTTGCCATCAGTAACGGATTCCGTTTCGATATCCCGGTTTTCGGTGCAGGAACCCCGCTGGCCAGTGGCGGTGTTTCTGACGGTACCATTACCGTCGGAGAACTCTACAACTTCATGCCGTTTACGCCCGCTGTGTCACTGGTCGAATTCACCGGTGGTTTGCTGCGTGGCAGGTACGAAGGCTTCCTGGAAGGTGTCTTTGATCCACATCCTTTCCGTCACCGCGGCGGCTGGTGGATGGGCTTCTCGGACAATATGCGTTTCGTACTGGACCTGGAAAGTGCACCAACGTCTGTGCCCCTGCAGACATTGGGTGGCAGGATTCTGTCGATGGAGCTGAACGGTCGTGAAGTTGATCCCAGCGAAACGATTACTGTGGTCAGCTGCTATCCCAACGGCGAAGGTGTGGATCGCCAATGCCGGACATCGGGTGGCAGAAACATGCGATTCCCTTGCGGTGCATTCAACCCGGATGTAAATACGCCGAGTGTAGTGGGCTTATGTGAGCCATTGAACAACGCAAATATTGTTGACCCTACACGGAGGCCAGCAGTGCTCCAGGTTGCACCCGATGATTTCTGGGTTCCGGCACAGGTGTTGCGCGAATACCTGAAGACCAATGTTATAACTGAAGCTGCCAATGGGCCGCCACGTAAGAATACCTTTATGGTTCCTTACAACGGTTGCCCGGATAACCCGCCAGCGGTTGATCAGAACTGCGATGGTGTTCCTGATTCCTCGTTCGGTGAGGTGCAGCCGGTGTTTGGTGCTGGACCGTCCTGGCTCGGAAGGGGCGATACGGGGGCCACAGTGACAACGGTTTCAGACGACTAGAGACTGGATAATGTAGCGCTACCCCGTTTCGGTAACGGGGTAGCGCTATTTTTTGCGTAAAAAAAACGTGGCAAGCATGGCCTGCCACGTTATGCCGCCGATTCCATTCGGCAAATATCATTTTACTCCGGTTCTGCTCAGTACTCCTTCGGTACCACTAACTCGCGTTTCATCCACGCAGGTCCCGCACCCTGGGTCGGTTGAACAATGCCAGGCCCGCCGAACTCGGATACAGGTACACCGGTTACCGCATTCACACGACCCGGACCATGTTGCACTGTGGTGACGTCGTTGTTAGCCAGATAACGGCGAAGCGCATCCACCGGATGGACGAAATTATCCGGTGCAACTTTCAGGAAAAGCGGCCCGGTGGGATTGACGCCATTGTTAAAGCGTACCGGGTCAAATATATTTTCCGAATTGGCAGGTGCTACGATGGCATAAGACCCGTTTACATCAAGTTGGCGGTTGCCAAACACATCGGTAGGTCCGGTAGTTTCCCGTGTTCCGTTTATGAAGCGTACGTTGGTGGCACCCGATGTACGGCAAACCTCATCGATGGGGTTGCCGTGTGGATAGCAGGAGGCCAACGTGTAAGTCTTGCTACGGTCAAGGCGTTTGCCATTGATTGTTGCAAGATCTATGCGTTTTCCATCACTGATAGTGCGCGGAAAGTCATCGTTAAGCTCCAGGTCGAAGTGCATGTTGGCAGGGAAACCCAGGAACCAGCCGCCTCGCTGACGGTAGGGGTTGGGGTCGAACACATTGTTCAGGATGCCTTCCCAGTGGTCCAGTAAACGGCCCCCGGTAAACTCTGCAAGCGCAACCGCAGCACCGATCGGATAGTAGGCATAGAGGTCACCGATGGTGATAGCGCCTGAAAAGCCATCATCCCGTCCCAGAATGGTGACATCGAAGCGGAAACCGTTGGTGGTGGACAGGGAATTGTCTGCGTTCAGGTTCGGGTCTACATCCCGCGCCAGGTCTACGAAAGCATCAACCATAACGTTGTTGGCAACTTCCTCCAGGACGTCAAACCGCTCGATAGTCGGATCGGTGTAACCTGCGATGGCATCCAGTGGTTCACACAAGGTATGTCCTTTGCCGAACGGGAACGCATTCACGCCGAATGTGTGACATTCGAAATCCGGTCCGGAGACAAAAGTCTTGCGTTGCTCGTCGACCATGGCTTTGATTGCCGGGTCCTCCACCACGGAGCTGCTGGCCTCGATCAGATCCCATTCCCATGATGTAAGGCGACCGCCGGAGACTTTTACATCAAGGCGCCCAAGAAATTCATCTTCGCCGGCTTCGGTAACAATACCGAAGTTATCGCCATTCTCGTCAGGGCGGTTGATCACAATAGCTTCCGGGGTGCGCTCATGGGTATGACCGCTGAACATTACGTTAATTTCCGGAAACTCCTTGACCAGTTGTACGTTCTTGGCAAGGCCCAGCTCTGACAGTACGACAATCAGGTCAGCGCCTTCAGCCCTGGCTGCTGCAATATCCTGTGGCAGTTCCTTGTATCCCATAGTGAAACGGAAACCGGTATTGAAGGCCTGGGCCTGCTGCGGCACGACGTCACTGGTAATTCCTATAATGGCAACTTTTTTGCCATCGACCTCCTTGATGATGTAGGGAGCATGAACGCGCGGCCCCAGTGGTGTTCCCGGAGTTGTCGCGCCTGCAACTTCGTTGTAGTTATAGAGATTGATGGCAACCGTCGGAAAAGTTGCCTTGGTGACGTGACAATCTTCATAGGTTGTTGCATTCAGCCCGCCGGGTACATTGCAACCGGTACCAGCCGGGTATTGCCATGCAATAGTGGTACGGTTATTCGGTGACAGTGGCAGGCTGGTGTTGGGGGTGAAACGTTGACGGTATACGCGTGGTCCCCAACCGAAATCCCAGTTGCCGGGAAGAAAGGCATCTATGTCCAGTGCGTTTATCATGGGCATAATGGCGTCGCCCATTGTAAACAGCATTTCAGCGCTGCCATGAGTGGTGTCGCCAACTGCAAGCAGCAGGTTGTTCGGATTGTCCGCGCGTACCTGCTTGATGAGCGTGGCCAGTTTGGCTACACCGCCTGCATTGGTATCCATGACATCATCTTTCAGAATTGACGAGTGGGGCGCAATATGACCGTGCACATCCTGAAGTTGCATAAGTGTGATGGTGCCCCCACCGCCTTTCGGCGGCTTTTTCCCTTTCCCGGCGATGGCGTTCGTGCTGGCCACCGAGAGTGCAGCAATACTGCTGGCGAGTAGTGTTGCTATTAAGTAGCGTTTCTTGTTCATGTGTGTCTTCTCCATTCCTTTTCCATAGACCAAAAGTTAAATCAGGGTCTTGTGCTGTTGAAATCCATCATGCAATACGCAGGTAATGTTACGAGTCGCAGATGGGATTACGCCTTTGATATTTATATAGCGCAGGGGAATAGATACGGGAGGGCCATTGGCCGGTCTAGGTGTTATTTGCGTGGATAGAGTTTTTTTGCGCAATGCTTGATGGCCGGGAATATTATCAATCACTCTGGCATCTGCTACAAAGAATGAATAATTACGTGGACAAGAATGTCCGCCGCATCAAGAAAGTTTGAATTTCGGTAAATGTGCAAGGAACCGCTAAATGTTTTCTCCACTTATTCTCTGGCTGGATTTTGTGGATAAAGATAGACGCTCCGGTTTTCGATCGGGTCTGTCTGGACACTACAGAGTACACCGTATACATGACATGACAGTTTTGCCGCATGCAGTAGGAGAGCTATCGCCCGATATTATCTGTTTCGATTTTGATTATCCGGGGCCATCCGAGCTTGCATTGCTGCAAAAAATAAAACTGCTGCACCCTTCGGTGCCTATTCTGATGCTGACCGAAAATCATTCCACAGAACTGGTTATATGGGCCTTGCGTTCAAGAGTATGGGATTGTTTGTTAAAACCAGTCAGTGGAGGGGAGATTGGCAGAAGGCTGAATCTTATGTTGCCGGTGCTTGATGGAAACAACAGCCAATGCCCACGTAATGTATTTATGCCGGGTAGAGGTACGCTAAAACCCAGTATCGATAGCGGAACATCTCCTAAAGACAAAACCTGTAAAGTGCTCCCTTATCTGGCAGCACATTTTCATGAAAAAGTTGTATTGTCCGATGTCGCGCACATTTGTCATATGGGGACTTGCGAATTCAGCCGAACCTTCAGGCGTGAGCAGGGAATGACTTTCCGTGATTACCTGGTCCGTCTTCGCGTCGAGGCAGCAGCCACGATACTTCGTAATACGAATTCATCGGTGCTGGATGTTGCTTGTTCCGTTGGTGTGAATGATCCTTCGCAATTCTCGCGCCTGTTCCGACGCCACATGGGCGTTACCCCAACGGCATATCGAAAGAGAGGCAGCAGGGCGACGAGGGTCGAGATTGATGTAACGACTGGCATTGGAGGCCAGTAACACAGAACAGATTGATCCACGGGTGAGTCACGAGCTCAATTACCGGGAGCGCAGGCCACGGCTGCGTCCGGTGAAACAGTTGCACGCTCACGCCACAACACGCTTTCATGACGAGTGTTTCCTTTACTGCTGTGACGTATTGTGACTTTAATGCAGCAAATTGTAATATCCATGGTTTCATCTGGACGATAGTTCAGGGGAAGTTCAATCGTACCGCCAGCATCACCACCGGGTGATGCAGGAAACGGATCCATCGTGAGTTCGGCCTTCCCGAAACGTTTCCACTGCAGCCATTTTACGGCAGCAACCCACGCCAGAAGCAGGCCTATAAATGGGAACAGTCCTGTCAGCACCATCTTCCAGCCACCGGCTTCAGGATTATTAAAGGCCGTCAGCCAGAACAGGGGTTGCGCAATTACATTCCAGGCGAGCGCCATTATCAGGTAGCCTTTGTACTCCTTCCCTATGCTCGACCGGATTCGCCCGTGGTTCCATTTCGTGTTAAAAATAAGCTAATAGGATGTGCAGCAAATGCAAGCCGAACCAACTAAGCTTTCCTGTAACTATAAGTTGGCCGAAACGGCCAACTTATGCCTGCATGCACAAAGATACTTGTCTTGGCTATGAATTGGTGGGCCCGCCAGGACTCGAACCTGGGACCAAGGGATTCACTGTACCCTGATATTTCCATCAGGAGTGGACTATCTCATCACCCTCAACCGGGTTGTTAGGGTGCGGGACGCTCTTGCCTGTCATTAAGGACGCTTCGGCAGCCTTGCGGCTTCCAGTCCTCAGGTAGTCTCTGCACCTTCCGAAGGTGTACCCCCGGCTTGGCTCAGGGTTGCCACCAGCCTGACTGATGAGGTTTCCCTGAATTCATCCCGTTCATTTCGCACATTTCTGTACGAACGCACCATTTCGATGAGTCCCCTGCTCTAACCAACTGAGCTACAGGCCCAAAACAGGCTGGATTCTATCAGGTTTTATACCCCAAAGGGGAGACGGGAGTAAGGCTGTATGCGGGCAAAAAAGGGGCGTCACCCGGGGTGGTGACGCCCCGCAGGAGCTTACTCGATTTCCAGGAAGCTGCGCAGTTGTTCCGAACGACTCGGGTGGCGCAGTTTACGCAATGCCTTGGCTTCGATCTGGCGGATGCGTTCACGGGTAACATCAAACTGCTTGCCAACTTCTTCCAGCGTGTGATCAGTATTCATGTCGATACCGAAGCGCATACGCAACACTTTCGCCTCACGCGGCGTCAGTCCCGACAGCACGCCCTGTGTGGCTTCCTTCAGGCCGGCGCCGGACGCAGAATCAACCGGGGAGTCGATCGTGGAGTCCTCGATGAAATCACCAAGATGTGAGTCTTCATCATCACCGATCGGGGTTTCCATGGAGATCGGTTCCTTGGCAATCTTGAGCACCTTGCGAACCTTGTCTTCCGGCATGTCCATGCGTTCGGCCAGTTCTTCCGGCGTGGGCTCGCGGCCCATTTCCTGCAGCATCTGGCGGGAGATACGGTTCAGCTTGTTGATGGTCTCGATCATGTGCACCGGGATACGAATGGTGCGCGCCTGGTCAGCTATCGAACGCGTGATGGCCTGGCGAATCCACCAGGTGGCATAGGTTGAGAACTTGTAACCGCGACGGTATTCGAACTTGTCGACTGCCTTCATCAGGCCGATGTTGCCTTCCTGGATCAGGTCGAGGAACTGCAGGCCGCGGTTGGTGTATTTCTTGGCAATGGAAATGACCAGGCGCAGGTTGGCCTCCACCATTTCCTTTTTGGCGCGACGTGCCTTGGCCTCGCCAATCGACATGCGGCGATTGATATCCTTTATTTCACTAACGTTCAGGCCGGCTTCTTTCTGAATCGCAACCAGTCTGTTCTGTGCGCGCAGGATCTCGTCCTTGTGCTGTTCGAGCACGGTTGAGTACTTGTGGCCGCCCTTGATCTGGGAATCCAGCCATTTGAGATCCGTTTCGTTATCCGGGAACGAAGTTATAAAGTCACGGCGCGGCATGTGCGCGTCATGCACACAGATGTTCATGATAATGCGCTCGTGCGAACGGATGCGACTCACCGTCCTGCGCAGGTTCTGGGTCAGCGTTTCCACCATGCGCGGAGAAAGCTTGATATGCATGAGGTGATCGACCAGCTGTTCGCGCAGCTTTTTCAGTTTTGCCTGGTTCTTGCTCTTGCCGGTCAGACCTGCCTGGATATTTTCGTGCAGGTCTTTCAGTTTGGCAAAGAACGCGCGAGTCTCTTCCGGGTCGGGTCCGGTATCAACGGGTGTTTCGTCTTCTTCCTCGTCACCGCTATCCGCTTTCTTTTCGGCTTCAGCCTGTCGCGAAGCAGGTGTCGGGATAGGTTCTTCGACGGCATTGGGGTCAACAAAAGTACTGAACAGATCAGCGAGGCGTGCTTCACCGGCTGTTACGCGATTGTATTCGGTCAGCAACAGGGCTGACGATGCCGGGTAACTGGCCAGAGCGGAGTAGACCTGCGCAAGGCCGTCTTCGATACGCTTGGCAATCTCGATTTCGCCTTCGCGGGTCAGCAGCTCGACGGTGCCCATTTCACGCATGTACATGCGCACAGGGTCGGTGGTGCGACCAAATTCACTGTCAACCGTGGCCAGTGCGGCGGCGGCTTCCTCGACGGCATCTTCGTCAGTGGTAGTGGTTTCGCTGGACAGTATCAGGGCATCGGCGTCCGGTGCGGTCTCATGCACCTGGATGCCCATGTCGTTGATCATGCCGATGATGTCCTCGATCTGCTCGGGATCGACAATGTCGTTGGGCAGGTGGTCATTGACTTCTGCATACGTCAGGAAGCCCTGTTCCTTGCCCTTGGCAATTAACAGCTTAAGCTGTGATTGTTGATCCTGGTTTATCACCTGAATTGTTCCCCGTCTCTCGGATATCGTCGCGACAAAAAGTCAAACGACCATTATAGCTGATAGGGCGTGTATTAGCCATATCTGTTAGTATTGATTGCATCATCTGTTTGCAGCCTGTGATGATGCAAGCAACGCTTTTAATTCATCTTTTTCATTGTCGCTGAGCGCCTGTCGGCGACTCTGAAAGAGTAATAATTCAATGCGGTAGCGATTCCGCTGCTCTATCAGACGCTGTATGGCGTCCCGGAATTCCTCACCCAGCCCTTCAGGGGGTAAATCCAGCGCTGTGCCCGCCAGCGTGGCGAGGTGTTTTTCTTCGGGCAAACCACGCCAGTGTTCTAGTATCCCTCCTGCTGAAAGGTTGGGGCTTGTGTGAAGAATTTCAAGCAACCTGCTCAACAGGGCTATGCCCGGCACATCGAGATCTTCAAAACCGCATGGTATTTCTACCGTTTCGGCCAGTTGTGGCCGTTCCAGCAGCAGGTGTATGGCTGTGCGCACCGGGCTGCGTCCGGTATGACCAATATGTGGCTTCGGTGGTTCCTCCTGTTGAGTAATTTCACTACCGAATACACGGTCTTGCAGCCTTGCGGCATTCATGCCGCTGCGATCTGCCAGTTGGTTCAGCATCAAATCCCTGAATACCGTGTCCGGCATGGTCTGCAGCAGGGGGCGGGCCAGTTCAACCAGTCTTGCACGTCCATCCACACTTCCCATATCGACCTGTTGTTGCAGGTGTTCAAAGAAAAACTGTGAAAGTGGAACCGACTCGACAGTTTTTTTCTGAAAAGCCTGTTTGCCGATGTCACGCACCAGGCTATCGGGGTCTTCTCCCTCAGGCAGGAACAGGAAGCGTGCCTCACGACCATCGCGCATCACCGGCAAGGCATTTTCCAGGGCACGCCAGGCCGCACGGCTGCCGGCGGCATCCCCGTCGAAACAGAACACCACTTCGCGCACCGTGCGGTACAGGCGCTCGAGGTGGTCAGGTGTAGTTGCTGTACCCAGTGTGGCGACCGCGTTGGTCAGGCCGAACTGCGCCAGCGCCACCACGTCCATGTAGCCTTCTACCACCAGCAGGCGTTCCAGTTTCTGGCTTGCCTTGCGGGCTTCGAACAGGCCGTAAAGTTCCTGTCCTTTGTGGAATACCGGGCTTTCCGGGCTGTTCATGTACTTGGGTTTCTCGTCGCCCATGACCCTGCCGCCAAAACCGATGGTACGTCCGCGACGGTCGCGTATGGGAAACATAATGCGGTCACGGAAGCGGTCATAGAGGCCGCCTTCATCACGTTTCACCAGCAGTCCCAGCTCGACGGCAAGTTGCTGGCTGTGGCTATCCTTGTCGAGAAATTTAAGCAAACTGTCCCAGCCAGGTGGCGCGTAGCCGAGGCCGAAGGTGGCAGCAATCTCCCCGCTCAGGCCACGCTCCTTCAGGTAGTCGATGGCGCGTTCAGCCTGCGAGTGTTCGCGTAGCTGGCTGCGGTAAAAATGGTCTACACGTTCCAGTAGCGAATAGTGGTCGTCGCGACGCGGGTCCTGGCGAGGGGCATGCCCGTCTTCGCGTGGAACCTCTACACCGATGCTTCGCGCCAGCTCCTCGATGGCTTCGGGAAATTCCAGGTGGTCGTATTCCATCAGAAAGCCCACAGCGCTGCCGTGCGCGCCGCAGCCAAAGCAATGGTAGAACTGCTTGCCCGGGCTGACCGTAAACGACGGCGTCTTTTCGTTGTGGAACGGGCAGCAGGCCTGGTATTCACGGCCGGCTTTTTTCAGTGGCACCCGGGTATCGATAACTTCGACAATGTCGACGCGGTTGAGCAGGTCATCGATAAAACTTTGCGGAATACGGCCAGGCATGTGCTGTATGTTAGGGGATGCGCGTGGTGGGGTATAGGCGCAATGACGGGACTTTGGTGAGGTAAATCAGGCGGAGAGTCGTGCCTTGATTTTACCGCTGACGGCGCCCATGTCAGCACGACCCTGCAGCTTGTCCTTGAGTTGCCCCATGACCTTGCCCATGTCTTTCATGCTGCTGGCACCGGTTGCTTCAACTGCGGTGTTGATAAGCGCATCGATTTCCGCGTCTTCGAGCTGTTTGGGCAGATAGGTCTGGATGACTTCCAGTTCGAAACGCTCTTGTGCGGCGAGATCTTCGCGACCGGCTTTTTCGTACTGTTCCAGCGAATCGCGGCGTTGTTTGGACATTTTGTCCAGTACCACGGTGACTTGCGCATCATCCAGCTCGATGCGCTCGTCAACCTCGCGTTGCTTGATGGCGGCCAGAATCAGGCGGATGACGCCCAGCTTTGGTTTGTCGCCGCCACGCATGGCAGTCTTCATGTCCTGTTGGAGAGTATCCTTGAGGGCCATGTCAGACAGACAGGTATGAATTAGTACAGACGGGTGCGACGTGCGTTTTCGCGAAACATCTTTTTCGCGTGACGCTTTACAGCGGCGGCTTGCTTGCGCTTGCGTTCCTGGGTAGGTTTTTCGTAGAACTCACGGCGGCGGACTTCCGACAGGACACCGGCCTTTTCACAGGAGCGCTTGAAGCGACGCAGGGCAACTTCGAAGGGCTCGTTTTCGCGTACTTTTACTTGTGGCAAAGCCTATTCCTCTACAGGGACATTTCAAGGGTCGCGTAGTGTATCAGCGCCAGAAGAAAAGGTAAAATTTAGTTTTTTTAATATAATCAATGTGTCAGGGTGGGTTGCCAGGCTATTTCGCGCTGCTTTCAGTGTGCAGTACACTAACGGTCGCCGGAATTCACCCTGTATAAGACGAGAATACCTATGAGCAAGAGCAAGATGGACGAACTGGTTGCGGCTACGCACAAGTCCCGTGATGCCCGTGAACTGGGTTACCGGGAGCAGGCGTTGAAGTTATATCCGTGGATCTGCGGGCGTTGCGAGCGTGAGTTTGGGCGCGAAAACCTCCATGAGCTGACGGTGCACCACCGGGACCACAACCATGACTACAATCCGAGTGACGGTAGTAACTGGGAATTACTCTGCCTGTACTGTCATGATAATGAGCACCAGCGCCTGCTGGAAGCTGAGCAGCAGGGCACCGGCAAGTCGACTCACGCCGCCGGGACCGGTTCTTCCCCCGGCAGTACTCACAAGCCATTTGCCGGCCTCGAATCCCTGTTGAAGAAGTAATTAAACGGCACCCTGACGCCCATGCGCATACTCGGTATTGAATCTTCCTGTGATGAAACCGGCCTGGCCCTGTTCGATACCGAACAGGGCCTGCTGGCACATGCCCTGCACAGCCAGGTTGCGCTACACGCGGAATATGGCGGCGTAGTGCCGGAACTGGCTTCGCGAGACCATGTGCGAAAAGCCCTGCCATTACTCCGTAGCTTGCTGGAGAAGGCCGATATCGAGCCGCAGGCGATTGATGGCGTTGCCTATACCGCCGGCCCCGGCCTGGTAGGTGCGCTGCTGGTCGGCGCTTCTATTGGCCGCAGCCTGGCGTTTGCCTGGGGTGTGCCGGCCATCGGTGTGCACCATATGGAAGGGCACCTGTTGGCGCCGATGCTGGAACGTCCTGCGCCGGCGTTTCCTTTCGTTGCACTGCTGGTATCTGGTGGGCATACCCTGTTGGTGGAGGTGCTGGGCATCGGCCAGTACAAGATCCTGGGTGATACGCTGGACGATGCGGCCGGCGAAGCTTTCGACAAGACCGCAAAGTTGCTTGGCCTGGAATATCCCGGAGGACCGGTATTGGCGAAGCTGGCCTTGAAAGGTGATCCAGGGCGTTTCAGATTTCCTCGCCCGATGACCAACCGTCCGGGACTCGATTTCAGTTTCAGTGGGCTGAAGACCTTTGCGCTGACAACCTTCCAGGAAAGCAATAAGTGTGATCAGACGCGTGCCGATATTGCGCGGGCGTTTCAGGATGCCGTGGTGGATACACTGCTGATTAAATGTCGTCGCGCATTACAGCAGACAGGTGTCATGCGGCTTGTCATCGCAGGCGGTGTCGGTGCCAACCAGGCGTTACGCGACGGACTGACACACATGACCAAAGCGCTGGGAGCTGAACTGTTTTTTCCGCGCCTGGAGTTTTGTACGGATAACGGTGCGATGATCGCCTACGCGGGCGCCTGTCGCCTGCAGGCCGGTGAGCGCCAGGGCCTTGAAATCAGTGTCCGGCCACGCTGGTCGCTGGAGGAATTACCTGCACTTGGCATGTCCGCTTAGTCCTGATCTTGCAGATCATTCCCGTCCTTGTTGATACCACTCTCTTCACCACGCAGCAGGTTGCGAATATTCGAGCGATGGCGCCAGAACAACAGCGTGCCCATGAAAATGACTGCCACCAGCAGGACCGGTTCCTCGGGCTTCAGCCACAGGACGTACAGTGGTGTGAGCAGAATGGCGATCAGTGCTGCCAACGAGGAGATTTTGAACCCCTTGGCAATGACCAGCCAGCTGGCAATGGTCAGCAGACCTACTGGCCAGTACAGCCCCAGCAACACGCCCAGCACCGTGGCAACACCCTTGCCACCGCGAAAGCCAAAAAATACCGGGTACAGGTGACCAAGGAAGGCGGCCACTGCGACAGCGGACTGGATCGTGACGTCTGCCCCCAGTGCTTTAACCGCCAGCACTGGCAGCAAACCCTTGAGCATGTCGCCGGCGAGGGTGATAGCAGCGGCTTTCTTGCCGCCGATGCGCAGTACATTGGTTGCGCCCGGGTTGCCGGAACCACCGCTGCGCGGGTCGGGCAGACCCATCAGGCGGCAAGTGATAATGGCTGAAGAAAGGGAGCCCAGCAGGTAGCCGGCCAGTATGTAAACCAGGTTGATCATCATATGACTATTGGAAGGCTTTAGCCGGTCGTGGTCAAGCTGTCTGACAGAATCCCTGGCTGGTTCAGGGCCGGCAACCTGTATATAGTTAACAGCTTCTGAAGTACCTGAAAGTTTCAGCTATGGATATCATCTTCATCCGCGACCTGCGTATCGATACCGTGATCGGTATATATGACTGGGAGCGTGCCATCAAGCAAACCATACATCTCGACCTGGAAATGGCAACAGATATCGCCCGGGCTGCTGCCAGCGACCATATCAATGACACCCTGAACTACAAGGCGGTCTCAAAGCGTGTCATTGCATTTGTACGGGAAAGCCGGTTTCAGCTGGTCGAGACACTGGCAGAGCGTATTGTGGAGCTGGTCCTGTCCGAGTTTGATGTGCCGTGGATGCGATTGACCCTGAACAAGGGTGGTGCGGTAAGAGGCGCCCAGGGCGTGGGTGTTATTATTGAACGCAGCAAAGAGAGTTGAGCGCATGTCAAAAGCTTACGTAAGTGTGGGAAGTAATGTCGATCGGGAAAAAAATGTTGCGGCATCGCTTGAGCGAATGCAGTCAGAGTTTGGTGAGCTGCAGAGTTCCCGCACATGGGAGACTGCTGCTGTGGGTTTCGAGGGTGACCGGTTTTACAATCTTGTGGTGGCGTTTGAGACAGATATGGAACCCCGGGATCTGGCGCAGTTGCTGCATCGTATTGAGGATGAGCTGGGCCGGGAGCGAAGTGGCGGGAAATTCAGCAGTCGTAGCATCGACCTGGATCTGTTGCTCTATGATGACCTTGTCCTTGACGAAGAGGGGCTGACATTGCCGCGCCCGGAAATTCTTGAATATGCTTTTGTGTTATGTCCACTGGCCGAGATTGCCGGTGATATGAAACACCCGTTGACCGGGTTTACCTTTGCCATGCTCTGGAGACACTTTGATCCGACGGCTCAGCCCATGTGGCCGGTAGATCACTAGCGCGGACCATGCCGAATGAATCAATGTCACCGGATGCCGGGGCGCTCGCGCTCAGTGCGCAGCTGGTTGAGCATATCTCGGGACTGGTCAATCAGTCAGGTGGTTTTCTTCCTTTTGATGTTTTCATGGATGCGGCGTTGTATACACCCGGGCTGGGTTATTACAGCAATGGCCTGACGCCGTTCGGGGCGCAGGGCGATTTTGTGACGGCCCCGGAATCAGGGGGTCTGTTTGCGCGATGTCTGGCACGCAGTTTCGTACCTGTATTGCAGCAACACAAGGCATCCGTGCTGGAGCTTGGTGCAGGCAGCGGCAGGCTTGCTGCAGATCTGCTCACTGGCCTGCAAGACCTCGACGCATTACCGGAGCGCTATGCCATCCTGGAGCGCAGCCCTGCCATGCGTGCCATGCAGCAATCACGTATAGCGCAGTTGCCGAAAGTGTTGCAGGGTCGCGTTGAGTGGGTAGAGGAGTTGCCCCATGACTGGACGGGTGTCATTTTTGGAAACGAGGTAGCCGATGCCTTGCCGGTAAAACGTTTTCACTACCACGAGCATGGCGTGTCCGAGGCCGGTATTGAAGTGTCGGGTAATGATCTGCGGTTGCAGGAAACCGGGGCTGACCCTGAAAGCGTGGAGTATATTACTTCACTGGCACGGCAGTACGGCTGGGAGGGTGACTACCAGACCGAATATTGTCCGCCACTGAAAGAATGGGTGGGCCGTCTGGCAGACTGTCTTAAACAGGGTCTGTTGTTACTGATTGATTACGGCTACGGGCGAGCCGAGTATTACCATCCGCAACGTAACGCCGGTACACTGATGTGCCACTATCGTCACCAGGCGCATGACAACGCGCTCTGGTGCCCCGGTCTTCAGGACATCACGGCTTTCGTTGATTTTACCTCCGTGGCTGAAGCTGCCACTGAAGCCGGTCTGGACTTTGCCGGGTATACCAGTCAGGCGCGCTTTCTGGTTGGCGCCGGGATTGACCGGGTTATGTCAGAAGCCGATCCAGATGACCTGCCGCGTTTCCTGGAAATGACCGGTGATGCCAAACGCCTGATGTTGCCAGGCGAAATGGGTGACCGCTTCAAGGTTATTGGCTTTTCACGAAACCTTGGCGGGGTTGTCCCCGGATTTGATTCACAGGACCTGCGCAGTCGGTTATAAAGCGCATTCACAATTAAAGAAATAAACTTATGGATATGCTGCACGCCGTTGTCCTTGCGCTGGTTCAGGGGCTGACCGAATTCCTGCCGATCTCCAGCTCTGCGCACCTGATCCTGGTGCCGGTTCTGCTGGGCTGGGAAGACCAGGGGCTTGCCTTCGATGTCGCCGTACATTTCGGTACCTTGACAGCCGTGGTGGTGTATTTCCGTCGTGAGCTGCGCGGGATGTCCGTTTCCTGGCTGGATTCCTTGCGTACACGCAATCCCGACGAGGAAGCCAGACTGGCCTGGGCTGTGTTGCTGGGTACAATCCCGTTGGGTGTGGGGGGGTTGCTGTTTCACGAACAGGTATCAACATTGCTTCGTTCACCATTGGTGATTGCCAGTACAACAATTCTGTTCGGTCTGGCGCTCTGGTATGCCGACGTCAAGGGTGCGCAGACGCGCTGCGAATACCGGATGGGTGCCTGGCGTGTTGCGGCTGTTGCGTTTGCGCAGGCGCTGGCATTGATTCCCGGAACCTCCAGGTCAGGTGCGACGATTACAGCGGGCCTGCTGGTGGGGCTGGATCGCAAGGCGGCCGCGCGGTTTTCTTTTCTGTTGTCCGTGCCGGCCATTGCCATGGCTGCGCTTTACGAAACCGGGAATCTGCTTGAGACCACGGAGCCGGTGGATTGGGCCGCCATGTCTACCGGTATTGTGCTATCGGGGCTAAGCGCCTACCTGTGCATCCATTACTTTCTCAAACTGCTTGACCGGGTAGGTATGCTACCGTTCGTTATTTACCGGTTATTACTTGGTGCCGTACTGCTTGTATTGTTCTGGTAGGTCGGGTGCCTGTCGTTATTTCGGCAGCGCGTCGGAGATCGCCTGGCAGCGTTTTTTGTTTATGGCAGCACCAATCGCCGGGCCACTCAGGGAAGGTTCATCCAGAAAGTTTGCATTGATGGCGACGGCTTTCTGCCTGGCGTCGTCAAGTTGTTGCGCCCGCTCGCGGGTAATGCGTTCGGAGAGTACATAGGTGTCCAGTAACCGGTGCCAGCGCGAGGCATCGTGTAATGCGCGGGTGGACTCCATAATGCCCAGTAATACGCAGGGGTCATTGCTGGCAATATCCGTTTCATGCCGGATAGCGCTAACGGCCAGCGCCTGGTATTCACCCGGTACGCGGTAGCGCTTGCAAATGGCTTCTGCATCGGCGATGCGTTGTTCGACTGTTTTGTCGGTATGCAGGGATAGCAGGAGTGCAGCGAAGCGTACGCGGGTGTCATCGGTCTGTTCGGCGCTATGTCTGAGTGCGCTGAGTGCGCGGGGCAGTTTGTCCGAACCTGTGTGTGTGCCCGGATCATCTGCGTAGGTTGACTCGATTTCAGGAAACAGTATCGCCAGCACCCCGCAACCGTGCAGTACCGTAAAAAATTTTTCCGGCGCATCAGTTGCCAGTGCCTTGTTCAGTTCTGCCCATACCCGCTCGGGAACCAGGTGATCGACTTCACCTTTCTCCACCATGTTTCGCATCAGTGTGTTCGTACCATGCGTGACACTGAAGCCCATTTTGGCGAAGCGGGCGGCGAAGCGGGCCACGCGCAGTATCCGTACTGGGTCTTCGGCAAACGCCGGGCTGACATGGCGTAGCTTTCCAAGTCGCAGATCTTCCTGCCCGCCGTAAGGGTCAATCAGCTCGCCCTCGGGACTTTCTGCCATGGCGTTTATCGTCAGGTCGCGGCGTTTGAGATCTTCCTCCAGCGTGACATCCGGGGAAGCATGAAAGGAAAAGCCCTTGTACCCAGGTGCGGTTTTTCGTTCTGTCCTGGCCAGTGCATACTCTTCCCCGGTTTCGGGATGAAGAAAGACAGGGAAATCCTTGCCCACCTGTTTGTAACCGAGGTCCAGCATTTGCTGCGGAGTGGCGCCCACCACTACCCAGTCGCGTTCATGGACAGGCAGTCCAAGCAGCTTGTCACGTACCGCGCCCCCGACCAGGTAGATCTTCATCCCTGGCGGCGTGCCGTGGCACGAAACCGGAAGTAGCGTGCGCGCATGCTGGCATCACCCAGGTAGGTGGGTACAACGGATTCGACAGAACGTGGCTGGATACCGAGTTCGGGCAGTGCGTTGTTCTTGCATACACTGTCGATCCTGAGAGAGTAGTAGTTATCCAGGCTGAACGGTTTTCCCGGTAGCAGGCCGAGAAGCATAGCTTGCAGACGCGACAGAATATCCGGCAGTTCGATGACAAATGTTTTACGGCCGGTGAGTCGCGCTGTATAACGCACCAGTTCGCCGAGGCTATACTCCCCCGGGCCGCACAACTCCAGTCGCTGCCCTATGGTTCGTTCATTGCCCAGCGCCTCGATGAAGGCGTCAACGACATTACCGATATATACCGGAGCGAAGCGCGCCTTTGCGCAGGCCAGCGGGAATACCAGTGGTGACAATGCCAGCAGTGAGGCAAAGCGGTTGAAGAAGCTGTCGCCGGGGCCGAAGATGACCGATGGCCTAAAGCTGGTGGTTTTGATGCCCGGCGTCTGGTGTACCAGGTCTTCACCGGCACCCTTGGTTTTCAGGTAGCGGCTGTGTGATTCATTGACATTGGCGTTGAGGGCGCTCATGTGAAGCAGACGTGTTACACCGGCCGCGCGCATGGACTTGACGATGGCACCGGGCAGTTCAACGTGTGCTGTCTGGAAACGGCTGTTGCCGGTTTCATTAAGGATGCCAACGAGGTTGATTACCACATCGGTATTCTGCAGCAGGGCGCTCAGGCGGTCATGGTCGTAAGGGTTGGCTTCAACAAGCTGTACTCCGGGGTGCACACGAAATTCGCGGTGCCTGGCCGGGCGCCGGGTCGGTATAGTGATGCTATGGCCCAGATCCGCCAGCCGGAAAACCAGGTGCGAGCCAACGAAGCCCGTGCCGCCGAGTACGCAAATACGCAATGCTTTCATGTCATGCCCTTGGTGTTTTGGATTAAATGACCGGGCACAGAGTTTACGGTGGTTTGAGATTATGTCTAGCCGGACAAGGCGTGTCAGTAGCGCCCATGCACATCGGGCAGCCGTTGTGACAGGCGTGTGAGGGGCTGTGAAAGGCGCCAGTCAAATATGGTTGCATAGGCCAGTACCTGCTTGACATAGTGGCGGGTTTCGCGGAATGGAATGTTCTCCATCCACAATGGCGCTGGCAGAGAGCGGTTTGTGGGCAGCCAGCGGCTGACCCGGTGTGGCCCGGCATTGTAGGCGGCGGCTGCCAGTACCGGTGAGCCGTTGTAGCGCGTCATCAAGTGGTTGAGATAAGCGCTGCCGAGGCGAATATTCTGGTCTGACTTCAACAGTGCGCGGTTGCCTCCATAGCGAATGTTCAGGCTGCGTGCTGTTTGCTTGCCGGTGGCTGGCATCAATTGCATCAGCCCAAGTGCGCCGACGGCTGAGTGGGCGTCTTCCATAAAGGCGCTTTCCTGGCGGATAACGCCATAGATCAGTGCCGGGTCAAGGTTGTATTGCGAAGCGGTGGCAAAAATCGATTCGCGGTGTGGTAACGGGAAGCGTAGTGCCAGGTCGTCCCAGTTCCGTGCCTGGGCTGCGGTTACGATTGCGCGGTCGTGCCAGCCCCAGCGATGCGCCAGTACGGCAGCTTGCCTGAGTTGTTCCTTGTTCATGCTGGCTGTGCTGTAGAACCATTCGCGGCGCGCATCTGTCCGTTTGCCGACCCGGTAGAGCTCCTGCGCACGTCTGACACCGGGCTGACCTGCCAGTGCATCGAGTTGTTTTTTACCGATCTTCAGGCGGGAGTCATTCATCTGGTAGGTTCGGCCGAGTTTGTCAGCCGCAAGAAAACCGTAGTAATCACGTTCAGTGCTGAGCCGGGTATAAGTTGTCAGGGCATCGCCCTTCGAGCCCAGTTGTTCCTGGGCCCAGGCGTGCCAGTAACGCCATTCCGGTTTTTTGCGCTCTTCGGCGGGAAGTTTTTCAGTCCATCGCTTGACGTCCGCTGCATCCTGGCGCATCAGTGCATTTCGTACGCGCCACTGGCGAAGGTCACGGTCGGCAGCTGACTCCGGAACTTCTTCCAGCCAGCGTTTGGCGTCCGGCTTGTTGCCCAGTGCTGCGGTCAGGGCGATATCGTGCAGTATTTTTGCATTCTGTGAGACACTGAACCTGTGGCTGGTGCGAAGCGTCTGCCAGTGCATGTAGGCCTGACCAGGTTTATGCCGTGCCAGGCGTTGTATGGCGTGCACCAGTATCTCGCGAACCAGGGGCGTGTCTTCACTTGCCCATGGGCTGGACATGGCGGCTGTCGGGCGGCGATGGGCGTGGTACCAGCGAGTGACCCACTCACGATCCTCGGCAGACAGTTGTTTGGCAAGGTAGGCCGCAAGGCTCGACTTCTGGTTGGCAAATGCCAGTCGAACACGCTCCCAGATGTGTGCGCTGGTCAGCCGGGAGCTGGCGGAAAGTTGCTTGAAGACGGGATCACAGGCGTCGGGTTGTGAGTGACCGACCAGCCACAGTTTTAGCGCGTCATTCAGCGCAGTGTCCCGGTCTTGCCCCAGTTCCAGTCTTGCGCGGATTTCATTGCATTGCAGGGTGATCGAGGACTGTGGCCAGTAGAAAGCCAGGTAATTTTCCCAGTCACCACGTTTTGCCAGCATGAAAAGCCAGTTGATGCGCAGGCGCGTGGCAATCGGCTGGTCATTATAGAGCTGAAAGAACTCCCGAACCTCGTCGGGCTTTGCCTGGCTGAGGTGGCGCTTCAGCGCCCAGTAGTCCAGGTAACCGTACAAGGGGTAGGTGATAAGCTTTTGTTTTAGCCGTTTGAAGGTTTTCTTATCGCCGGTCTGCAGCGCCTTTTCTGCTCGCAGGAAATCATCGCGCTGCCGGTCCAGTGAGTCGGCAATACTGTACTGTGCCAGGGACAGGCCCAGCAGTATCAGACAAACTTTGATAATTCGGTACTTCACCGGGTACTACGTTCCATGTTGAGTGGCATTGTCACAGCGCCACAATAAAAGACTCTTTCCAAAGGTACAATGGCGGTATGAATGTTTCCTCCTTTTGGGTAAGTTATGCGGCGTTAGGTGTATTTGCCGGTTTAGCGGCCGGTCTGCTCGGTATTGGAGGTGGTCTGGTTATTGTGCCGGTGCCGGCCAGTGCTGTTATCAGCATGGTGTCTGGATGGTATTGAGAGGGTGGTGGTTGAGATCTGCTTCTCCAGGTTATCCATGACCAGGGAGAGCTTGCCTGCACGTGGTCTCGGTTTATTAGAGAGAGCCCCGGTGATTCTGAATATAATAAGCTTACTGGTTTTATTGCTGGCAGGGTGCTCGTCAGTTGCAGTGCGCAACCCGGTAAAAATGTCCGGGAACGATAACAAGGTTGTCATTAATTACTGCATAAAGTCATCTGCCCGCATGAATATCATTGATAAAACGTTATCGAGTGAAGAAAACAGGAGGTTATTTGAAAGAAATATTGAAGCCGCTGTTGAAGACATTCATGACTATGTTGATTCAAATGCACTTGAGCTCCCGTTTTTCAAGTTCAGTGAATTACCAACATGTAACCTGGCGCTGCAATCAGTCACACCTGATGCATCGCTATTTCTGACACTTGAGCTTTCTGGTTATGGCAGTATTAAGGAAAAATGGAAAAAGGTGCTTATTGGTACCGGGGCTATTGAGGCAGTCGTGCAAGGGGTAGTGGTAGGATCTGCCACGCAAAATGTATGGCTTGGTCTGGGTGTTGCTGCCGAGGAAATGACTTCAGAGTATTTAACCTGGAATGGTGTTGACTGGGTGTTAGGCGAAACGTTTGCGCCCGTAACACTGGAAGGTCGGATGATAACTATAAAAACCCGGAAGGTAGTCTGGGAAGACAGTTATTTTGTAGCAAAAAACAATGACGAATTGAGGAAGCTGGGCAAGGAAGAAAAAGCAGACAAGACAAGGCAGCTGGAGGCAAGCCTGCATAAAGTTGAAAGAAAGCTTATATCCAGGCTGAATGACTATCTTGCAAAAGACGTACTGCAAAAACCCTTGGGTAGCCCTCCATAAACCTGCCGCGTAAACAGGAAAAATCCTGACCTGTGCCCGGAGTTCAGAAAAAGTTCTTAACCACCTGTCATCGACATGAAGCGCACAACCTGCTCAGGCTTGTCGCGGAACTCATGGCGTTCCGGTTTCAGTGTGATGGCATGGCGCAGGGTGTCTTCCAGTTCACTGTCGCTCGCGCCTCCACGGAGGAGCGGGCGCAGTTCAACCTTGTCGTTCTGTCCAAGGCAAAGATACAGCGTGCCATCGACAGACAGGCGTACACGGTTACAGGTTTCACAGAAGTGTTGCGAAATGGGAGTGATAAAACCGATGCGCAGTTCAGTGCCGGCGACACGTACATAACGCGCCGGACCACCACCTGGCATGACACCGGGTACCAGTTCAAACCGTTGTTCGAGCCGTTTACGCACAGTTTGCAGATCGACGTAGTGCTGCGAAGCAGAAAGCCCGGTTTCACCCATTGGCATGGTTTCGATAAAGCGCAATGTGAAATCATGCTCGATGCAGAAATTGACCATGTCTTCTACTTCATCATCATTGACATCGGCCATGACCACCATGTTGATCTTGATGGGGTGAAAGCCGGCATCGCGTGCTGCCATCAACCCGTTCAGTACCTTTTCCAGTTTGCCCTGGGTGATATCCCTGAAGCGGTTGGCACGCAGGCTGTCGAGGCTGACATTGATGCGGGAAATACCGGCCGACTCAAGTGCTTTTGCGTGTTTGGCGAGACGTGTTGCATTGGTGCTCAGTGACAGGTCTTCGATTCCCGGCAGCGCCGACAGGCGGGCCGCCAGTCGGGGAAGATCTTTTCGCACCAGGGGTTCGCCACCGGTCAGGCGTATGCGCGTAACACCCAGTCGCCCAAAGGCCGCCATGACACGTTCGATTTCATCGAAGGTCAGCCAGTCTTCCGGTTCCTCGAAATCGTGGAAACCTTTTGGCATGCAGTAGCCGCAGCGCAGATCACAGCGATCTGTCACCGAGAGGCGAACGTACTCGATCGGTCGATTGAAGGGATCGACAAGTTGCATAAATCAGGATCCTGATCAGTTCAGGTCAGTATAGTCCGACCGTAGCGCGCTTGCAGTGCAGGTTGCTTTGACCTGTATCAAGGTCCGGGGTTTGATTCAGCCAACGGTCTGGTAATACAGGTTTTGCGGATGGTTGGACTGGGCGAAGAAAAACCAGCGCTCCAGTAATAATCCGGAATACTGGACCAGAAAGGCCGCAATCAACAGGCTGAGGGCATGGGTGCTGAGGCCAACCGACACCAGCACTAATGGTACAGGAAATACCAGTACCAGGAATGACCACTTTATCAGGCTGAAAATGTGTTGTGGTGCGCCATGAAAATACTCGCGGGTATTGAAAGACCCGCACATAAACCCCTGGGCCTTCTGCTCGATGCGTGCGTGACGGATACCAATAGCTGTTTCCAGTGAGGTTTTATGCTTGATGCGCGCATTGCGTATCAGGCTGGCGGTACGTGTAATGAAAGCAACCACTGTCATCAGGATGGCCCAGCCGCCGAAGAAATCGGTCAGTTCCGACCCCTCCCAGGCGGCGAAAGCAGTGGCCAGCAGGAAACCGGAGGCACTACCGAGCAGGGTGTAGTTTACAACCGTCAGCGGAGTGGCCCATTCCTGTAACTGTTTGATGCAAGCGTAGATCATGCCGGTACACAGGAACAGGGTGAAGCCCAGCAATGATGCGCCGGCTCCAATGATCAGTGACAGGTCGATTTCAAACGTTTCGCGGAAGGTATACAGCACCGGATTCCAGCCGAGGTAGTGAATCAGTCCATAGACTGCAACCGCGCCCGTGAAGGCAGGTAGCACGATTACCTCACGCGACAGCCATGAGGTCCGCCAGCAGGCTGCGGAGCGCCAGGCGCGTTCCGGGTGTCCCAGGTGGAAGAAGGAGCTGAGCAGGCCGGCCAGCAGCAGCAGTACTGCCAGCAGGCTGCCGAGGGCGTAGAAATGCGCCGAGTCCTGGACCGGCAGCACCTTGAATACCGAGTACAGCTGCCCGGTGTAAAGCGCCAGGAACAGCCCCTGGCCTGCTCCTATCAAGGTGGTCAAAAAAATAACAGAAAATGCGGGGTGCATAAGTGTGCTCCAGTGTAAATCGTTTACCAGCTCGTGGTTTCGTCCAGTGTCGGGTCGTCGGCATCCGGCATGGGCAACTGACGTTCCTTGTAGAGCGGGTTGTCGGCGCGGATCAGCTCATCTTCGTGGATGGTGATGCTGGTCTTGCGCCGTGGCAGGTAATGGTTGGCCGGGCGGGTACCCCATTCGGGCATAAGCTGGTAACCACCACGTTCGCGTATGGCCTGGGCGGCTTCCGAATCCGGATCATTGACGTCACCGAACAGGCGCGCACTGGTCGGACAGGCCAATACACAGGCCGGTTTGCGTTCGTTCTCCGGCAGTGACTCGTCATAGATACGATCTACGCACAAGGTGCATTTTTTCATCACCTTCTGGTGTTCGTCGAGTTCCCGTACGCCGTACGGGCAGGCCCATGAGCAGTACTTGCAGCCGATACACTTGTCGTAGTCAACCAGCACAATGCCGTCCTCGTCGCGCTTGTAGCTGGCGCCGGTCGGGCAAACGGGTACGCAGGGCGGGTCCTCGCAGTGCAGGCAGCTCTTCGGGAAGTGTACGGTTTCGGTGTTGGGGAAATTACCCACCTCGAACGTCTGCACACGGTTGAAAAAAGTGCCGGTCGGATCTTTACTGAACGGGTTCATGTCGGCCATGTAGCCGGCAGTGCCGGAGGTATTCCACTCCTTGCAACTGGTGACACAGGCATGGCAACCCACGCAAACGTTCAGATCGATGACTAAAGCTAATTGTGACATTCTGTATGTTCCCCTGTGCAGGAGCGGGACTGGCCTCGATGAAGGTTTACACCTTTGGCGATCAGGCCTGCTCCTGCGGTATGGTTCAGGATTTTTTCCTGCCGGCGAAGTAGGTTAACCAGCGGCCACGTTTTTTCTCCATGGCCTGCCCGGGTACCGGTTGCACCGGGTCGAACTGCGGTGAAGTGACTTTCGGTTCGCCGGGTTCCGCCGGGTAGATGCGAACATGCACGTCGTACCAGCCCGCCTGGCCGGTAATCGGGTCCGAGTTGGAGAGATGTTCGCCATCTTCCGATGGCGGCAGTTCTTCACTGATCACATGGTTGAGCAGAAATCCCTGCTTCGATTCATTGGCATCGGGATCCAGACCCCAGGCGCCGGGGCCCTTGCCGATCGCGTTCCAGGTCCAGACCGTGCCGGGTTCCACCGCTTCGGAATAACGACACAGGCAACGTACCTTTCCGTGCATGGATTCGATCCACATCCAGCCGCCGTCATCGATCCCGGCTTCACTCGCTGTTTTTGAATTTACATATAAATAGTTGTAGGTGTGAATCTGGCGCAGCCAGGCATTCTGCGAATCCCATGAATGGTACATCGCCATCGGACGCTGGGTTATGGCATTTAGCGGGAATTTGCGCATGTCCGTAGCTTGCGATTCCAGCGGCTGCGAATAGAACGGTAGCGGATCGAAGTGTGTTTCGACGCGTTTACGCAGGTGATCCGGTGGCTGCTTGCCGTCCGATTTGCCCTGGGCGGCAAGGCGGAACTTCTGCAGGACTTCGGAGTAGATATGGATGTTGATGGGTTCAACGTAACGTGTCAGTGCATGACGCTTCGACCATTCAAGATAACCCTGGTTCCAGTTACGCATGTACTGGTAGGACTTGGGTAACTCGTACTGGAATACGCAGTTGTTCTTTTCGTACATCTCCCACTGTTTGGGATTGGGCTCGCCCTTCATGAATTTCTCGCCGCCCTTGCCGCGCCAGCCGGCCAGGAAACCGATGCCGGAACCGGGAGCCGTTTCGTAGTTGACCACGAAGTCCGGGTAGTCACGAAACTTGCGGCTGCCGTCAGCATTGGTGAAGGCCGGCAGCTTGAGGCGTGAGCCCAACTCGATAATGACTTCCTGGAACGGCTTGCACTCGCCGGTCGGCGGCAGCACGGGGATGCGTACCGAGTCGACCGGGCCATCGAATTCGGAAATGGGGCGGTCGAGCATGGACATACAGTCGTGTCGTTCCAGATAGGTGGTGTCGGGCAACACCAGGTCGGCATAAGCCACCATCTCCGACTGGAAGGCATCTGCAACAATCAGGAACGGGATTTTGTACTGGCCGTCCTCATCCTTGTCGTTGAGCATCTCGCGCACTTCGCTGGTATTCATGGCAGAGTTCCACGCCATGTTGGCCATGAAGATCAGCAGTGTGTCGATCCTGTAGGGGTCGCCGCGCCAGGCGTTGGTAATGGCATTGTGCATCAGGCCGTGAACCGACAGTGGGTATTCCCAGGAGAAGGCCTTGTCGATACGCACCGGGCTTCCATCGTCGTTGACGAACAGGTCGTCCGGGTCGGCAGGCCAGCCGAGCGGCATGCCGTCCAGGGGTGTGTTGGGTTTCACCGCGCGCGGATCGTTGGGTGTCTTGGCGCAAGGCGGGATTGGACGCGGGAACGGTGCCTTGTGACGGAAGCCACCGGGCCGGTCAATGGTTCCGAGGATACTCATTAATATAGACATCGCCCGGATGGTCTGGAAGCCATTGGAGTGCGCCGCAAGTCCGCGCATGGCATGGAAAGCGACCGGGTTGCCGGTCACTGACTCATGTTCGTTACCCCAGGTGTCCGTCCAGGGGATCGGGAGTTCGATTTTTTCATCACGAGCCGTAATACCCATCTCATGGGCCAGGCGCTTGATGGTCTCCTCGGGAATGCCGGTAATGCTGGATGCCCATTCAGCGGTGTAGTCCTTGACGCGATCCACCAGCAACTGGAATGAAGGCTTCACCGGTGTACCGTCGTCGAGTTTGAACTCGCCGAGGAAGTAGGGATCGGCACCGGGGGTGTGGGTGGAAATCGGCTTGTTCAGCTCGCGGTCCCACCATAATTTGTTTTGCGGGTCGAAGCAGCCTTCTTCCGGTGGGACCTCGAAGCGTACGAACATGCCGTACTCGCTGGATTCCCGGTCCATATTGACCAGTTCCGCAGCATTGGAATAGTTGACCAGGAAGTCGCGGTCATACAGACCCTGCTTGATAATTTCATTGGTCAGGGCCAGGAACAGCGCGCCGTCGGTGCCGGGCTTGATAGGAATCCATTCGTCGGCAATGGCCGAATAACCGGTACGCACCGGGTTGATGGAAATGAATTTGCCGCCCTGGCGTTTGAACTTGGACAGTGCCATTTTCAGCGGATTGGAGTGGTGGTCTTCCGCAGTGCCGATCATCACGAACAGCTTGGCGCGATCCAGGTCCGGCCCGCCGAACTCCCAGAATGAACCGCCGATGGTGTAGATCATGCCCGCGGCCATATTCACGGAACAGAATCCGCCGTGTGCGGCGTAGTTCGGGGTGCCGAACTGTTTGGCGAACATACCGGTCAGTGCCTGCATCTGGTCGCGGCCGGTGAACAGGGCAAATTTTTTCGGGTCGGTTTCGCGCAGCCCGCCGAGGCGTTCTTCCATGATTTCGAACGCCTTGTCCCAGGAAATCTCCTCGAATTCGTTGTCGCCACGATCGCTGCCGGCCTTGCGCAGCAACGGTTTGGTCAGGCGTGCCGGCGAGTACTGTTTCATAATGCCGGAGGAGCCCTTGGCACAGATGACGCCCTTGTTGAGCGGGTGATCCGGGTTGCCCTGGATATAGCGGACTTCACCGTCGCGTAGTGTCACACGGATACCGCAGCGACAGGCGCACATGTAGCAGGTCGTATTCTTGACCTCGATGCGGCTCTGTTCGTCGAGCGCTTTCGAAAGCGGATCATGTATCGGGTTGGACATAGGTGTTATCCCTGTTATGCCTGGTCATGGCCAAAAGACCGAGCAATTTACTAGACTATTGCCGATTACTGCCAATAAGCGTTTCTGAACCCGCCATTAAATATCATAATATACTAATATACAAAATATAATTATATTTAAAACAGTTAGTTATAATATCCCTTGTTGCGCAATTAAACAATAAGGTGACTTTATGGTGTAGTAAATTAAAACTGTTGGCATTCCCCTCTGGCATCATTAAGGTTACACCCCCTGCTCATAGGGGAAGCTGTGCCTTTTTTGCGCAGATAACCAGAATATAGACCTGTTTCGGAAGGAGTCTCATGTCCAGTTTAGTGAAGCCTCATGGTGGTGGAGATCTGAAGCCACTGTTGCTCGAAGGCGATGCACTCGCCGCGGAAAAGGAGCGTGCTGCTTCGCTTCCGAAGGTTAATATCTCATCACGCGAAGCCGGTGACATCATTATGATGGGCATTGGTGGCTTTACCCCGCTCGAAGGCTTTATGACCAGGGCCGACTGGCAGGGCGTATGCGATGGCATGAAGATGGCCAATGGCCTGTTCTGGCCGATTCCGGTCACCCTGTCTGCTGACACGGCAACAGCTGACGTGATCAGTGAAGGCGATGACGTTGCCTTGTACGACCCGGAGCGTGACGAAATTCTCGCAACAATGACGGTCACTGATAAATACACCATCGACAAGAAGCACGAGTGCATGATGGTCTACAAGACCACCGATATGGAACACCCGGGCGTGAAGATGGTCATGGAGCAGGCCGACGTAAACCTGGCTGGCCCGATCAAGGTGCTGTCGCAGGGCGGCTTCCCGGAGGCCTATGGTGACCAGTTCATGACCCCTGCGCAGACCCGCGCCGAGTTCGAAAAACGCGGCTGGAAGACCATTGCGGCCTTCCAGACTCGCAATCCGATGCACCGTTCCCACGAATACCTGGCCAAGATCGCTATCGAAACACTCGACGGTGTTCTTATCCATTCGCTGCTCGGCAAGCTGAAGCCCGGCGATATCCCGGCCGACGTGCGCAGCAAAGCGATCGGGACGCTGATTGAAAAATACTTCTCTGACAACACCGTCATCCAGGCCGGTTATCCGCTGGATATGCGCTACGCCGGTCCGCGTGAAGCGCTGCTGCATGCGCTGTTCCGTCAGAACTACGGTTGTTCCCACCAGATCGTCGGTCGTGACCATGCCGGTGTCGGCGACTACTATGGTCCGTTCGATGCGCACCACATATTCGACGAGATCGATGAAGACGCGCTGGTCACCGAGCCGCTCAAGATCGACTGGACCTTCTGGTGCAACAAGTGCGACGGCATGGCCTCCATGAAGACCTGTCCGCACGAAGGTTCTGATCGCATCCTGTTGTCGGGTACCAAACTGCGCAAGGCGCTGTCGGAGGGTGAAGAGGTGTCCGACAAGTTCTCACGTCCCGAGGTGCTGGAAATTCTGCGCGCCTACTATGCAGGTCTGAAGGACGACGAAAAAGTCGAGATTAAAATGTCTGGCCATTCAGCCAAGTAAGTTACTGAGCAGTTAATAGTTAAAAAAAAGCCCGCGCATGTAAATGCGCGGGCTTTTTTTATGCCCGGATAAAAAAATTGTAGTAACGGAATTCCTTAACGTGGCACCGGTATTGCTAGTTAGCGCGGACGCATAACAAATACGGGAAAAAGAATGAAAAACAGGGATTTTTTACGGACAGCCGCGGTATATCTGACGCTGTCACTGGGGATGTCGGCAATACCGTCAATAATTCAGGCCGAAGAAGCGAAGACCGGGGAACCGATATTACTGGCAGGAGTGGTATTGAATGGCCAGAAGTCTGTTAGTGCCGCTTCTGCCGAAAGTGGTGCAGATGCCTTCAGCGTGTACCATGTACTGGCGGGTGGTCTGCTTGGGCTGGCGCTGGTGTCTCGACGTCGTTCGGCCTGAAGGGTCTATTGCCACGCTTCCCGTGGCTAAGCCCCGGGGGTGAGAAAAGAAGCCGAAGCAGAGCACCCGCCGGAGCAGTCGTTTTTGCCTGTGGTGCCTATTCAAGAGGAACGCTTTCGGTCCAGTTGGTTTCCGGCAAAAATTCTGCCTCCTCTTTGACTGCGTCGGCTTCTTCCTGACGACCCAGTGCGGCAAGGATATGGCTCTTGAGCAAGGTGGCCTCCTTGTGGTTCGGGTTTAGCGTCAGTGCCTGATTGACCCTGCCGAGTGCCTGTTCATCCTGTCCGGTTAAAAATAGCGACATGGCCAGGTTGTGATAGCCTTTCTGGTAACCCGGCTCAATTCTGATCGTGTCGGTAAAGTGCTCTATCGCTTTTTCATAGTCACGTTTTTTAGCGTAGATTATCCCGATATCATCGTGTGCCTCGGCATTTTCGGGGTTTAGTTCAAGCGCTTTATCCAGGTCTTTTTCAGCATTCGCGTAATCCTGTAACCACATATAGCGTACACCGCGTTTGGTGTAGGCCAGCGAGCTGTCAGGGTTGCGATCGAGGTATACCGTGAGATCGGCAATCCCCTCACGAATCATCCCTTGTCGTGCCAGCGCCATACCTCTGCCGAAATACGCCTGGTCTGCACCAGGATCCAGTTCTATGGCAATGGTGTAGTCCTCAACTGCATCGAAGAATTCCCTTTTTCCAAAATATAGGTCGCCGCGTTTGATGTAGAGCTGTGCATTATCAGCATTACTGTTTATCTGTTTTGTTATTGATTCAACTGAAATTTCTGCCTGGGCGTTAGCCGGTAGCGGGAGGAGAAGGCTGCACATCAGAGTTGTGCCGAGTAAAAGCCTACGCCCGCTAAAGGGGGGTGCATCTTTTAGTGACATGGTTACGAACCTCCATACCTGGATGAGGGTGTCATTACCTTAATGAGAAGATTAGCCGGGATAATATTCCGGCGTTGGGGTAAACCGAAAACACCCCGGGCACCTCGATAGCGCCAAGCTAATGACAATATTCTATAATAATATCAGTAGATTAAATGTTAATTACTTGCCGGATTTGCCAAACTTACGATCAGTATTGCTTATGGATCATATTATAATTATTTACTTTCATTAATGGTTCTGAGCGTCTAGCATGCGACTTCCCGTTTGGCAGGGCAGTGTCCCCGAAGACGGATGAGCTGATTTCCCGGTGGCAAAGCCGCGCAGGTGAGGTCGGGAACGGCACGACCAATTTCGATTGTATTAGGAGGTTTACCATGGCAGTAAAGAGCTACAACGCGGGCGTTAAAGAGTACCGCGAAACTTACTGGATGCCCGATTACACGCCCAAGGATACTGACATCCTGGCGTGCTTCAAGATCACCCCTCAGGCAGGTGTGCCACGTGAAGAAGTAGCTGCTGCGGTTGCTGCCGAATCATCCACCGGTACCTGGACCACAGTGTGGACCGACTTGCTGACCGACCTGGACTACTACAAGGGTCGTGCCTATGCCATCGAAGATGTGCCGGGTGACGATACTTGTTTCTATGCCTTTGTCGCCTACCCGATCGACCTGTTCGAAGAGGGTTCTGTCGTTAACGTGCTGACCTCTTTGGTCGGTAACGTATTCGGCTTCAAGGCCCTGCGTGCCCTGCGCCTGGAAGATATCCGCTTCCCGGTCGCCTATGTCATGACTTGTAATGGACCCCCTCAGGGTATCCAGGTCGAGCGCGACATTCTCAACAAGTACGGTCGTCCGCTGCTGGGTTGTACCATCAAGCCTAAACTGGGTCTGTCCGCCAAGAATTACGGCCGCGCCTGTTACGAAGGTCTGCGTGGTGGTCTCGACTTCACCAAGGATGACGAGAACGTCAATTCACAGCCGTTCATGCGCTGGCGTCACCGTTTCGACTTCGTTATGGAAGCGATCCATAAAGCCGAAACCGAAACCGGCGAGCGTAAGGGTCACTACCTGAACGTTACCGCTCCGACTTCTGATGAAATGATGAAGCGTGCTGAATACGCGAAAGAAATTGGCGCGCCAATCATCATGCACGACTACCTGACCGGTGGTCTGTCCGCTAATACCCAGCTGGCCCAGTGGTGTCAGGACAACGGCATGTTGTTGCACATTCACCGCGCCATGCACGCCGTGCTTGATCGCAACCCCCATCACGGTATCCACTTCCGCGTATTGACCAAGATCCTGCGTCTGTCTGGTGGTGATCACCTTCACTCCGGTACCGTTGTCGGCAAGCTGGAAGGCGACCGCGATGCAACCCTGGGCTGGATCGACACCATGCGTGATTCCTTCATCAAGGAAGACCGTTCGCGTGGTCTGTTCTTCGATCAGGACTGGGGTTCCATGCCGGGTGTTATCCCGGTTGCTTCCGGTGGTATCCATGTATGGCATATGCCGGCACTGGTTGCGATCTTCGGCGACGATTCCTGCCTGCAGTTCGGTGGCGGTACGCTGGGTCACCCCTGGGGCAACGCCGCCGGCGCTGCTGCCAACCGTGTCGCGGTTGAAGCCTGTGTTGAAGCGCGTAACTCGGGTCGCGAGCTTGAGAAAGAAGGTAAGGAAATCCTTACTGCCGCGGCGAAGCATAGCCCGGAACTCAAGATCGCCATGGAAACCTGGAAAGAGATCAAGTTCGAATTTGATACCGTTGACAAGATCGACGTCGCGCATAAATAAGCGACCCGCGTAACTGGCCAACAGTGGCAAGGTGCCTGTTTTAATGCCGGGCACCTTGCCGCCTGATCAAATAAATATTTGGAGTAAATCACAATGAGTGACGTACAAGATTACAATTCAAGCCTGAGCGATGCCGCCCAGAGCCGTAAATTTGAAACGTTTTCCTACCTGCCGCCCTTGAGCAAGGATGCCATCCGTGCCCAGATCCAGTACATTGTGGATAACGGCTGGAACCCGGTTATCGAGCATACCGAGCCGGAAAATGCGCGTAGCAACTACTGGTACATGTGGAAGCTGCCGATGTTTGGTGAGACTGATGTAGACGCTATCCTGGCTGAAGTCGAGGCTTGCCACAAAGCACATCCGAACAACCACGTTCGTCTGCTGGGCCTTGACAACTTTGCGCAATCTGCAGGGACGGCAATGGTTATCTACCGCGGTCAATCTGTTTAATCACGGCCGGGCAAGACCATAAAGATCAAGCCTCTGCCCGGACGACTTCGGTCAGGGGCTTTTTTTATCAGAACTGGAAATTATGGCAAAGCCACAGACTTACGTTGGAATCGATAAAGAAATAGATGGGGGCATGACCGCCATCGGCAAGGTGATTCGTGATGCCTGGGTGTTCGGGGTTATTCCTGAAACCGAGACTTGCGAAGGCTGGAATTTCGGCGGGATTGATAACTTGCTGGACAAGGTCAATCACGAATGGGACAAGTATGGCTGCCTGGTCAGTAACCTGCCTGACGACCTGCGCGAACGCCACGAAAGGATCCACGGTGAAGCCATAAAGCGTGCACGTGCTGCAGGCTGGAGTGGCGAAATGGAAACAGACGATGAAGGGTGAAACATGTCCGCTGTAGATATTGATCAATACAAAATCAAACAGGAACCATTTTATAAATCCGTTAGCGATGAAGTTGAGCTCTACGAGGCAGCTTACAATGCGCGTATGCCGATGATGCTCAAGGGACCGACCGGTTGCGGCAAGTCCCGCTTTGTCGAGTACATGGCCTGGAAGCTCGGCCGTCCGTTGATTACGGTGGCCTGTAACGAAGACATGACAGCGTCTGATCTCGTGGGTCGCTTCCTGCTGGATAAGGAAGGCACCAAATGGCAGGACGGTCCGCTGACAACGGCGGCGCGTATGGGTGCGATCTGTTACCTCGATGAAGTCGTGGAAGCACGCCAGGATACGACGGTTGTGATTCACCCGCTGACTGACCATCGTCGTACCTTGCCGCTGGACAAGAAGGGTGAGTTGATTGAAGCCCATGCGGATTTTCAGCTGGTTATTTCTTACAACCCCGGCTACCAGAGTTTGATGAAGGATCTCAAACAATCCACCAAGCAGCGTTTTGGCGGGCTGGATTTCGACTACCCGGAAGAAGATACGGAAACGGATATTGTTTCCCGTGAGTCGGGTGTTGACAAGGACATCGCGCACAAGCTGGTGCAGATTGCTCACCGTGCCCGCAACCTCAAGGGCCACGGCCTCGATGAAGGGATATCAACCCGTCTGCTGGTGTACTCCGGCCAGTTGATCAATAAGGGTGTTGAGCCGACAGCTGCCTGCAGTATGACCATGGTAACGCCGCTGACCGATGATCCGGATATGCGCGATACGTTGAACGCAGCAGTACAAACGTTCTTTGGTTAAACCTCTGGTTACCCGGCAGCGGGTACTAGTGGCAGTGGGTGGAAGCGCGTAATGGCCATCAAGCTCGAAAACTACGAAGAATTTCTGGAAGATATCGCTCCGGAAATCCGTAATGTGCTGGAAGGCACTTTTTCCGAAGCGACGCACGTCATGTCGCCTACCGGTCTCCAGACTTACCTGGAGGGCGCCAAGGCGCTTGCCAATCTGGGGCGCGGTAGCGACCTGGTTATCTCTTATCTCCAGGAGATGCCGCTGGTCGTGAAGGAATGTGGTGAGGATGTCATTGCCGACTGTATTGCCGCGGCATTAAAGCTTTCCTCGATGACTTCCGGGGAGGTGATAGCCCTGCTGTTTAGCAGCCTTCCAACCGCATCTCGTCGCCTGGGTGACGCTGAGCTGCTGCGCGGTTACCTGACATTGATACACCAGCTTTCTGCGACGGCAGCGCGTGGCTTGCGTCCAATGCTAAGCCATGTCGATGAGCTGCTGTCGAAGCTGACGTTAAGCGGTTTGCGACGCTGGGCCAACTTCGGTGTGCAGGCTTACCGTCGTGATTTCCAGAATCTGACGGCCTATTTCAACCTTGAGTCGCAGGACAGTCTGGCGGTGTTGCAAAAAGAGCGCCGCGGTACGCTGTTCATTGATACCCAGCGCAAGCTCAATTTTTATTTGCGTGCACTATGGGGTCGTGATTTCTTCCTGCGCCCCACGGGTGCCGATTACACCGATTTCAAACCGTATATTGAAAAGCACATTGTGCATATGCCCGACGCGGTCGATGCGATAGGGGATATCTCCGGCCTCGAGCTGTACCGTGCGACCTGTGCCCATATGGCGGCGCATATCTGTTATACCTCCTCGCGAATTTCGGCCGAAGAGCTTGGTCCGGCGCAGATGTTTTTTATCGCCCTGGTTGAAGACGCACGTGTCGAATACAAGGCGATCAGGGAATTTCCCGGTCTGAAGAAGCTGTGGCGTTCGTTGCTGGTACTTGAGTATGAGGATGAGCCGGAACATAAGACGATCCCGATACTGGAACATTTTGCGTTGATGCTGCTGGATGCTTCGGAGCGTTCTGGCGACGAAGAATTGAATGCCCTGGCAGATCGTTTCCACGAAGAGATCGAAGAACGCCAGGATGACAACCGGTTCAGCTGGAACCTGGGTGTTGATCTGTTCAACCTGTTTATGGCGCGCCGCGAAGTACCCAGTTTGCGTATTCTTGACCGTATTCGCATACCTTACCGCGACGACAATCGTTTTGTCTGGGAGTTCGAGGAGTTCGACTGGGACCAGGGGACGGAATATCTGCCAGCCAGTCAGCGCCAGGTGCGGCGCACGGTCAGTGTCATGGAAATGATTAACGAGCTGGATTGCGAGCTCGCAGGTGACGACGCGCAGGAAATATGGACCTGCCAGACCGAACTGTTCCCCTACGAAGACCAGGGCGTCAGTTTTAACGAAATGTGGGGCAAGGAACCCATCTCCGAACCGTTCCATTACCAGGAATGGGACTACCAGATTCAGTTGCACCGCCCGGACTGGGTAACGCTTTACGAGAAGCGTCAGCCCAGGGGTGATCCTGAAACCATCAACGACATCATTACCGAATACAAGCCGGTGGCGCACCGTATCAAGCAGATCATCGATCTGTTGACCCCGGAAGGTGTGCAACGTGTGCGTAACATGGAAGATGGTGATGAGATTGACATCAATGCAGCTATTGATGCCATGGTGGCTATCCGCATGGGCGAGCAACCCAATCCTCGCATCACCATGCGTAATGTCCTCAAGACCCGTGATCTGTCTGTTGTGGTACTGATGGACCTGTCGGAATCCACCAACGAAACCGTTGAAGGTTCCGACAAGACTATCCTGCAACTCACGAAGGAAGCCTCAACACTGGTTGCTACCGCGATCGACGGCATTGGTGACCCGTTTGCCTTGCATGGCTTTGCCTCGGACGGACGCCACGACGTACAGTACTATCGCTTCAAGGACTTTAATCAGCACTTCGATGATGAAGTGAAAGCAAGGCTGGCCGGTATGCAGGGCGGGTTGTCGACGCGTATGGGTGCCGCCATGCGGCATGCAGGGCAGCATCTGCTCAAGCAGCCAGAACGCAGAAAGCTGTTGCTTATCATTACCGACGGAGAGCCGGCCGATATTGACGAGCGCGATCCGCAGCACCTGCGACACGACACCAGGAAGGCCGTGGAAGAACTGTATTCCAGGGGAGTTATGAGCTATTGCCTGACGCTGGATCCCAATGCAGACAGTTATGTAAAACGGATTTTTGGCATGAACAACTATACGATTATCGATAACGTCGAGAAGTTGCCGGAAAAACTCCCGGTGTTGTTCGCTACCCTGACAAGTTAGCGAGTGCGGAATAGTCGGTTTGGCAAGTGACTGCAAAGTGTGTGCTATGCGCGAGTAGTACGGGGAGCGATTTATGAAACTCAGCTTCGAGTGCGGTGATGAAATAAGCCGGGACGTCCGGCAGCTGCCTGCTGACTATTATAAAAAGATCTTGCTGCTTTTCTCGCGTAGCCAGAGTGAAAATCTTTTTATCCCCATCCGAAACATGCAGTACCTTGCCGTTATAGCCAATGACGAAATTGTCTTTATCGACGGGCTGGGTGCGCGTCGCATCGAGCTTGCGTGGCGCAACTTTCGCCATGAAACAGAAGTGCTCGATGACCCGGTCAGCTATGACAGCATTATCTTCGAAGAAAAAGGTGCAAACGTACTGGTACGCCTTCAGGGAGAATTTCTCAAGGCGCTGGCAGTGGCGGAAGCGCGGGAACCGAGAACCGGCAGCGCTACCGTGACACCGCTGGATCGCACCTGACGACATCCCTTGGAAGATACGCTGATCGATTAATCGCAGAGTGGTATTGATACCCTGCGATGATACAATAAGCACCAGTTATGTATTGGATCGAGTTCATAAGGGCGCTATTGTGAATATTACCCTGCGACAGTTAAGAATCTTCGAGGCTGTAGCCCGTCACCTCAGCTTTACCCGCGCAGCCGAGGACTTGCACCTCACGCAACCGGCTGTCTCCATGCAGATCAAGCAGCTTGAGGGCGTCACCGGGCTGCCCTTGTTTGAACAGGTCGGCAAGCGAATTTTCCTCACCGAAGCGGGTCATGAGATGGAGCGGTATTCGCGCTCCATCCTGGCGACGCTCGAGGAAGCAAAACTGGTGTTCGATGAATTGCGTGGCCTGAAGCGCGGGCATCTGAAAATCGCCGTGGCCAGTACCGCAAACTATTTTGTCCCGCAGTTGCTGGCCAAGTTTTGCCGGCGTTTTCCCGGGGTAAAGGTCAGCCTCGATGTCACCAACCGCGAGGGATTGCTGGAAGCGCTGGGCGATAACACCACCGACCTCATTATCATGGGCAAGCCACCCGGACGAATCGAGGTGGAATCCGAGGTACTTATGGAAAATCCCTTAGTGGCAATCGCGCCGCCCACACACCCGCTGGCCGGGGAAAAGGCGATACCCCTGTCGCGCCTTCAGGAAGAAACTTTTCTCATTCGGGAGAAGGGTTCCGGAACACGATCGGCGACCGAGCGGTTTTTTATCGACCAGGGCCTGTCCCTGTCGTCGACGATGGAGATGAGCAGTTCGGAGGCGATCAAGCAGGGTGTTCAGGCCGGATTGGGGCTGGGTTTGTTATCTCTGCACACGCTGGAGATGGAGCTGACTTTGAAGCGGCTGACAATTCTGGATGTGCAGGAATTGCCGATCATTCGTAACTGGTATGTTATGCATCGCTCCGGCAAGCGCCTGTCTGCGGTTGCGCGGAGCTTTCACGACTTTGTGAAAGACGAGGTCAGTGAGGTCCTGAATCTGCCGACCCTGGCGTAGTGGTGTAGCCGGGATCAGGCTTCGTCGGGTGCCGCAGGATCGATGGCCACGCGAACACGTTCTGCAATACGCATCGCCTCGGTGGGGTCATCCGCCAGTGAGGTAAAGTGTCCCATCTTGCGTCCCGGCCGCGCTTCTTCCTTGCCATACAGGTGCAGATTGGTATGTGTCTCTGCAAACAGGTGTTGCCAGCGCGGCGGGCCCTTGCTCCACAGGTCGCCAAGAACATTGACCATAACAGCAGCCGATAACAGCCGCGTCGATCCCGGGGGTAACCCGCAGACAGTCCGCACTTGTTGTTCAAACTGTGAAGTCAGGCAGGCATCGATGGTGTAGTGGCCACTGTTATGTGGCCGTGGTGCCATTTCATTGATCAGCAGACGACCGTCTGTGGTGATGAAAAATTCGACGGCCAGCACACCACGATAATCCATGGCATTCGCCAGTTTCAGCGCCATGTACCGGGCGCTGGCAGCCACGTCATCATCGAACCGTCCCGGTACGCAGGTGGTATCGAGAATGCCCTTGACGTGCAGGTTTTCTCCGGGGGGATAGACAGCCGTTTGTCCGTCCGTACCGCGTGCCAGTATCACAGACAGCTCCTGCTCCAGCTGAACGCATTCTTCCAGTACACATGGCGCCTCGTTCAGGTCATCAAAAGCCAGCCTGGCTTGCGCAAGGTCATTGACGCCGATCTGCCCTTTGCCATCGTAGCCGAACTGCGCGGTTTTGAGTAACGCGGGCATAGTAAGTCCGGCGCAGGCCTGTTCCAGGTCAGCCGCCGAGTTGATGGCGAAGAAGTCCGCAGTGGGCAGGCCCAGATCACGGATAAAAGACTTTTCGCGAATGCGGTCACGGGCTATAGCAACGGCTTTTGAACCCGGGCGCACCGGTATCCGGGCTTCCAGGAATTCCAGTGTCTCGGCCGGGACATTCTCAAATTCGGTTGTAACAGCAGCGCAGCCGCTGGCCATTTCATCGAGTGCGGCGGTGTCGTTATATGCGGCTTGCAGGTGCCGGTCGGCCATACTGCCCGTCGGGCTGTCAGGGTCCGGGTCCAGCACCCACACCTTGTAACCCATACTGTGCGCTGCAAGGGTAAACATACGTCCGAGCTGCCCGCCGCCGAGCACGCCGAGTGTCGCACCCGGAAGTATCATAATTCGGGTGGCAGGGTCATGTTCAGCGCCATCTCTGTCTGTGCGGCGCGGAAATCATCAAGTTTTGCTGCCAGCGCAGCGTCGTTCAGGGCCAGCAGGCTGATGGCATACAGTGCAGCGTTGGCCGCACCGGCTTCACCTATGGCAAAGGTTGCCACGGGCACGCCCTTTGGCATCTGTACAATCGACAGCAGTGAATCCATGCCTTTCAGGTGGCGGGAAGGAACCGGCACGCCAAGCACGGGCAGGGTGGTCTTGGCAGCCAGCATACCGGGCAAATGCGCCGCGCCACCGGCGCCGGCAATAATACAGGCCAGCCCACGCTCGCGTGCGGTCGAGGCGTAGTCAAACAGTAAATCCGGTGTGCGGTGCGCAGAAACCACGCGCGACTCGAATTCAACACCGAACTGCTCCAGTTGCTCGGCTGCCGACTGCATGATGTCCCAGTCGCTGTTGCTGCCCATCACCAGGCCGATTTTTGTGGCTGCCATAGCATGCCCCGAAAATGAGAAAGCGCGCATTGTACCATCGCCACCACCGGCCGCCACCGGTACAATGCCGTATTGCCGGGGTTATTCGGCGATTTTCAGTATTTTGACGGAATCCACTATGCTCGACGTATTATATGAATCCACGATTTCCAGCCTGCCCCGTGTGGCGCGCGGCAAGGTGCGGGATATCTACGCGGTGGGTGATGACCACCTGCTGATTGTCACCACGGACCGTCTGTCGGCCTTCGATGTTGTGTTGCCCGACCCGATCCCGGGCAAGGGCGCAGTGCTGACAGCGGTATCGAATTTCTGGTTTGAGGGTACCCGCGCGCTGCTGCCGAACCATTTGTCCGGCTTGTCCCTGGAAAGCGTATTGCCGGATGCCGCCGAGCGTGAACAGGTCGAAGGCCGCGCGATTGTAGTACGCAAGCTGAAGGCTTTGCCGGTCGAGGCGATTGTGCGCGGTTACCTGATCGGATCCGGCTGGAAAGACTACCAGGCCAACGGCACGGTGTGCGGGATTCGGTTGCCGGAGGGACTGCGGATGGCTGATCGCCTGCCCGAGGCGATCTACACACCCTCCAGCAAGGCTGAGGTTGGCGAGCACGATGAAAATATCGATTTTGCAGCCACTGAGCGTCTGCTGGGTGCTGATCTGGCTGTCAGGGTACGTGACGTCAGCCTCGCCATTTACCGGCAGGCAGCCGACTATGCGCTCGACAAGGGGATAATCATCGCTGATACAAAGTTCGAATTCGGCGTCGATGAAGCCGGAACGCTGGTACTGATCGACGAAGTCCTGACGCCGGATTCCTCGCGCTTCTGGCCGCAGGACGAATACCGGGTCGGCATCAGCCCGCCCAGTTTCGACAAACAGTTCGTGCGTGATTACCTGGAAACGCTGGACTGGGACAAGACAGCACCTGGACCTAAGTTGCCAGAGGACATCATTCGCCGCACTTCGGAAAAATATAATGAGGCATTACGGCGGCTTACCGGCCATTCCCTGCAGACCCCGCTATGACAGGCGGTGGCTTCGCAATGCACGGGAAGCCTGGGTAATTCAGAAGTTGCTTATTGATCGGCTAAAATTTTTTGCCAGAATGCCGCTATTGCGGGAAGATGCAACAATAACGCGGGCGCTTGCCCGGGAATGATATTTTTTCAGCACCCTGGCGGTGTTCAATTATTGAAGAGGGAAAGGTCATGCGAATGATCCCGAGAAAACTGACAAGTTATGTGATGGCAAGTGTGCTGACAGTAGCTACGCTTGGTGTGCCGACAATGGCCAGTGCCAGTGACTATGCCTTTAATAATCCCAAGGCGGCGCCGACCGGTGGTGAAATGTTGGCTGATGCCTTCATGGTTCGGCCTTTCATGCTGGTGAGCACCGTGGTTACCACGGCAACATTTATTGTGACACTGCCGTTCAGTGCGATTGGCGGTAATGTAGGCGAGGCGGCCAATAAACTGGTTGCCGAGCCAGCGAAATATACGTTTGCCCGGCCGCTCGGAGATCTGTAAGAATAGCCGGTAAGGATTGTGGAATGACGGGGTCTTCGGGCCCCGTTTTTTTTTACTGTGTGAAAAGCCAGAAATACCCGCTGTTGTAAAAGACATGCAGCAGGATCGGGGCGGTAAGACCGCCACTGCGTTCCCTGGACAACCCGAACAGCAGAGACGGGAGAAATACAGCGGCGGCCCAGATGGGCGGATGGTTGATAAAGTGCAGCGCGCTAAAGACCAGGCTGGTGAGCAGGTTCGCATGGGTCAGTGGGCCCAGTCGCCAGGGGCGAAGGCGTAGCTGGATAAATTCCTGCATCCAGCCGCGAAAGACGATTTCCTCGATGACCGGGTATAACACTGCAGGGTAAATAAATCGCAGCGGTTCCCGTAGTGGCCAGGCAAGATCTGTTGCAGGTGTTGAAATAACCCATAACAACCCCCAGTAAAGCAGTGCTGCCCCTGTGGCAGCAAGGAATACCGGGTCGCGCCAGAATGCCCTGTATGCTTGACTCATGCAGGGAGTCTACCTTGCCGGGCAGCATCCGGTACAATCGCTTTCCAGCCAGGAATAAGGAGTGCAGTCATGTATGGGTTCAGTGTTCAGATGTCGTGCAGTTTTGATGAGGCAATCGGGAAAGTCACCGAAGCA
The DNA here is from genome assembly GCF_004339085.1 of Thiogranum longum. Taxonomy (NCBI): domain Bacteria; kingdom Pseudomonadati; phylum Pseudomonadota; class Gammaproteobacteria; order Chromatiales; family Ectothiorhodospiraceae; genus Thiogranum; species Thiogranum longum. The sequence goes on along the minus strand of NZ_SMFX01000001.1, from coordinate 2,857,462 downwards.
CTGAAATCGGAAGGCTTCGGTGTGCTGACCGAGATTGATGTCAAGGCGACACTCAAGAAGAAAATTGATGTGGATCGCAAGCCCTACACGATACTGGGGGCCTGTAATCCGAAACTGGCCAACCAGGCGATTAATGCAGACCCCGATATCGGTCTGCTATTACCCTGTAATGTTCTGGTGCGTGAAGAAGACGATGGCGCTGTTACGGTCGCCTTTATGGATCCATCCGCAGTGCTGGGTCTGGTCGAGCAACAAGATGTCAGGGAGATCGCAGGCCAGGTCCGCAGCAAGCTGGAAAAGGTGCGTGACCAGCTGGGTTAAGACGGAGCTTGCAAGCTTATGCCGCTTCGCCGTGCGGCAGGATCACCGTGCTGGCTTCCTCGAACAGGATATCTGCTTCGGCTGATACGTCTTCAATGATGTCAACTGACAGGCCGGTGAGTTCCCAGGCGCCGGGTTCCAGCGGGGCCGGGCAGGATGTGCCGGCAGCGGTGACATGCACCATTCCGGTGATAACGTCGGCAAGATGAATGGTTGCAGTTTCCAGGCGGTGGTTTTCGGCCGCCGATGGTTGATGGTGGTAGCGTGCCACGGTGGCAAAACTTTCCGGCAGGTTCCAGCTGCGCATTAATTCGGCGCCGACCGCGCCGTGGTCAAAGCCCAGTATTTCGCGCTCTGCCACGTGCAGCGGCAGGTCGTTGGCGCGGGCCATTTCCAGCGCCTGTCTGGCCTCTACGGGTTTTTGCCGAAACAGGATCAACGCACCTACGTCGTGTAATAGCCCCATGACAAAACAACGTTCAGTGTTAGGTGCGCGCAGGTGACGTGCGAGGATCCTCGCCACCACGCCTGCGTACAGGCTGTGGCTCCAGAACTGTTGCATACTGACAAGCTGGTTGGGCAGACGGGTAAAAACCTGGATGGCGCTGGACCCCAGAATCAGATCAGTCAGTTCACGCGTACCAATAATGGTGATAGCGCGTGAGATGGTGTCAATTTGTGACGGAAAGCCATAGAAGGCGCTGTTGACGATTCTCAGGAGTTTAATGGTGAGCGCAGGGTCCTGGCTGATGACCTCACCGATATCGGATGCAGAGGTGTTCGGATTATTCAGCAGACCCATGGCCGTGGTGACAACAGAGGGCAGGGAGGCGAGTTCAAGTGTATCGGTGATCAGGTCTTTTGCATCGAGGGTCATGGATGTCGATTCCCTGTTCATTTGATGAACAAACGTCCAGGCCAGTTTGCCCGGATTATGACGGAAATGCATGTTGTGGCATTCCCTGCAGAGGGTTATAGAAGCACTGAACAAGATCTTGTGTTTACATAAGAGACTGATCTTACAGAAATTAACAGATAGATCAAACAGGTTTTACAGCGCGCGGCCGGTCTGCGAAAATAGGCGCCAGTTTTTAACCACGGTAGTATTTGGAGAGAAATCATGAAAAAGGTGTTTGTAGCAGTTACAGGAAGTGTTTTGTTGTTAAGCGCCAGCATCAGCATGGCAGGCGATGCAGCAGCCGGAAAGGCCAAGGCAGCCACATGTGCCGGTTGTCACGGCGCCAATGGTGTCAGTGCCAATCCATTGTGGCCGAACCTGGCAGGTCAGAAGGATGCCTACCTTGCCAAGCAGCTGAAGGCGTTCCGCGATGGCAGCCGTACCGATCCGACCATGTCGGCAATGGCGAAGCCGCTGACGGATGCGGACATCGATAACCTGGCGACGTACTTCTCTGGACTTAAATAGTATTCTTGCTGTGACCGGTTAACGCTCCGGTGCAGGCAGAATACGCGCACAACAAGGCCCGGTATTTGCCGGGCTTTTTTGTGGGCGGGCTAAAAGAGCCTTGCCGGTTTGTGCAGGCGATGATTGACAAACAACAGAACCGTTAACAGTGTCAGAGCGCCAGCCTGGTGCAGGGACGCCAGGGCCACGGGGACATGGAGCAGCAATGTGGATATTCCAAGGCTGACCTGTCCCACAACAACCAGTGCTAACAGGTTGAGTCCAGTGCGCGTTGCACGCGTGGTCACACGGTGCCGCGTGCGGAACCAGAACAAGATGACAGTGACGAATGTCAGCGTGGCAAGCACCCGGTGGTCAAACTGTACCGTGGCAATGTTTTCGAACAGGTTGCGCCAGCCGGGTTGCAGTGTCCAGCCGGCCGGAGGAAGCCACTGGTCACCCATTTTCGGAAAAGTATTATAGGCGTGCCCGGCCTTGAGCCCCGCTACGAAACCGCCGGAGAGCACGGTTGTACCGGCCAGGGCAAGCAGCCATTTCGCGGCCTTGCCAGAACGTTGATGGCTGTTTCCTGGTTCACGCTCCGGAAATAACAGGTCGAACATCAGCCACAGCAGGTAACAATAAATCACCAGCGCCAGCCCCAGGTGGGCTGTCAGCCGATACTGGCTGACATGGGGTCGGTCGACCAACCCGCTTTTAACCATGTACCAGCCCAGCAAGCCCTGAAGGCCGCCCAGCACAAAAGCAAACAACAGGCGTGGTATCCATTTGCGCGGCAACATGCCGCGCCAGAGAAAGTACAGGAAAGGAATCAGGAATACCGTACCTATCGAACGCCCCAGAACCCGGTGCGAGAATTCAAACCAGTAAATAGATTTAAACCCGTGCAGATCCATATTGGTATTGATCTTCAGGTATTCCGGTGATTCACGGTATTGGGTAAAGGCCTCTTCCCATTGTTGTTGATCGAGTGGAGGGACAAAACCGAATATCGGGTCCCACTCGACCATCGACAGCCCGGAGCCGGTCAGACGCGTGACGCCACCGAGAATTACCATGGCAAAGATCATAATGGAGCACAGCAGCAACCAGCCGGCGACTTGCTTGCGCGCCATATCTGTCATCCGGTCGGGAAATCGGAGCATGTAGTGGTACCAGCAGGTTGTAAAACAGCATAATTGTAACGGATGTTGTTGCGTCGTGCCGCAGGCTGTTACAACATGGAGATTCCCTGCGCAGACAGCCGAAAGTGATGGATTAAACCCGATGGCACGAAATCTTTTGATCTTTGCGGTAGCCGTGCTGGTGTTCTGGTTTGGCGCAGACCTGCTGACCGGTCAGCAGGCAGATAATGCCGGGCGTGATACTGCTGCGAGGTCCCCATCCTCTGAACTTGAGTCGATTGTCCCTCCGTCAGGTAATAGTGGCGCCCGACGGTACGCAGATATTAGTGTACATACTACAGAGCAGCTTGAGCTGTTGTTTGATCGTGTAGAGGCGTTGCTGGATCGACCGCGAAGCGAAGGTGAGGCGCCGATAATTTCACTGGTGCTGCATGGTCCGGAAGTCGAGTTCTTTGCGCTGAAGAACTACCCGCGTTACAAGAACCTTGTTGACCGGGCCGCCAGGCTGGCCGCATTTGGTGCTATAGACATCAGTATCTGTCAGACACAAATGCGCCGGCGGGGTATTGGCAAGGACGAGGTGCCTTCCTTTCTGCGCCAGGTGCCGTTCGGCCCTGCTGAGGTGGAACGCCTGCGCAAGCAGGGTTATATCGCCATGTAATCTGTCTCAAGCAGAGGGTCTGGTGTGACCAGGAAGATACACCACCCGTGTGCCTACAGCAGTTCAGCAGCGCGGACTTCACCATACCGGTCCAGGGTCAGCCGCAGCCGCCCCTGGCAGGGCACACGGCCCGCCAGGCTTCCAGAGCCTTCCATGAGAATTTCCTCGAACTGTACCAGTGCAATCACGTGATGGTCGTTCTGTTCGATAATTTCATAATAGAGCGACTTGTTGTCAATCCACCCGTTCTGAGAGCAGAAGGCGGTTAACTCCCGACACGACATCAGGTAGCGCTCGATATTTTCCATCAGACGGTGCATAACTGGTTACGAATGGAACTCCGTGTTGTTATCGGTATAGCGACTGGGATCATCGGGTTGGGCTGCAAGGTAGGCTTGCCGGGTCGCCTCCGATTCAAAGTAAATCTTGGTTTGCGCAGCTCCTCCGCCTTCAACAACAAAGGGATGATGCTCCAGATCCTGTACGCGGTTGCCGGTTACAGGGTCGATAGTGGTCACAATCATGATCCAACCTCCTTCCAGACCGCGATTACAATCCTCCGATCCGGATCCGGTGACCTGTCTAAAAGTATAGATGGGATTTGTGGGCCGACAAGCGTCAAAAAATGGTCGTTTTACGGGCGAGGTGTGTATTACAGAAAGAGCGTCAGAACACCGGTGTAGCCATAGAGGCGCTGGTTGGAGATTTCCCCGTTGGCAAAGAAGCCGACCAGCGGGAAGTCGCCCAGTGTGCTGCGAATCATCTCCAGCTCTACCGAGTCCTCACCGAACAACGCCTTGCCGCGGCCAAGGCAGGACACATACACGCCTCCCTTGGGCGCTGAAGAGAGGCGCTGTTTGAGTTCGTCGAGCATGCGCTGCATGTCTTCCGTGGCTGTTTTGCCGTCACGACGGCAAAACTGGACAGGTTGGCCGGGCATGACAATATCACCAATGGCAATACGTCCACCCTCGCTGTCCACGCCAACCAGATTGCGTACCAGGTAGTCACCTGTATCGGATCCGCGGATCGGCAGTCCGGCAAAAATATAGCCGGCTGCACGGTTCAGGTCGCGGGCGAGAATTTCACCGATGTCTTCCTTGAGCACGTCCAGCGCAGGCCGGTCGTCAATGCGATTGATGACATTGTTGTCACAGCTTGAAATAACGCGCTTGTCGGCAATGGGTGTGCAGCCCTGTGTGAGGCCGGTCAGTATCGGTTGTTGCGGGTTGAACACGATACCGGACAGACCGCCGTCCAGAACATCATCGGCAATCTGCGGATGCTCGCCGTGTGATGAGCTCAGTCCGCCAACCAGAAAGCCGCCGGGCAGTGAGGCGTCCAGTTGCTGCAACAGTTGCGGCAGGCTGCCATTGCCAGGGTCACCGTGCAGTAAGGCAACGTGTGAGTCAGACTGGCTTAGCCAGGTGTCCCAGCTGCCGGGCAGGTTGTCCGCGGCGCGATTATAGAACGGCAGTATCCTGAAACTGTCGTCTGGAAAGCGGCCGATCATGACAGCCATCGCCGATGTTTGGGAATATTCCTTACCTGTAGCGCAAATGCCGATGCCTACTGTGCCGACCCAATGCGTCACACCGGTTTTACGACGTAACTGCTCCAGGATCGATGCGGCCAGATCCGCGTACAGGTCAGTCATGTAGAGAAAACCGATATTCGCTTGCGTCGGTACAGCGCCGATCTGCTGCAGGCATTGTTCCAGTGCCTCGTTCCAGTCCGCAGAGCGGGCGTGGCCAAGCAAAAATTTACCAGACTCAGACATGCTATGACCTGACAAAAAAGGGGGCGTCAGCCTGTGGCCGCACGCCCCCCCGGATGATTAACAGGGTCAGCCTGTCAGGCTGACTTTTTCTGCGACATCATCTGTTCGATGATCGGTGCGAGTACGATTTCCATGGCAAAGCCCATTTTTCCGCCCGGAACAACGATAGAGTTGCGGCGTGACATAAACGAGCCATCGACCATGTTCAGCAGGTACGGGAAATCCACGTCCAGTTTGGCAGGATCGCGGAAGCGGATCACCACGAAACTTTCATCCGGTGTCGGGATGTCACGGGCGATGAACGGGTTTGAGGTATCGACCGTGGGCACCCGCTGGAAGTTGATATCCGTGCGCGAGAACTGCGGCGTGATGTAGTGCACATAGTCGTGCATACGGCGCAGGATAGTGTCGGTAACGACTTCGGCGGAATAGCCGCGCTGGGCGCAGTCGCGGTGGATTTTCTGGATCCACTCCAGGTTGACGATCGGCACAACACCAATCAGCAGGTCGACAAATTGCGCTACGTTGGTAGTACCGTCCACAACACCGCCGTGCAGACCTTCATAAAACAGCAGGTCGGTACCGGGCGGGATAGTCTCCCAGGGTGTAAATTCGCCGGGCTTCTGACCAAACGGCTCGGCTTCCTCATCGCTGTGCAGGTAATAGCGGCGCTCACAGCTCCCGGTATCACCATACTTCTTGAAAGTTTCACCAAGCTTGTCGAACAGGTTGGCTTCAGGGCCAAAATGACTGAAGTTGGTGTTGCCCGTTTTTTCCGCTTCTTCCATCGCGGTTTTCATGGCGACACGGTCATAGCGGTGATAGCTGTCACCCTCGATGACGGCCGGGTTGACGCCTTCGCGGCGAAAAATATGCTCGAAGGCGACCTTGACGGTCGTGGTGCCGGCACCGGAGGAACCGGTAACTGCAATCACGGGATGCTTCTTGGACATACAACTCTCCTCAAACCTGTTACTGATAAAACGTAGACAATCCGCCGTTGCAGGGGCGAACTGCGTGAATTCTGTTGTCGTCGCGTACTCGGCAAACAGGACCTTCCGCGACCTCCGGGGGCGAGTCGGAACGGCGTATTGAACCACTTTTGCGACATGGGCGCCAATTCGCAGGTAACTTATTGATTCTCAGTCTTGATTCGCTGAAAAATCAGGTCAAATACGGCGTGTCCAAGACGCTGGCCGCGGCGTTCAAATTTGGTGACAGGCCGGTAGCCGGGCCGTTCGACAACATCGCCGCCCGGGCTGGTGTTACGGAAGTCTGCACAGGCCTGCAGGGTGTGCAACATATGTGTGGCGTAGGGCTCCCAGTCGGTAGCCAGGTGGAAATAACCGCCGGGACGCAGCTTGCGCGCAATGAGCGCGGCAAAATCAGGTTGAACGATACGTCGCTTGTGATGTTTGGTTTTGTGCCAGGGATCCGGAAAGAACAGCAGTACGCGATCCAGTGTGGCATCCGCTATCTTCTGTTCAAGCACCTCGACGGCATCATGGCAAAAAACGCGCACGTTATGGCTGCCTTGTGTATCGAGTGTTTTCAGCAGGTGGCCAACGCCCGGGCGGTGCACCTCGATGCCAATGTAACGACTGTCCGGGTCTGCCGCAGCCATCTGCGCCAGACTCTCGCCATTACCGAAACCGATCTCCAGCGTCAGCGGAACTGACTGATCGGCCCGGTCGAGCCAGTCCGGCGTGACCTCGAAATCGAGGCCATAGCGGGGCCACAATTCGTCGAGTGCGCGCTGCTGGCCGGGCGTCAGCCGCCCTTCGCGACGCACAAAGGAACGGATACGCCGTAACTGCGGGTCTGTGTTATGTTTGCTGTCATTCATGATGTCGGTCTGCGTGAGGGGATTATACGGTCTTGTTTGAGACGTATCTGAATAAAGTCAAAAGCTGGGTCAGCCATATCGATTACATGGCTATGGGCTGGGAGCTGGTGATTCTGGTTCTGGCCGGTATTGGCGCCCTCATGGTGCACCGCACGCTCGGGCGTTACCTGCTGGCGTCTACGTCCAGTGCCGGGGAGCGTACTTTCAAACATATCACGCTGCGCAGCCTGCAGCGTGTTGTCTTTCCGCTGAGCCTGTTGCTGGGTGCGCTGGTTGGCCGGGCGATCCTGGAGTCGATGAAAGTCGACGTCACGCTACTGAATTTTGCCGTGCCACTGATGCTGTCGCTGGCACTGGTGCGTTTCATTGTCTATGTGCTGCGCAAGGCGCTACGCCCCGGTCCTGCAGTCAAGGCCTGGGAGAATTTTATCAGTACGGCGATCTGGATACTGGTCGCCATGCATCTGGTTGGCTGGTTGCCGGAAGTGGTGCGTGCGCTGGACGCTTTTGGCTATTCTTTCGGTGATATCCGCGTATCGCTCTACACCCTGCTGCAGCTGGCGGTGGCTGTCGGCGCCCTGCTGGTGATGGCTACCTGGCTTTCCACTGTTATTGAGCAGGGATTGTCACGCTCGGAGTTTATCAGTCCCGGTGTGCGAATCGGTCTGGTCAAAACCAGCAAGTTCGGTCTGTATACCCTGGCAGCCCTGCTGTCGCTGAAAGCGGTCGGCATCGATCTTGGCGCGCTTGCCGTGTTTAGTGGCGCGCTGGGCGTAGGGCTTGGTTTTGGCCTGCAGCGCATCGCCAGCAATTTCATCAGTGGTTTTATTCTGGTCTTTGACCGATCCATCCGTCCCGGCGATGTCATCAGCATCAACGATAAATTTGGCTGGGTCGAGGAATTGCGGGCGCGCTATATCGTGGTACGCGACCGCGATGGTGTCGAGACACTGATACCGAATGAAAACCTGATTACAACCGAAGTGATCAACTGGAGTTACAGCGACCGCCAGATACGCGTCAAGTTGCAGGTGCAGATCAGTTACCAGGATGATCCTGAGCAGGCGATGGAAATTTTGTTACAGGCGGCGAAAGCGTCGCCGCGCGTACTGACTGATCCGCCGCCTGCAGCCCGCTTAATGGGCTTCGGCGACAGCGGTATTGATCTGGAGTTACGGGTGTGGATTCACGATCCGCAGCAGGGTGTGGCGAATGTGCGTTCTGATGTGAATGTGGCGATCTGGAAAGGTTTCAAGGAGGCAGGGATCACGATCCCCTACCCGCAGCAGGACCTGTATATCAAGGAAATGCCGTCATAAGGGAATCCCTGATTGATCCGTCGTTCCCTGGAAAAATAACCCGTCCACCGGTGAGGAGGCGCTGGCAAAGCGTTTGCGGGGAATGCGTCCGGCCAGGTAGGACTCGCGTCCTGCCTCGATGGCTTTTTTCATGGCTGACGCCATCAATACAGGGTTATTTGCACCGGCAATCGCGGTGTTCATCAGCACGCCGTCACAGCCAAGCTCCATGGCAATGGCGGAGTCCGACGCACAGCCGACGCCGGCATCGACCAGGATCGGCACGCCGGCATTTTCCACAATAGTCCGGATGTTGCCCGGGTTGCGAATACCCAGCCCCGAGCCGATCGGCGCGGCCAGCGGCATGACGGCCACGCAACCCATGTCCTCGAAGCGTTTGGCGATTATAGGGTCATCATTGGTGTACACCATGATTCTGAAGCCCTCGGCAACCAGCGTTTCGGCGGCTTCCAGCGTCTGGATGATGTCCGGAAACAGGGTTTTCTCATCACCCAGCACTTCGAGTTTGACAAGGTTGTGCCCGTCCAGCAGTTCACGCGCCAGCCGGCAGGTGCGCACGGCGTCTTCGGCGCTGTAACAACCTGCCGTGTTGGGCAGGTAGGTATAGCGATCCGGCGGCAGTACTTCGAGCAGGTTGGGTTCGTCGGCATTCTGACCGATATTGGTGCGGCGAATGGCGACAGTGATGATTTCTGCACCACTGGCCTCGATGGCCAGCCGGGTTTCTTCCATGTCCTTGTATTTGCCCGTACCGACCAGCAGCCGGGACGGGTATTCAACGCCGTCGATCATTAACGGGTCTGCGGTTGTCGGACTGGCTGATTTCATCACGCTGGACATGAGGTGCTCCTGAAAGCGGGGTCGTTAGGGTTTTGCACTGCCACCACCGATGGCACGCACGATTTCGATCCGGTCGCCCGGCACGAAGGTATAGGTCTCAAACTGGCTGCGTGGCACGATTTCCTGGTTGACCTCTATCGCCAGCCGCTCGTTTTCCAGCCCAAGCCGGTTGAGCAGGGCGGCCGCCGTGGTGCCTTCCGGGGCCTGTTGGGTTTCGCCATTGATGACCAGTTCCATGTCACCATATTCTACCGTAAAAGTTGCATCGGCGGTGATTCCATGGACAAATAGCGGGTATGGTCGATTGGCAGGAAGATCTGATAACGGTAGAAACGGCGTCCACGCTGGACGGGCTGTTTGTCGAGCGCGTGCGGCGCAGCCCCGACACCCTGGCATACCGGAATTTCGACAAGGCCACGAAAGACTGGCGTGATTACACCTGGCGGGATGTGGCACGTTGTGTTGCGCGCTGGCGTGCGGCGTTGGCTGACGAAGGTCTGGATGTCGGTGAGCGGGTTGCAATCCGGCTGCGTAACAGCCTGGACTGGGTCTGCTTTGACCAGGCAGCGATGGCTGAAGCGCTGGTGACCGTGCCGCTGTATACCGAGGACCGTCCGGATAACGTAGCCTATATTCTCGATGATGCGGCCGTGTCGCTGATGCTGGTGCAAACTCTGTCGCAGTGGAAAAAACTTGAGCCTTCACTGGCGGATAACACCGTTTTGCAGCGTGTCCTGATTGTGGATCCCCCCGAGAGTGTCGAGGCGCGTGAATCGGCGCTTGCGGAGGATGAGAGATTGCGTTTTGTCGACGACTGGCTGCCGGTCACCGCACCGGCCATTACCCGTCGTGAAGGCGACCCACATGGGCTGGCTTCAATTGTCTACACCTCCGGCACAACCGGGCGTTCCAAGGGTGTGATGCTCAGTCACTATAATATGTTGTCGGTTGCGCATACGGCGGTGACATCAGTGTCCTGCTACCAACAGGACCTGTTCCTGTCCTTCCTGCCGTTATCACATACGCTGGAGCGAACCGGCGGTTACTACCTGCCGATGATGGCGGGCGCTGCCGTGGCGCACGCCCGTTCTGTCCCGCAGCTGGCCGAGGATCTGTTGCATATACAGCCTACCGTCATGATTGCGGTGCCGCGAATCTTTGAGCGCGTTCACGGACGTATCAGCGCGCAGCTGGAAAAAAAATCGCCTTTGGCACGCTGGTTGTTCAATACGGCAGTCAACATCGGCTGGCGAAATTTCCGTCGCCAGCAAGGTGAAGCAAGCTGGTCTCCGGTACTGTTGTTCAACCCCCTGTTGAAGAAGCTGGTCGGTGACAAGGTGACTGAAAAACTGGGTGGCCGCATGCGCTATGCGGTCAGTGGTGGCGCGGCTTTGCCGTTGACCGTTTCAAAAGTCTTTATTGGCCTGGGACTGGAAATATTGCAAGGCTACGGGCTCACCGAAACCAGCCCCATCATCAGCGTTAATGTTCCCGGGCGTAATGATCCATCGACTGTGGGTGAACCGTGTCGCGGCATCGATGTATGCGTAGGCGAAAGCGATGAGTTGCTGGTGAAAAGCCCCGGCGTGATGCTGGGGTACTGGAACAATCACGCTGCAACAGCCGAGATGATCGATGCAGACGGCTGGCTGCATACCGGCGACCAGGTGCGTATCGATGACAGGGGGCGCATTTGTATTACAGGGCGTCTGAAAGACATCCTGGTGCTCTCCAATGGCGAAAAGATCCCGCCTGCGGATATGGAATCCGCTATCTGCCTCGACCCCCTGTTTGAGCAGGCGCTGGTGGTGGGAGAGGGCCAGCCCTGTCTTGCAGCACTGGTTGTACTGAATGCCGATCTCTGGTTTGGTTTTGCAAAGGAGCTTGGGCTGGATCCCTTTGAAAGGGAAAGTCTTGATGATGAGCGGTTACAGAAAAAAGTGCTGGCTCGTATTCAGGCGCAGTTACATGACTTTCCCGGTTATGCGCGAATCCGGCGTGTAAGCCTGAGCCTTGAGCCATGGACTGTGGAAGACGGGTTGGTTACGCCAACACTGAAGACAAAGCGGGCAAAGATCATTGAACGTTATCAGCCCCGGATAGATAAAATGTACCAGCAGGTTCAGCGCTGAATCATCAATCCACTTTCTCCTGGTTTGCTGGCTTGTCCAGCCCGCCGAACGAGGCTTCCACTCTGAACTCGATCCCGGGGGTGGCACGAAAATCATCATCGTTGCGGAAGACCAGTTGTGGATTGATTTCATAGAACAGCCACTTTCGCCAGATTTGTCGACGAAATTTGATGCGTAGCCCGGTTTCGTCGACGGCATGATTGGGTCGTGTGACAAAACTGGTGCTCCACTGGTATTCAATGGCGGCGCGCGGATGGATCTTTTGTATCAGGGCGGGTCCAAGACTGTAGCGCAGGCCTTTGTCTGACAGGTCTTCTTCCCTGATACGGACATCAAAAGTGCCACGGAAGAACCATGATGTGCCCACAATGCGTTCGGTATCCAGTCGTGTTCTGGACTCCCAGCCGATATCGGTATACCAGCGAATCCGCTCGGTAAATCGCAGTTGCCAGGGGGAAAGTTGCCAGGTTTTTCGCAGGCGTGGGCCTATGAACAGATCCACGCCGTGATCACCACCCAGTTTAATGCCCGCGGTAATGTTGGTATTTAACCGGTCCTTGTCGTGCAGGACATACTGCAGGCCGACGTTGGTCTCATCGGTTTCCGGATCTGTGAAACGTTGCGAATCGAGAGTTCCTTTTGCATCGCTTTCTTCGTCGCTGACAACGAGTTTCAGTTTTCGGTTAAATCGTGGCACATTCAGTCGCGCCCCCACAGACAGTTTGACGCGGAAGGATTTCCCTTCTTCGAGCAGCAGCGAAGGACGCAGCCGGATACGGCTTGTCGCTTCCTCGGCGATGAATCGTTCGTCTTCGAAAAACGAGTCGAACCAGCGTGCGGCATCATTGGCAGATCCGGTCATGCTGGCGTGGAAACGGTCAATGTGCGATGCGGTGGTTCGTGTTTCACTCTGTGCTTGTGCTTGTGCTTGTGCTTGTGCTTGTGCATCAGCCGTCAGGCCGGCTGCCAGTATCAGTGCCGGCACGATGCTGCCGGCAAATACCCCTGGTAGGGGTTTTCGGGCAAAATGGCCCAGTTCCACCATTGAATTACACCCGCAATACTCTTAAGAGACAGTAGTTTACAGAAGAGTGGGGGTGGGCGCCACTAGCGGGCAGGCGTAATGACCGTTATAGCGAACCGTGCAAAGCATAACGGCACCCGAGGGCGCCGCTAGAAGTCTCGTAAGAAAATGATTAAGGTTTTAAGCGGCTTTCTTTCTCCGCGCCAATCCGACCAAACCGATCAATCCTGAGCCAAACAACCAAACGGCTGCGGGTACCGGAACCACCGCGCCCGCGGGCTCATACGAACCTTCGTCAGTCTGGAACTTGAGCGGAAAGCCCATGAGTATCGCCATAGGATCCGAACCGAACGCACCTGTCAGGCGTATCTGCATGCTGTCTGACGCACCGATAGCCAGTCCATCGTTTACACTCCCACCGGAACAGTTGTTGGCGGCAAACGCACAAACGTCTATTCCCTTGAACCCCCCCGGGAATGACTGCTGACCACCCTGGCCATCAGCGACAGTTACAAAGGTCGTTCCAGAGGTCAGGAACGAGGGCACCACATCCGGATCCACACCAAATCCGAACGACAATATATTCGCCTTGAAGCCGCCATCGAGTAACGTAGTGTTGCTGATGGCGATGCTCAGATCCAGCGTCGTACTGGTAAATGCATCGACTGATACTGTCATTTCCGCCGCAAGGTCATGGGTCAGTGCCGAGCTCGCGCTGGACGGCACGTTCCAGAAAATGTCAAAGGAACTGTTTACGTCGGTCGAAGAGATTTTTACTTCGTACAGGTCTCCAGGCGGGTTTCCAGCCTGCATCCCCGTGTTAGTTATGAGGAATGCCTGCGCCGTACCCGAAAAAATACCGGCTGCCAAGGCCGCGGCTGACAAAGCGCCCCATGCAAAATCTTTCAATACCATCCTGTTTCTCCTCCAGATTACTCAATGCTCCATGCCAGGACACTTGCACATAGACAGTTAATTGTTTTGAATCCCGCCAACGCGTTTCTATCAACCCGCTTATTAAGCAGAATTCGCACCATAAAAATTATTACGTCGAAATCCAATTGGTTGCGGTAAGGCCACGCATTATTGCCTACGCTTAATTGTAAGTTAAATCGACATCTTTTCTGTTGTTCTTTACACATGTCGGAAATTTGGCGAAGAACACCACCATCGCTAAAGTGCGACCCAATCGCTCAGATGTAGTGCACTGAAGGCGTCCCTAATGGGTCTACTAATACACTGGTGGGTGGTGTGGGGACTGTTCCTGTGTCCAGATACCATTCCACTACCGTCAGGTGGTGACTCTTACCCCCTATGAGTTGTAAACTGCCGTGATAATTGAATATTGCGGGTGTAGTTCAATGGTAGAACTGGAGCTTCCCAAGCTTCAAACGTGGGTTCGATTCCCATCACCCGCTCCATCATTAACCTGCTCTGCAGGATTGCACCGGTTTTCAGTTAACAGGGGTTTGCTATGAGTAAGTTGATACGCTGGGCGGGTCTGGGTGTCGGGGCGTTGCTGGTGCTGATTATTGTGGCCGTGGTGGTTTTGCCCATGATCATCGACCCGAATGACTTCAAGCCGGAGATTGCCAGTGCGGTGGAATCCAGTACCGGGCGAACCCTGACCATGAAGGGCGATCTGGAACTGTCGGTATTCCCCTGGCTGGGGGTGGGTATCGGCGATAGCGCGCTGTCCAATGCGAAAGGCTTTTCCAGTCAGCCGTTTGCGCAGGTTGAAACTGTCCAGATCCGGGTAAAACTGTTGCCCTTGTTGTCCCGGGAACTGGTCATGGATACCGTGGTGCTGAAAGGACTGAAGGTGTCGCTGGAGACCGACAAATCGGGTCGGACCAACTGGCAGGATCTGGCAGGTGCAGCGGCTGAAAAGAAGCCGGCGAAAAAGGAAACTGCCCCGGAGCCTGGCGCAGCACCGGCACTGGCCGGTCTGGCGATCGGTGGTGTCGAAATAGAGGATGCACAGCTTGTATGGGACGACCGTCAGGCCGGCAGCCGCTACCAGGTCGACGATTTAAGCCTCAAGACCGGTGCAATCGGGTCTGGTGAGCGCGTGCCGGTATCGTTGTCAATGAGGGTCAAGGGAAGCGGGCTGCCGGCAAGCGGACTGGCGCCAGAGCTTGATTTCGACGTGGCAGTTGATATCGATGCACAGACACTGAAACTGTCTGATCTTGTCTTTCAGGTTGCCGGCATGACCATGGAAGGCGATCTTTCAGGCAAACAGATCATGAGTGATGCCAGCTTCAACGGTAAGCTCAAGATCAGGGAATTTGTTCCGCGCGACCTGATGGCGGCGTTTGACGTGACGCCACCGGAGACTTCAGATCCGGCCGTGCTCAGCCGTGCAGACGCCGTTCTTGCACTGGCGGCCACCCCGAACAGCCTTAAACTTTCCGACATCCGTATTCGCCTTGATGATTCGACGGTGGATGGCAGTCTTTCTGTTGCCAATTTTGCGCGTCCGGCAATGCGTTTCGGGATCAGTCTCGATACAATCGATGTCGATCGTTACCTGCCACCACAGCAGGAGACTACGCCGGCGACACCGACTGCAGCGGCAGCGGCGGGTGCCGGGATGATCCCGGTTGAAACACTGCGCTCACTCGACCTTGCCGGCAAGCTTTCCATTGCGGAGCTGAAAGCGGCGCAGTTACGCAGCCGCGATGTCAGTATGGAGCTGAAAGCCAAAGACGGTGTAGTGCGGATCTACCCGGCAAAAGCATCTCTGTACGAGGGAAGCTACAGCGGTGACGTAAAGCTGGATGTGCGGGGTAAAAAACCGGTGATATCACTGAATGAATCTCTGTCCGGCGTACAAATCGGCCCCTTGTTGAAAGACATGGTTGACCAGGACCGCTTGCAGGGCAAGACCGACATCAGTGCAAAACTGACGGCAAAAGGGCAGACCCCGGAAGCATTCAAGCGCACCCTCAATGGCAACCTGTCATTTACGTTCGCCAATGGTGCCGTGAAGGGTGTCAACCTGATTCGTCTCATTCGCAAGGCGCAGGCCATACTCAAGGGCAAGCCGGTGCCGGCTGACAATACACCGGAGCAGACTGACTTTTCCGAAATGCAAGGTACGGCGGTCGTTACCAACGGCGTTTTACGTAACGATGATCTGCTGATCAAGAGCCCGTTGTTGCGTGTCGACGGCAAGGGCACAGTCAACCTGCCGGCCGAGACGATTGACTACCTTGTGACAACCAAGCTGGTGGGCAGTCTCGAAGGTCAGGGTGGCAAGGATCTCGAAGAGTTGAAGGGCGTCGCTATCCCGGTTCAGGTCAGTGGTACCTTTGCCGAGCCCCGCTACCAGGTAAAACTGGATACCGTCGTGAAAGACGCCGCCAAAAAAGAAATCAAAAAGAAGGTAAAGAAAAAACTTGAGAAAAAACTGGAGAAACAGTTTGGCGATACCCTTAAGGGCCTGCTCCGCTAGAGAGGACGTGTCACGAGTCCTGGCGTGCTGACGGTACAGGATGCCAGGATCGGTATTATCGGTCTTGGCTATGTCGGTTTGCCGCTTGCCGTGGAGTTCGGCAAGCAGATGCCAACGCTCGGCTTCGACATCAATGCACAGCGCATCGGCGAGCTGAGGTCAGGCAGGGACAGTACACTTGAGGTCGATGTTGCAGCGCTTGCTGCCGCAACCCGGCTGGAGTATCACGGGAAGATCGATGATCTGGCTACCTGTAATGTCTACATCATTACGGCGCCGACCCCGATCGACGCGCATAAGCGTCCGGACCTCGAGCCGTTGCTGTCAGCCTGCCGCATGCTGGGCAAACTGCTCAAGCCAGATGATGTCGTTATTTTTGAATCGACCGTCTACCCGGGGGCGACCGAGGAGGTATGTGTGCCTGTGCTGGAAGACGTGTCCGGCCGGGTTTTCAATAAAGACTTTTTTGTCGGCTACAGTCCGGAGCGGGTAAACCCGGGTGACAGGGCGCACCGCTTGACCCACGTCACGAAAGTCACCTCCGGTTCGACACCGGAAACCGCTGACTTCGTCGATGCCCTGTACCGGGAAATTATTTCTGCCGGTACCCACAAGGTCAGCAGTATCCGTGTCGCCGAAGCCGCCAAGGTCATTGAAAATACCCAGCGTGATATCAATATCGCACTGGTCAACGAACTGGCGCTGATTTTTAACCGGCTTGATATCGATACGCTGGAAGTGCTCGAGGCCGCCGGCACCAAGTGGAACTTTCTGCCCTTCCGCCCCGGCCTGGTGGGTGGGCACTGTATCGGGGTGGATCCCTACTACCTGACCCACAAGGCACAGGAAATTGGCTACCACCCGGAAGTTATTCTTGCAGGCCGGCGCATCAATGACAGTATGGGGACCTATGTAGCCGAGCAGGTTTTCGGGTTGATGAACCGGGCGAACTTGCCCGTGCATGATGCGCGCATACTGGTGATGGGGCTGGCCTTCAAGGAAAACTGCCCTGATTTTCGCAACACGCGTGTCATCGATATTATCGAGGCCTTGCGGGGATACAACGCCAGCGTCGATGTCTATGACCCGTGGGTCGATAGTGAAGCAGCCGGACGCGAGTACGGTATCAGGCCGGTCGAACAGCCACAGCAGGGCCATTACGATGCCATTGTGATTGCAGTTGCGCACGACAGCTTCCGTGAGTTGGGCGAAGCCGGCATACGTGCTTTTGGAAAGCATAAAAGTGTTATCTACGATGTGAAGTACCTTCTGCCGGCCGATGCCGTAGACGGCAGGCTCTGAATTCAGGAAAAATCCAAAGCGGGAAAAACACTATGAAAGTTTTAATCACCGGCGCAGCCGGCTTTATCGGAAATGACCTGGCAATCCGCCTGCTGGAAAGAGGCGATGAAGTTATCGGTATCGATAACCTGAATGACTATTACGACCCTTCGCTAAAAGAGGCCAGGCTGGCACGGGTAACCGGTAACCCGGGCTTTACCGATGTGCGCCTCGATATTGCGGATCGCGATGGTGTGGCCGAGGTATTTAAAAAGTACAAGCCAGATCGTGTCGTCAATCTGGCCGCGCAGGCCGGTGTGCGCTACTCGCTGGAAAATCCGAATTCCTATATCGATACCAATGTCGTCGGATTCATGAATATCCTCGAAGGTTGTCGCTATAACGATGTCGAGCATCTGGTCTATGCCTCCAGCAGTTCCGTGTATGGTTCCAATACCAAAATGCCATTCTCGGTACACGACAATGTCGACCACCCGGTCAGTATTTATGCGGCTACCAAAAAAGCCAATGAGTTGATGGCGCATACCTACAGCCACCTGTACCGGCTGCCGACTACGGGACTCAGGTTTTTTACCGTGTACGGTCCCTGGGGGCGTCCCGACATGGCGCTGTTCCTGTTTACGCGCAAGATACTTGCCGGTGAACCCATAGACGTATTCAACTACGGCAAGCACCGTCGCGATTTCACCTACATCGACGACATTGTGGAAGGCGTGGTTCGCACCCTGGATCGCGTCGCGCAGCCCAACCCGGAATGGTCGGGCGAGCATCCCGATGCTGCCAGCAGCACCGGACCCTATGCGCTGTACAACATCGGTAACAATGAACCCGTCGAGTTGATGCACTACATTGAAGTGCTGGAGGATTGCCTGGGCATCAAGGCCGAGAAAAATATGTTACCCCTGCAGGCCGGTGATGTGCCCGATACCTACGCCGATGTACAGGACCTGGTTCGCGACGTCGGTTACAAGCCGGACATGTCGGTCGAACAGGGTGTCGCGAATTTTGTTGACTGGTACCGGGAGTACTACAGAGTCAAGGGCGCTGCCGGCGGAAAATAACAAGCGGCAGGCGCATGGCGTTTTCAGACAACATACTGGCCTGGTTTGAAGTCCACGGCAGAAAGGATCTGCCCTGGCAGAAGCATCCGCTGCCCTATCGCGTGTGGGTCTCGGAAATCATGCTGCAGCAGACCCAGGTAAAGACCGTCATCCCTTATTACCAGCGCTTTATGTCCCGTTTCCCGGATATACACCGTCTTGCCGATGCACCGCAGGACGAGGTGCTTCACTACTGGTCAGGTCTTGGCTATTACGCACGCGCCCGCAACCTGCACAAGGCGGCACAGCAGGTGCGTGACACTTACAAGGGTATATTCCCGGAACAGTTTAAGCAGGTTGAAGCCTTGCCCGGTATCGGCCGCTCGACAGCGGGGGCCATACTTTCGCTGGCCTGTGGCCAGCGCCATGCCATCCTCGACGGAAACGTAAAGCGGGTACTGGCGCGCTATCACGCCGTGCACGGCTGGCCGGGCAGCAGCAGTGTGCTGCGTGAACTGTGGTCACTGGCCGAGGCCGCCACACCAGCGGAGAATGTTGCGGCCTACAACCAGGCCATGATGGATCTCGGCGCAACGCTTTGCAGACGCGGGCAGCCGGATTGTGACACTTGCCCGCTGACATCCGGTTGCCTTGCGCGTCAGCAGGGTGTTCAACGCGACCTGCCATCCCCCAGACCACGAAAGACCTTGCCGGTACGCAAGGTACACATGCTGTTATTGCAGGACGTGCAGCAGGCTGTCTGGTTACAGCAACGGCCACCCAGCGGCATCTGGGGTGGCTTGTGGAGTTTTCCCGAATTTGATGGAACTGCTGCGGTGCACCGCTGGCTGGCTGAAAAGGGTTTGCCGGCGGAAATCCACGAACGCGACGTAGTGCGTCACACCTTCAGTCATTTCCATCTGGAAATCACGCCGTGTCACGTAAAGCTGCAAAACCCGGTTTTTTCTGTGATGGATGGCGATGGGGGACTCTGGTATAACACCGGGCAACCCGGGGCGCTGGGACTGCCAGCGCCCGTTCAACGCCTGCTGCAGTGTTTGCAGGCATCAGATTGAGGAGACATCCGGCATGGCCCGAATGGTTAAGTGTGTAGTACTGGGCAAGGAAGCAGAAGGCCTGGATCGTCAGACCTACCCCGGTGAACTCGGCAAGCGGATTTTCGAAAACGTTTCAAAGGAAGCCTGGCAGAAATGGATGGGCCAGCAGACCATGTTGATCAACGAGTATCGTCTGTCGCCGGTCGACCCGAAGGCGCGCAAGTTTCTCGAAGCGCAAATGGAAAAATTCTTTTTTGGTGAAGGCGCCGACACACTGGATGGATTTGTGCCGCCGGATAGCCAGTAAGCCTGACTAAATTGCGGGCAACCGCACCTGCAACGCCCGATAATCCGTCAATTGGCCGGATTCCCGGCATTCGGGCTTGACGCCCGCGAGGCCGACCTGTTTAATACGCGCTTCCTTTCTCCGGCCGGGTAGCTCAGTTGGTAGAGCAGGGGATTGAAAATCCCCGTGTCGGCAGTTCGATTCTGTCCCCGGCCACCATTTTCCCTCTGCATAATGTTGTACCGACATCACGCTCCGGTCGGTCAGCGGGCTATTTTTCAGAGGTTCCCTAGATCGGGCCAATCAGCTCTGCATGAACGCTCTGGTGATTGACGCGTTCCAGGATTTTTATTGAACTGGTGAGCTGCGGGTCATATTCAACGACCATGAGATGTGGCCGGCGATCTGCAAAGTGTGCACCTGAAACGCCCTGTTCACCCTCGATAGCCTGTTCGATATCCAGTCGCCGGGATTCGCCCAGCGTATCGTCAACATGTAGTACCAGTCCAACTTTTTGGTTTGCTGTAGCCATGACAATTCTCCTTCGTGCAATCAGATAAACAATGTACATCCTGACTGGCTTGCCTCGGCCAGGTAGCTGGCGGCTCCCGCAACATCAATACCGCCAATCAGTTCGTCCTCCTTGATGCCCATTACCTGTAAGGTCATGCTGCAGGCAATGACGTGGACTCCGTTGTCGATGGCCAGCTCCAGAAGCTCTTCAGCCGAGGCAACATGTTTGTCATGCATCATCTGCTTGAGCATGCCAGCGCCGGCACCAAGCATATTGAGTTTGGATACACCCATGCTGTTTGCGCCGGCCGGTGTCATAAGGTCGATCATCTTTTCCTTGATATTTTTGCCGGCGTAGAGGCGTTTCTGTTTGAGGACATTAATGCCCCAGAAGGTGAAAAAAAGGGTGACATCCATACCCATGGCCGCCGCCGTTGTAGCGACGGTCAGTCCGGCAAGCGCCTTGTCCTGGTCACCGGAAAACATCAGCAGCGTTACCTTGTTGCTGTCAGGGGTGTTGCGGCGTAGTTCCTGCACCTCCTGTTCGAGCAGTGAAATACGGTCTTCACTGGAAAAAGTGTGGATGCCCGGTGTATTCACCGCCGGTTTCATCCCCGTGTCAGTATGAATCTGTGTAGCCATGGTGTTTCCCCTTGAGTCATTGTCAAAGGATGGTGCAGTGGACGGGAATGCAGGCTTTGTGCCATAGCGGCCATGTTGGAAAAGCCGCGGGTTTATACCGATTTGATTAAAGTGTGTGGCTGACAGGTTACACAAATGAGAGTGCTGGGGGCGTTGATGCTCTCATGTTTGAGAAGGAGAATCGTTGCGCTTGTGAAGCGCGTAGCCTTTCAGGTCATATTTGTCGATATAGCGAAATAACGTGGCCTGGGATACGCCGAGGATCTCGGCTGCCCCGTTACGATTTCCCTTGGCACGCTGAAGCACCGAGATGATGTGCTGCTTTTTGAAGATATCGACAGCCTCCTGCAACGTTGTGGTCGGGGAGTAGATACTTTCATGGCATCCGCTCAGGTTAAGGTCTTCGGGGCCAATGGTATCTGACTGGCAGAACAGTACCGCACGTTCGATCATGTTGGACAGCTCCCTGACATTACCATTCCAGGGGTGGTTCAGGAGCTGCAGGCAGGCGTCTGCATTCAGTCGTTTTACGGGCTTTTCGTTAGCCCTGGCATGACGTATGCAATAATACTCGGCAAGTGCAGGAATATCCTCCGGGCGCTCTCGCAGTGGAGGGATATGGATCTCCACAACATTCAGGCGGTATAGCAGGTCTTTGCGGAACTGACCGGACTCGACCATTTTCTCGAGATCTTGTGAGGTTGCGGCGATAACACGGGTATCGACGGCAATAGTTTCGTCAGAGCCCACCGGCTGGATCTCTTTCTGTTCAAGTGCGCGCAGTAATTTGGGTTGTGCCCCAGATGGCAGGTCGCCGATTTCATCCAGTAGCAATGTGCCACCGTCCGCCTTGCGGAATGCCCCGGCACGGTTGTGTATGGCGCCGGTAAATGCGCCACTGACGTGCCCGAATAAATGGCTCTCTACAAGATCACAGGGCAGTGCCGCTACATTGACCGGGTAGTAACGGCCCGCCTTGTGCGGTGAGTGGTCGTGAATAGTGCGTGCGACAAGTTCCTTGCCCGTGCCGCTCTCGCCTGTGATGAGGATGGCGCACGAAGAGGCCGCAGCTGTCCTTGCAAGGTGCAGAACCTGACCAAAGCCCCGGCAGTTGGCAATGATGGACTCGACCGCATGTTCCATGAGCCACTCCTGTCCCCTGCGTAACAGTGTAGACGGGTAGCATGGAATGTCGAGACAGCGGCCCGAAGGTTTACAGGCTGTGTACAGGTGTTAGAGTTGACAGAACTGGATAACAGGCAAAGGAGCCGCGAATGACCTTCGATATCATTAATCCCGCAACCGGTGAGACAGTCGAGCGCTACGCGGAGATGCCCCCCGAAGAAGTGGGAGGCATACTGACGAAGTGTCATAGCGCCCAGCAGGTCTGGGCAGACACCCCGTTTGCTGAACGGGCCCGGTTGATGAAATCAGTGGCGACCGTGTTACGCAAGAACAAGGAAGCTTATGCCAGGGTCATGATGCGCGAAATGGGCAAGATCTGGCCGCAAGGGCTTGCAGAGGTCGAGAAGTGTGCCTGGGGTTGCGACTATTACGCCGAGAACGGCGAGCGTTTCCTGGCCTCTGAAGAGGTTGAAACCGAGGCGCACCACAGTTTTGTGACCTACAAGCCGCTGGGCGTGGTGCTGGCCGTTATGCCCTGGAACTTCCCGCTATGGCAGGTGTTCCGTTTCGCAGCGCCGTCGCTGATGGCCGGTAATGGCGCCTTGCTGAAACATGCGCCAAACGTGTTTGGTTGCGCGTTAATGATCGAAGATATTTTCCGCGAAGCCGGCCTGCCGGAAAACCTGTTCCGCTCCCTGCTTATCGATGTCCCGCAAACCACAAAAGTCATCCATGACCCGCGTATCGCCGCGGTAACGATTACGTCCAGTGTGGCGGCCGGTCGTGCGGTGGCCAGCGAGGCGGGCAAGGTGCTGAAAAAATGCGTGCTGGAACTGGGCGGATCGGACCCGTTTATCGTGCTGGAGGATGCCAATATCGACAAGGCCGTGGAAGTCGGCATTGTCGGGCGCTACCAGAACAGCGGGCAGAGTTGCATTGCCGCCAAGCGATTTATTGTCGTCGATGCGGTTTATGACGCGTTCGAACGGAAGTTTGTCGAGGCGGTGAAAAACCTCAAAATGGGCGATCCGGCCGAAGAGGGCGTCTATATCGGCCCCCAGGCGCGTATGGACTTACGCGATGGCTTGCACGACCAGGTCCAGCGCACCTTGCAGGGTGGCGCAAAACTGCTCACCGGTGGCGAAATTCCCGATGGCCCGGGCGCTTACTACCCGGCGACGGTACTGGCCGGCGTTGAAGAAGGCATGGCGGCATGGTCCGAAGAACTGTTCGGCCCGGTGGCAACGCTGATTCGGGTGAAAGACGAGGCGGAGGCCATAAAAGTAGCCAATTGCACCGACTTTGGCCTGGCGGGTGCGGTCTGGACCGAGGACCTGGCGCGTGGCGAGCGGATTGCGGAGGACGGTATCCAGTCCGGGGCTGCTTTTGTCAACGATATGTCCAGGTCGGACCCGCGCATGCCGTTCGGCGGCATCCGAAATTCCGGCTACGGACGCGAGCTGTCCATCCACGGTATCCGGGAATTTGTGAACGTCCATGCCGTATGGGTCAACAAGCTCGATTAGTGAGGGTCCCTGTAATAGCCCTGAAAATTTCAGGGCTGTTTGCAATCTAAATGCGAATCATTATAATTTGAGGCCTCATTTCCCCGCATAGTTAATGTTGCTTATGAAACGCGTTGTTCTTGTTCTGTCACTTCTGGTTTTTTCTTCCCTGTCCCGGGCGGGTGATATCCAGCAACTTCTCCAGCTTATTGACTATGTAGGTGTCGATTACGGAGAGGCTGTCAGTGGTGGCAAGGTGACCCATCCCGGTGAATTCGAGGAGATGCAGGATTTTTCCCAGGGAATCGTCCGGCAGATAGCCGATTTACCCGAGGGATCGACGCGGGACAAGCTGGCCGGGCAGGGCGCCCGGCTCGCCGAACGCGTGTTGGCGAAGGCGGACCCGGCAGAGATACGCAGCCTGACCGGTGAAATGCGCAAGGCCATTATCGAGGGTTACAAGGTGACGGTTGTGCCACGCAAGACGCCGGACCTGGTGCGTGGCGCGCAGCTTTACAGCGAGCGCTGTGCCAGTTGCCACGGGGCGACAGGTGCGGGAGATGGTCCCATGGCTGCCGGTATGCAGCCACCCCCTATCGACTTTACCGATCGCAAACGTTACGCCCAGCGCAACCTCTATGGTCTCTACAACACCATTACCCAGGGTGTGCCGGACACCGCCATGACGCCCTTCCATGAAATGTCCGCCGATGACCGCTGGTCGCTGGCCTTTTATGTGGGTCAGCTCGCCATCAGCGATGAGCAGCGGAGTGGCACGGTAGCCAATTTTTCTGACCCGAAGCTGGCGCCCCTGCAGGATATTCGCAAGCTTACCGTGCTGACGCCGGCCGAAGCCGAGCGTGAATTCGGGCCTGCCGGTAGCGAGATGATGGGTTACCTGCGGGCCAACCCGGAAGCACTGTTTTCCAATCGTTCGCCACTGGAGTTTTCACTGCACCGGCTCGACGATGTGGTGACAGCCTACAAGGCCGGCGATCGCGACAAGGCCTACCGCATGGCGGTGGAGGCCTACCTGGAAGGTTTCGAGCTGGTCGAGCGAGGGCTCAATGCCGTCGACAGCGAGCTCAGGCTGGACATCGAGCATGCCATGACCGCGCTGCGCAACCAGATTCGCGAGGGTGTGCCGGCCGACCAACTTGAGCGTTCAGTCATCGAGATCAAGGGTAAACTCGACGTTGCATCCCAGCGTCTGAGCGGCCGCAGCCTGTCCGGTACGGCGGCCTTTGCCAGCGCCTTCTTTATCCTGCTGCGTGAGGGACTGGAAGCCTTGCTGGTGGTTGCAGCGCTGGCCGCCTTCCTGGTCAAGACAGAACACAAAAATAACATGCGTTACCTGCACTTTGGCTGGATCGGCGCACTGGTGGTCGGTTTCCTGACCTGGTGGGCCTCGGTTTCACTCATCGAAATCAGTGGCGCCAGTCGTGAAATTACCGAGGGGGTGGCGGCGCTGACGGCGACAGCGGTGCTGTTCTATGTCGGTTTCTGGTTGCACGACAAAACCAACGCCGCGCAATGGCGACAGTTTATCGAGCACAATGTGCGCAAGGCACTCGGCGCCGGTGCGCTATGGGGTCTGTCCGGCCTGTCCTTTATTACCGTGTACCGCGAAGTTTTCGAAACCATCCTGTTCTACCAGGCACTGTGGGCGCAGACCGATGAAGCGGGCCGGAGTATGGCGCTTGGTGGTTTTGGTACGGCCATCGGCGTGCTGGTGGTGCTTGCCTGGCTGGTGATGCGTTACAGCATGCGGTTGCCGCTGCGCCAGTTCTTCAGCGTCACCGGTATCCTGATGTTTGTACTGGCCGTGATCTTTGCCGGCAAGGGTGTGGCCGCCTTGCAGGAGGCCGGCTACATTCCGGTCACTCCGGTCAACTTCCCGCGCTTTGATTTACTGGGTATCTACCCGAACCTGCAAGGACTCGCATTGCAACTGGGATTGTTATTGCTGGCGCTGTTCCTCTGGTACGGCCTGCCGTCCAGGCGGAAGCCTGCAACGTGATGTCCCCCACCCCCCACCCCACCACCCCACGTCATTGCGAGCGCAGCGAAGCAATCTCCGACAGTCTGGCACCATGTCAAACAGATTGCCGCGCTGCGCCCATAGAATCCCTCCGGGCTTCATTACGGGTACCTTACCCTTGCGGGTCAAGGCATCGCAATGACTGATCACTTCAGAGGCCCAGGGGTGTGAAAGCCGTAGTAATCAGCGAACTGATGGACCGCAGCGGTGTTGCCTTTGGCACCAGTGGTGCGCGCGGCACTGTCGAGGCCATGACGCCAGAGGTCTGCTATGCCTACACGCGCGCCTTCATTCAGGCCATGGAGACAGACGGCACGCTGAAACAGGGTAGCGATATCCTGCTGGCAGGCGACCTGCGGCCCAGTACGCCACGCATTCTTGTGGCGGTGGCAAAGGCCGTGGAGGATGCGGGTTTTAATGCGGTTTACACCGGCAGGCTACCGTCGCCGGCGGTGGCATTTCACGCCATACAACACAATAACGCGTCTATTATGGTGACTGGCAGCCATATTCCGGATGACCGCAACGGCATCAAGTTCAACCGGCCAGAAGGTGAAATTCTCAAGCGTGACGAGGCCATGATCCGGGAACAGACGGTGACATTGCCCGAACCTTTCCCGGTGATCGATGAGAAAGCTCTGCCGCCTGCCGATCCGGCAGCGGAGCGCGCTTACCTGGCGCGTTATGAAGATTTCTTCGGCCCGGACGCGCTTGCCGGTATGCGTGTCGGTGTGTACCAGCACTCCGGCGTGGCCCGCGACCTGCTGGTGACAATTCTGCAAGCGCTGGGTGCCGAGGTTATGCCGCTGGCACGTTCGGACATTTTTATCCCTGTCGATACCGAAGCGATCCGCGAAGAAGACATCGCGTTGGGTCGGCAATGGGCGGCAGAGCAGGGCTTTGATGCCGTCATCTCGACCGATGGCGATGCAGACCGCCCGCTGATTTCTGATGAACAGGGCGAGTGGCTGCGTGGCGATGTCGTTGGTGTGCTTTGTGCCCGCTTTCTCGGTATTCAGACGCTGGTGACGCCGGTCAGCAGCAACAGCGTGGTGGAAGCCTGCGGCGGGTTCGACGAAGTGTTCCGGACAAGAATCGGCTCGCCCTATGTGATCGAGCAGATGAACCAGGCGCTTGCCGCAGGGGCTACCCGCGTGGCCGGCTATGAAGCCAATGGCGGCTTTCTGCTGGCCTCTGATATTGCCCTGAACGGCAAAACGCTGAAGGCGTTGCCGACGCGCGATGCGGTGCTGCCAATGCTGGCGATCCTGGCCAGTGCACACCAGCAGGGCCTGCCGGTCAGCCAGCAGGTGGCGGCCTTGCCGCCGCGCTTTACCGCCAGTGACCGGCTGAAAGCCTTCCCCACCGAATTATCGAGACAGAAAATCGAACAACTGGCAGCCTCTGATAAGGCGATTGAAGCGATGTTCGGCGATCTGTGCGACGCCGCCGTGCAGCAGACAGACCAGACCGATGGCCTGAGGATTACCTTCGAGAATGGTGAGATCGTCCACCTGCGGCCATCCGGCAATGCGCCCGAATTGCGCTGTTATAACGAAGCGGCAAGCCAGCAGCGGGTGCAGGCGTTGAATCGGGAGTGTATGGGCAGATTGGCGGGGTGGCGGTAGCCAGCGTTACCGCGACGGGGGTTTACCCTGTAATGATGAACACCTAAACTCCACTGTCCGGGGGTACCAGGTCGTGGATGTAAAAAATTCCGACATCCGGCCGTTTAACTGGACTGCATAATAATTTCGACAAACCCGCACTGGCAACTTGGATCGTGGAATTTTAACAAATGGCAACGAAAGAGTTTTTTGTACAACCGCACGGCGGCCAGTTAGTCAATCTATTGGTCGACCCGGAAAAGGCGGAAGCCCTCAAGACAGAATCTCAGCAATATCTGTCACTTACCCTTAGTCAGCGACAGGTCTGCGACCTCGAATTACTGATGAACGGTGCGTTCTCCCCACTGGCCGGGTTCATGAACCAGGCCGATTACGAATCAGTCCTTGATCGTGTGCGGCTGGCGGATGGCACAGTCTGGCCGGTACCGATTGTGCTTGATGTCGACCAGGCCTTTGCAGGCAAGCTGGAAAAAGGAACAAAAATCGCACTGCGTGATGGCGAGGGTTTTATGCCCGCAGTGTTGACCGTTGAGGATATCTGGCAGCCGGACAAGAAGCGTGAAGCGGAAAAGGTTTATGGCACCACTTCGGATGCACATCCGGGAGTGCGATACCTGAACGAAGTTGTAAAGCCCGTATATATAAGTGGGCAGATCGAAGGTATCCAGTCACCCGTACACCACGATTTCGAGAGCTTCTGGGATACGCCGCAGGAACTGCGCGCCTTGTTCAGGAAGAAAGGCTGGCGCCGCGTTGTATCTTTCCAGACTTCGAAGCCGATGCACCGGCTGCAGCGGGATATTACCTTGCAGGCGGCAAAGGATATACAGGGGCACATCCTGCTCCACCCCACCGTAGGTATAACCAAGCCAGGTGATTTGCACTATTACGCCCGTGTGCGCTGTTACCAGGCAATTCGGCAGCACTTCCCGCAAAACCTGGCGATGTTGTCACTGTTGCCACTGGCCATGCGAATGGCGGGGCCGCGTGAAGCCTTGTGGCATGCAATCGTCAGTCAGAACTATGGCTGTTCTCACATGATTATCGGGCCAAGGCACGCCTATCCGCCGGCAGATGCAGATGGCAAGGACCAGCCATTCTACCAACCTGAGCAGTCACGTGAACTTGTCAATAAATTCAGTAAAGAACTTGATATCGAAATTGTTCCCGTGGAAGCGATGCGCTATGTTCCGTCAAAAGATCGTTTTCTGCCTGCGTCAGTCATCGAGCGCGAAGGACTGGAAGCCACTGATTATACCGATGCGCAGCTAAAGGCCGACCTCAGCAAGGGCGAGGAGATACCGTCCTGGTTCAGCTATCCTGAGGTGGTGCGCGAGTTGCGCAAGGCTTACCCGCCTCGCAGCAAGCAGGGTTTTACCCTGTTCTTTACCGGTCTGTCCGGGTCAGGAAAATCCACGCTGGCAAAAATCATTTATGCCAAGATGCTGGAGGCTGGCGAGCGACCGGTCACACTGCTGGATGGTGATGTTGTACGTCAGCATCTTTCCAGCGAGCTGGGCTTCTCGAAGGAACACCGTTACCTGAACGTCAACCGGATAGGTTACGTGGCCAGTGAAATCACCAAGAATCGTGGCATTGCAATTTGTGCGCCGATTGCACCTTATACGCAAATGCGCCGTTCTGTCCGGGAGATGATCGAACCGCATGGTGACTTTATTGAAATCCATGTGGCAACCTCACTGGAAGCTTGCGAGGCGCGTGACCGCAAAGGACTGTATGCCAAGGCGCGACGTGGTGAAATTCCTGAGTTCACAGGAATCAGCGATCCCTACGAAATACCGGAGCAGCCCGAACTGCGTGTCAATACCGAAGGTTTGACGCCTATGGAAGCCGCACAGGATATCTATCTCTATTTATTAAGAGAAGGTTACCTGGATACGCAGGGTGTGCAATCTGATGGTTAATAATCCTGCTGAGTATAAATAATATGAAAGGTATTATCCTGGCCGGCGGTTCCGGGACGCGCTTGTATCCCCTGACGCGTTCGGTCAGTAAACAACTGATGCCGGTGTACGACAAGCCGATGATCTACTACCCACTGTCAACCTTGATGTTGGCGGGTATTCGGGAAGCGCTGATCATTACCACGCCGGAAGACAGTGAGGCATTCCAGAGACTGCTGGGTGACGGAAACCAGTTTGGTCTGGATATCCAGTACGCTGTGCAACCAAAGCCGGAAGGGCTGGCGCAGGCCTTCACCATTGGCAAAGAGTTTATTGGTACTTCATCCTGCTGCCTGGTGCTTGGCGATAACATTTTTTACGGTCACGGTATGGGCACCAATTTGCGCCGTGCGGCAGAGCGTGAATCAGGCGCTACAGTGTTTGCTTACCGTGTGCGTGATCCGGAACGCTATGGCGTGGTTGAGTTTGATGAAAGTGGCCAGGCTTTATCGATAGAAGAAAAACCGGAAAAGCCACGTTCTCATTATGCAGTGACGGGGTTATATTTCTACGATAATCGCGTAGTGGATATTGCTGCCAACCTCAAGCCTTCTCCGCGCGGTGAGCTGGAAATCACGGATATTAATTCCCGCTACCTGCAGGACGGGAGTCTGCAGGTTGAAAAGCTGGGTCGTGGTACAGCCTGGCTTGATACCGGGACACATGAGTCACTATTGCAGGCCGCGAATTTTATAGAAACAGTTGAGCAGCGGCAGGGGCTGAAGGTCTGTTGCGTGGAAGAGATTGCTTACCGGATGGGTTATATATCTTCTGACGAGTTGGAGAAGCTGGCGCAACCGCTGGCGAAGAATGGTTACGGACGTTATCTGCTGGACATTCTTGAAGAAGATGGGCATTGCGCATGAAGATCAGCCCAATGGAGATCCCCGAGGTGCTGTTGATCGAGCCAGACGTATTTGGGGACAGTCGCGGATTCTTTATGGAGAGCTGGCATAGAAGAAAGTATGCGGAGGCTGGTCTGGATGTGGACTTTGTTCAGGATAACCACTCCCGATCAAGTCAGGGAGTGCTGCGTGGCCTGCACTACCAGCTCCAGCAGCCGCAGGGCAAGCTGGTGCGTGTAGCGACTGGATCAGTGTTTGATGTGGCGGTTGATATTCGGCAGGATTCGCCGACCTTCGGTCGGTGGGTCGGTGCAGAGCTGAGTGAGAAAAACCAGCACCAGCTTTATGTTCCGCCAGGATTTGCGCATGGATTTTGTGTGTTGAGTGAGACCGCAGACTTTTTATACAAGTGTACAGATTATTATGCGCCTGAATTTGAGCATGGTATTCGCTGGGACGACTCTGCAATCGGCATAGACTGGCCGGGACGTGATTTCAGGATTTCTGACAAGGATGCCAATAATCGGCTGCTCAGTGATATGGGTCGCAAGTTGCCGGTTTACGAGGATGCGTTGTGACGATCCTGGTAACGGGTGCTAAAGGCCAGCTTGGCAGGGAAGCGGTGTTGGCGCTGCAGGCAGATGGCGAGGCCTTTATTTCAATCGGCCGGGATGAGCTGGATTTTTCACAGCCTGCACAGGTGGCAGAGGCGATAGCTGACTATTCGGCTGACTGGGTGATTAATTGCGCCGCTTATACGCAGGTTGATAAAGCCGAGGAAGAACGGGAGCTCGCCTTTACCGTTAATCGCGATGCTGCTCGTGCTGTGGCAGAAGGTGTGAAACGTAGTGGTGGTCACCTTTTGCATGTATCCACCGATTTCATTTTCGGTGGCGAGCAATCGCGGCCCTATAAAGAAAGTGATGCAACCAACCCGCTCGGTGTTTACGGCCAGTCCAAACTGGAAGGAGAGCAGGCCATACGCGAAGTGCTGCCCGAGGCGCTGATTCTCAGGACAGCCTGGGTCTACGGTGCGCACGGCCATAATTTTGTCAAAACCATTTTACGCCTGGCTGCGGAACGGGAAGAGCTGAGAGTGGTCGATGACCAGATCGGTGCACCCTCATGGACCAGTGATATTGTCAAAGCCATGCGAGTGTTAATTAAAAATGAAGCAACGGGGACTTACCAGTTCAGTAATGAAGGTGTTGCTTCATGGTATGACTTTGCAATGGAAATAGTCGCTGGCGCAAAACGTGCGGGTTTTCCTGTCGTGGCGGAAACTATTCGCCCGATTCCGACTGAAGATTTCCCGTTGCCGGCGAAGCGGCCGGCTTATTCTGTAATGAGTAAGGTGAAAATACGAGGTATGCTGGATTATCAAATTCCTCACTGGCGGGAAAGTCTGTACAGGATGCTGAAGCAGCAGAGTGGCTCGCAGGCGTGACGTTGCTGTCGTAAAAGGTCGATAAGAATGAGAAATGTGTTAATTACCGGTGGTGCAGGGTTCATAGGCTCCAACTTTGTTCGTTACTGGTTGGCGAATCATCCGGGTGATCGGGTGGTTAATCTAGATGCGCTGACCTATGCGGGTAACCTTGAAAGTCTTAAGGATATTGAGTCGAACCCCAATTATCGTTTTATTCACGGAAATGTCTGTGATGTTGACTGTATTGAAAAAGTTTTTGAAGATGAAAAAATTGATACAGTTGTTAATTTTGCAGCGGAATCACATGTGGATCGATCGATCCTCGGTCCCGAGGTATTTATAAAAACAAATATCCATGGAACATTCACGCTTTTGGAGGCGGCTCGAAAGTTCTGGGACAAAGATAAAACAGGATGCCGCTTCCTGCATGTTTCAACTGATGAGGTATATGGCTCGCTTGGTCCCGAGGATCCGGCATTTACAGAACAAACGCCTTTTGCACCGAATAGTCCCTACTCCGCATCAAAGGCGGCATCAGACCACCTTGCGCGCGCTTATTACCACACCTATGACCTGCCGGTGCTGACAACCAATTGCTCAAATAACTATGGCCCCTACCAGTTTCCGGAAAAGCTGATCCCGCTGGTAATTATCAATGCTCTCGAAGGCAAACCCCTGCCAATCTATGGTGATGGCATGAATATTCGTGACTGGTTGCATGTGGAAGATCATTGCCGGGGTATCGATGTGGTGCTTGATAAAGGTTGTTTGGGAGAAACCTATAATATAGGCGGCTGTAATGAATGGGCGAATATCGATATCGTCAAGCTTGTGTGTGAGCATCTTGATGAGTTAAGGCCTGGTAATGCGCCGAAGAGCAATCTTATTACATATATAAAGGATCGCCTCGGACATGACCGGCGTTATGCCATAGATGCCGGTAAAATGAAGCGCGAACTTGATTGGGAGCCTCTTTATACGTTCGAGAAGGGTATTGAGGAAACCATCCTGTGGTATCTGGACAACAAGGAATGGTGGGCGCGAGTGCGTGATGGGGCATATCGTGATTATTACAACAGGCAGTACCGTTGATCATGTTGTTGATACCGGCTATATCAGGCTGTTGTCGACGGTCAGCAAGGTTGAATCAACTGTTACACTTGTTGAATCAGCAGTAATCTTTGGTGGAAGAACAGTCAGTTGGGCATCAAGGCTGGTTACGCTGCCTGCGCTGTTAGTGGCGATTACGCTAAAGACTGCATCATCACCGAGTGCTGTGGGTGATGTGGTGTAAGTAAGACCTGTTGCACCCGGAATATCCAGGCCATTTCGCTGCCATTGATAGAAAAGCGGCTCTGCACCGGAAGCGAGTGTCTCGAATGTTGCAATGTCTCCCTTGACGGCAGTCTGGTCTGAAGGATGTACGAGAAAAGCCGGAGGAGTGGGCGCAGGTGTTGGAGACGGAGCCGGGGTTGTCCCCGAAGAACCGGAGCCACCTCCACAGCCGTACATCGACAGCCCTGATAACAAGGTAAGCGTTTTTTTAATGAAGGCGCGGCGGCCAAAATCCTTGATCATCCGACTGATGCCTTTGTGCAGGCGCACTTCATCCGGGAGTTTGTACGCTTACAGATTCTTATACTTGTATTTGTAATATCGGCGCATTATACAGTAAAAATTGTCACGGCAAAGGTTCTGCTTGGCATTATAACTGTAAGAATTTGCGGCTATTATTTTGACGGTTATGATGGTAGTTACATGAAACTACAGATTTTTCTCATAATTTTAAGATGGGTGAAGGGTGGCCGGAGTGCCAAAGTGCGATTTGATGTGTTAAATTGTGTAAAAACTACCGACATCCGCGGATTGTTGATGTAAATAACAAACAATTGTGTGCAATGTGTCACTCCGGAAATGGTGATGATTGCGCTGGAATGGCTGGAAAACACGCGTGTTAAACAAGAGGCCGATTTTTATTCTGGGATTTCAGCACGGCGGTACGAATATCGTACTGAACCTGCTGCGTTCACATCCGGAAGTCTGCTCGCCACGTGGAGAAATACAGGAGGTCTTCAAAGGCAAGGGGTTTCCGCGAAGGTTCAAGGAACCGGCGTCAGTCGTTTTATCAAAACTCTGGAATTACTTGCCGGTGCTTGCGGCACAAAGACAGGATGTGTTCTCGCTGGATTTATGGGAGGACCGTAAAGCCCTTTCAAAGCGCGCAATGCAGTGCATTGATAAAGTGCTGTTTGATGAGAAACTCAAGGCGCGAGGACCAACACAGAATTGTTACAAGTCGGAAGGGGTCAGGTATACCGATGAGGAGATTGCCCGGTCACGTTTATTGAGTAAAAATCTTGGCGGCCTTGTTTGTTTGTCAAACGACCTCGCACGAATGTATCCCGATGCAACCTTTATCGCCCTGGTCAGGAATGGTTATGCGATGTGCGAAGGACATATCCGGCGTGGCGTGTCACTTGCGAAAATAGCACAGGATTATGAAAGAGGGTGTCAGCGCATTATTGCCGACTCGAAAAAAATACCCAATTATCACATTTTCAGGTTCGAGGATCTGTTGGAGTCGCCGAGAGATGTGTTTGAACAGATTTTCGGCTATGCCGGGCTGGATGTCGGGCAGATCAGGAAGGTGAGACTCGAAAATAAAAAGACAGTCGGGAAAGATGGCGGGCATACCTACACATATGAACAGGACCAGGAAGGGCTCATCTGGTACCCGATAGAGAAATTCATGGACCATTTCAAGGCTGATGTAAACCGGAACCAGATCGAAAGGCTGACAAGGCGGCAGATAGAAGATATTTCAGATATAGCCAAAACTTCACTGGAATATTTCACATACGATAAACCACGTAAACCCTGACCGGTTGATAGATCATGGCAGAGAATAAAAAAACAATCGCATATATAGTTCCGATGGGGGCGGGCCTTGAAACATTTGTTTATCGGGAAATTGATGCGTTGTTTAACAAAGGACGAAAGTTGTTCCTTTTTGCCACAAAATACCGAAAGGGTGATGTATTTGGACCTAAAGAAGACTGGTCATTCAGAACCCTGACGCCCCTTGAATTGCTTATCAGATCCCCGATTATCGCGTTACGGGCATTGCTGCACCCGGGGTTGCTTGTCGAAGCTGCCAGAGACCGTGCTCTGGTAGACCTGGTATTTGCACTCGATTATGCGCCCGTGATGAAGCGTAATAATATTGCGCAGATCCACTGTCATCATGGCGATCACAAGCTGTTTGTCGGCTACTTCTGCAAGAAACTGACAAATCTTCCCCTTTCCGTAACAATACATGCTGCAGAGTTCTACACGAACCCAAACCCATCGTTGTTCAGAAAGGCTGTCCGTTATTGTGATGGTGTCTTTCCTATTTCCCGAAAATGGTATGACCTGCTTAAAAATGATTATGGCGTGGATGAGAGCCGGATACATCTGAATCGACTGTTTGTCGATGTGTCGCTCTACAGGCCTGTAAGCAGGGTAAATATTCTTTCAGTCGGGCGATTTACAGAGCGGAAGGGGTTTCAGTACCTGCTCGAAGCGATTGGAAAATTACAGGATGTGGATGCGCATTTCTGTTTTGTCGGGTTTGGTGACATGGATCTTCAGCACCTGGCAGAGGAGCTTCGCGTTTCTGACCGGGTGACAATATTCAGCAAAATGAATCAGGAAGAACTGCGTTTCCTGTACCAGAGTGTCGATATACTTTGCGTGCCATCCATTACGACTCAAAGGGAGGGCGCAGAGGGTATACCCGTTGTGCTTATGGAGGGCATGGCTTGCGGGCTCCCTGTGGTGGCAACACGATGCGGGGCAATCGATGAAATTGTAGACCAGATTATTGTTGATGAGCGGTCTTCCGGGCAGCTGGCTTCGGCGCTAAGGAAACTGATAGAAAATCCGGAGTTGAGAAAAGACCTGGGTAAAAGAAACAGGGAGTATGTCGAGCAGAACTATTCAGAGAAAAATGTAGATCGGTTTGAAGAAGGCCTGGACCTGATCGCAAATGAAAAATGACATGCCTCTCCCGGTCATCGTGTTTGTGGCGCATGGAATAAGCAGGGAAACAATCAGGCTTCAGCCTTGGCGGTACCTTTATGAGCTGGCAGTGCGCATGAGTAATAATGGAAGAGTTATCTTGATTACAGATGCATCTGGCGCTGAATACGAAGAGGCCTGGTCAGAAAACCTTACAGTGGTCAGTACCAGGCTTCTGTCAGTCAGGCGCATGAGCTCACTGGTTCGCTATATTAATAGTCTTGGGGCAGATCGGGTGTGGTGGAGTGTAACGCCCAGATCAATCATTTATTACCGTGCATGGAAAAAACTTGGGTGCCGAATAACAGCCTTGATTACCTGCCCATTGTATCCATGGGCATTGTTGGTCAGGGCGGGACTGAGCGGTGTGCCGTGGATCGAGTTAAAAGCGTTGATTCAGCAGCGAGGGATTCCCCGCTTTATGTTTGTCAGACTGCTGATGCAGCCATATATAAGAAGGGTGATCGTTCAGAGCCAATCCAACAGAAAAATACTGGTTGAGTCGGGCCTTGAGAAAGAAAGAATTGATGTCGTACCCGTCGGAATTGACCCGGAAGACAGGAAGTCTGTACCTGGGGAGAATATAAACGAGGTGCGTAAGCAGTATGGTTTCGGGGGGAGTGCGCTTGTTTTTTCCTACATGGGTGCGGTACGGAAAATACGTGGTATAGATGTTCTGATAAAGGCCTTTTCGCGTATTGCAGCAAATAGAACGGATGCCTGCCTTGTGGTGCTAGCACGCGGTGCGGACAAAACAACGGTAAATAACTACAGGGAAAAATTCAGAAGTCTTGGTTTAGAGGGAAGGGTCAAAATTATAGGCGGGTGGCTCGACCGTGAGCAGGTCTGGGCGCATATTGAAGCATGTGATGTGGTAGTGCTTCCTTTCGTTGTCGTTCCATCAGACGTCCCGATAGCTATTCTGGAAGCATTGGCACGTGAAAAGCCCGTTATTGGCACACGGGTTGATGGTATACCTGAACTTGTGGAGGGCCGGGGCCTGGTAGTCGAATCCATGGATGATCTGCAGCTTGCGGAGGCAATGAAAAGTATTGTGGACAAAACTGTTGATTACCAGGATTTGTCCAGATCTGCCCGTAAATTTATGAAGGATTATCCCGACTGGGACGAAGTCTACCGGATGGTGGAAAGGCTGGAGAATCAAGTTTCTGATGAATGTTCCCCGAATCATTAACGTAAGCGGTATTGACGGTTCAGGCAAGACTACAGTAGTGGAGTGGCTGGCCGAAAAGCTTGGAGAGCAGGGCTACGATGTGGATGTCCGCTGGCTGCGCTTTAATCACGTGTTCACGAAACCCTTACTCGCATTTTGCCGGCTGACGGGATTGACACGCTACGAGTATGTGAACGGAATCAGGGTTGGATATCACGAGTTCTACAGGTCCAGGGTTATAGCATGGCTATTTGTTTACCTTCAGTACCTGGACGCATTACGCGTCAGGTATCTCTACCTGGGTAAAGGGGCCGGAAATGCCAGGAAGGTCATACTCCTGGACCGGTACATTTACGATATCCTTATCGACCTTATGATTGATACGGGTATCGAAAATCTTGAAAAGACCCACATAGGAAAGGCCTTCCTTCGTCTTTTGCCGGAAGGGAGTCTTGTTTTACCGATTTTGCGACAGGAAAAAAAGGTGCTGGGAGCCAGGCCGGAGTCCAGGGTAGACAGGAATTTTAGTACCCGCTTTCGCCTATACGAGAATTTGCCGGAGAAATTCGGATTATCTGAAGTGAGAAATGATCTTGGGCTGGAAGAATTGCTGAACACTGTTGCAGAAAAGGTTGGTGTAGGGAAATGAAAAGAAAAAAACTGCCTGATTTTGTAAGTAACCCGTTACTGGTGCGGTTATTTCAATCGAAACCAGGGCGTGTGCTGTCCAACTGGGTGCTCCAGGGTATGCTTTATATGAATCCGATTGAGATAATCTACAAGTTGTTACTGGATCTGGTGTTGACTGTATTGTTTATTTTTATCTTTTTTCAGGACCCCGGTATTGGTGATGTGATTGTTGCGCTGTTGCTTGCGCACACCACAAACTGGATCATTAATTGCCAGCCGGTTGCACTGTTAATGCACATCGATATCGGAAAGAATGATCCACACCGCTTCATTCAGTATATTGAGGGTCTGGAGCGAAGAATACAGGGCCGGCCATATCTGGCGGCTGCAGCTTCCTACGGAAGCCTCTCTAAAGGCTGCTATAGGGAAACATCGGATATCGATATACGTTTTGTGCTGAAAGACAATATTCTGCAAAGATTCCAGGCTGCTCATTACTGTTTTCTCGAACGTTTCAGGGCACTCATCCACTGGTTTCCGCTGGACCTCTATGCATTCAGTCTTGAAGAAACACTGCGGAAAATGAATGCTGATGAGGTTCCCGTTATTTTTGTAGACCCGGAGGGGATTATTGAAAGGAATTATGCCAGGACAGTACCGTTTGGAGAGTTCAGGAAAACATTCAGGGCCAATATTCTGGGTGAAACTATCTCATGAGTATTTGTATTGTATGTTCATCAGGTGGTCATCTGGCAGAGATGCTCGTTGCAACCAGTGGGCTGGATGTCGAGCGTTATTTCATCACATTTGATGAGCCGCATGTGAGATCTACTCTGCAGGGAGAGGAGGTATGCTATGTCGTTGACCCACATGTCAGCGTTTTGCTGTACCTTAAAAACTTCTGGCAGTCATTAAAAATATTTCTCGAAAAGCGCCCTCCTGTAGTTATCAGCAATGGTGCAGGTATTGCCCTTATGACATGTCTGCTGGCAAAACTTGGTGGTAGCAAGCTGATATATATTGAAACCGGCGCTCGTATCATGACACCGTCGAGAACCGGGAAAATCGTTTACCGGTTTGCGGACCTGTTTATTGTGCAATGGAAGTCGCTTCTCAAGCATTACCCCGGGGCGGTTTATGGCGGGCCGTTACTGTGATTCTGGTCATGCTCGGCACCAATCCGTACCCTTTTTTACGATTGCTGTATGCAGTCGATAAATGGGCAGGAGAGCATGATGAAGAGGTCGTTGTGCAGGCCGGACATACTGGCTGTAATACAGATAATATCAAATGTCACGACTTTGTGCCGCACCGGCAGATAGAGCAGTGGATCAGTGAGGCGAGGATTGTGGTTACACAGGGTGGATTTGGCAGTATACGCGACAGCCTTGCGGCCAAAAAACCAACGATAGCAGTTCCAAGGATGCGGGAATTCGGTGAATGCCAGGATGATCAGGCCGAGCTGGTAGATGCGCTCGCACAGGAGGGTAAGGTTATTGCCCTGTACGAGGTGGAGATGCTTGATCATGCTATCAATGGAGCGTCTGATTTTGTTGTTCCAGATGCTATGGCGTCACGAATTCCTGAGATTGTACGTGAAGCTGTCTGTTCGGCATTGAAAGTGACAGGGCGGGGTTAATTGTATGGATTTATCCATCGTCATCGTTGAATACCATTGCATGGACCAGATCGACGGATGCCTGCCAACCCTGAGAGAATATTTAGCAGACCTTGAATGGGAGTGCATTGTAATTAGTAACTCCGAATACGAGGAGAGCGTACTGCACGAATACAGAACCAAGTTCGAATCTATACGCCTGATTTCGAATGACAGGAATAGAGGTTATGCAGGCGGTGTTAACAGGGCGCTGCGTGAATGCAAGGCTCCATATGTATTTGTATTTAACCCTGACTGCCGCTTGCTCGACAGTAATATGTCTGGCCTTCTTGGTATGATGAATGATGAAGGCGATATAGCGGCAATTGGTCCTCGTGTTATTTACGGTGATGGTAGTATCCAGCCATCTTGCCGCCGGTTTCCCCGGCCGTGGACGTTGTTTTTTGTCAGGACAGCTCTGCGGAAATTACCTGGTGCCAAGAAAGAAAAGAGAAGATATCTGATG
This sequence comes from Thiogranum longum, assembly GCF_004339085.1. NCBI lineage: Bacteria > Pseudomonadati > Pseudomonadota > Gammaproteobacteria > Chromatiales > Ectothiorhodospiraceae > Thiogranum > Thiogranum longum. Next base: position 2,818,162 of record NZ_SMFX01000001.1, on the reverse strand, counting down.
GAAGATTTTTCTCATGATAGTTGCCGTGATGTTGAGTGGCTGTCAGGAGGAGCAATTCTGGTCAGAAAAGCTGCTATAGATGACGTAGGTAAAATGGACGAACGATTCTTTCTGTATATGGAGGATGTTGATTGGTGCAAGAGATTCCTGAATGGCGGGTGGAGAGTCGTTTATGCGCCAGTAACTACTGTATGTCATGATGCTCAACATGATAGTCTGAAAGGTGGGCTGAAACGTTTTAGTTCGCCGCATGTTCGTTACCATCTGACTAGTATGGCCAAGTACTTCCTAAAGCATGGTCTCTTGAGTTAACGAGTAGTTGTGTTTTGTGTTATCAAGGTATACTGGTAAATTTATTTGTACTGGTGTTAACTACACTGAGTGCAATGTCAGCACATGTTGGTACAGTTTCTGCAGAGATCCGCCTGGAAGTGGCTAGTTCGATGACCAGATTGTTTATGGGATCGGTTGCTGCGGGGAGCGGTAAACCCCTGATAGAGATTTGGGCGGCACGTAATGAGTATGAAAGCGTACAGCTACTGTTAACAGACTCAAATAATGCTGGAATTACATCGATAGATTTCGGCGACCTCAAGCATATAGGTGGTGATAGTATCTACAAGGCAGGTAACTGTCTAGCTCGTGCACCTGAGTATGTATATGTTGAGAGAAATACAAGCCGGACTCCGGCAAATGAGTTGGATGGTAAGGCTCCCGGCTGGTATCCGGATCCGCTCCCACTTTTTACTGAAAATTCCAGAAAAGTTGTGAATTCGGTCTGGGTCAGTTGCTATATCCCGGATGGTACTCGTGGGGGTACATATAGAGGGGAGGCTTCGTTAACGGTCGGGACCAGTGCCTACAAGATTCCTGTGCGGCTTCATGTCTGGTCGTTCGCGCTGCCGAAAAAACCTGGTTTACATGTGAGTATGTGGACACACGTTCCGCAAATAGTGAAACGATACAATACTAAGAAGGGCAGCAGGAAATTCTGGCAAGTGGTCGAAGCGATAGCGCAGGATCAGTCAAAGCATAGAGTTGATATTTCATTCGTCTACCTTAGTTTGATTAAAACAACAAAGGATGAAATGGGTAAGTACAGATTCGACTTTACCGACTATGAAAGATGGATAGAAATATTCAGAAAGCAAGGTATAGAGAATTTCGAGGGTTATCCACTGGCTCACGCAAAAGCACATAACATTTATGATGTGGCTTCAGGTGAAAAAATAAAAATTCTAGCTGGGGATGATTTGACTTATGAAGATAAGCGCTACCTCAGAAGTATCTTGAATGCGATTAATGAAGAAAATCGCAAGCTCAAACTGCAGGGCCACTATATGCAGCATGTCGGTGACGAGATGAGAGGTAGTCAGGTAAGAATATACCGTGAGATTGCTGAAATAGTGCGTGAGGAAATGCCGGATGTACCCATAATAGATGCTACACATTTATCAGCATCAGATCGTAAAGGTATGATGGATATACCTGTTACCAATATGGTTGCACCGCTCAGCAAGGAAAGGAACGGTATTGGAAAGAAGTGGGGGCGGTGGTGGTATACCGCTGGATTCAAGCCCAGAGGGAGAATGCCTAACAGGTTCATCGATTATCCCTTGATTAAAATGCGAATAATTCCATGGTTGAATTGGCGTATGGGCGTGTCAGGTTACCTTCATTATGCATATAACTTCTGGTATGGCCCGTCTGGAGAAAGCCCTTGGCATAGAGTTCAGTATGGAAAGTACCCGCCAGGAGATGCATGGGTCGTTTATCCACGCAGGGATGGTGATAAGGAGATTTTAGTCCCATCTATGCGATGGGAAGTATTCAGGGATGGGCTAGAGGACTATGAATATCTGAAACTAATGGAGTCCTGGAAGATTCGCCTTCTGGCAGATGAAGTAGAAGGTTCTGTCCAAAGAGATATGCTGCGTAAAAAATTAGAAGAATTGGAGATAACAGTAAAAGGAGAAATACGTAGTCGTAAGGTCTATACCCGGGATCCGATGAGATTGGAGGATGTGAGGAAAAGGATCGGGCTATTACTGGATCAGCTTGAAGTAGAGTTTTCATATCGTGAATAGGGTTTATTTGCTGATCCAGAGGTACAGGGGGTTTTTCAAGGATGCGATAGGGCTGATTGGGTCAACAACCCTGGCAAAAATAATCGGTCTGGCGCTTGTTCCGGTTGTAACGCGCCTGTTTACGCCAGATGACTTTGGTGTGATGGCTATTGTTCTCTCGCTCGGGTTGTTGTTTGGTAATGTCGGTACACTTAGGTATGACCAAGCTATCGTTTTACCAAGGAGTGGCAGTGATGCTGTGCGATTGACAGTTCTGTCATTATGGTCAGTGTTTGCGATTAGTACTTTGTTGCTGGTGGTTTCAATTGCAGTTGACTTCCTGGGTGTCGAGTCCGGGATCATATCGCAAATTGGTGTGTGGATATATTCTATTCCTCTTATTGTGCTGCTCATAGGATTTAATAAGGTTATATCAGCATGGTGTGCGAGAGAAACAATATATCCGGTTATTGGAAAATCAGAGATAATGGCTAGTTTGATGACCGGGTTGCCCAGAATTGCGATAGGCTTTGTCTATGGGTCGAGTATAGGGGGGCTGCTGTTTGGGGCAATATTCGGATTTATTGCAAAAGGCGCAATGTTGTTGAGCGGGGTAAATTTGTGTGAGATGCGCAAGGTGTCAAAAGCTTCAGATAAGGGGCTTCTGCACATCGCGAATCAGTATCGTGACTTTCCGGTATATTCTGTCCCAACAGGATTTTTGAGAGAGTTCATACAAAAAATGCCCGTGATTGTTCTGGGCGTTATTTTTATGCCGGCTGTTGTCGGGTTATATGCAATGGCGAATAGAATAGCAAGAATACCAATAGAGATAATCAGTAGTTCGCTGAGAAGAATATATGTGCAGAGAATTGCCAAGCTCAGGAATATGGGGCATGCAATAAGCGGTGTATTAATTAAGGCTACGCTGGGACTGTTCCTTCTGGGTCTGGTGCCATATCTGACCCTAGCATTTTTTGGCGAGCCTCTATTTGGCTGGTTGTTGGGCAAGAGTTGGGCAGCCTCCGGAAAATATGCATCAATACTGGTTCCATGGCTTTTTTCTGTTTTTATCGTTTCTCCTTCAACAACAAATTTTATTGTTTTAAAGAGGCAGCCCCTGCTATTGAAAATACAATTTTATACGGGCGTTCTTGGCTTGGGAGTTTTCCTCGTTGCATATCTCATAAATGCAGAGCCTGAACTTTCATTGGTCATGTATTCAAGTGCAGCTACTTTGGCTAATATGGTGCTGTTCGCTATTTCGTTATTGATAACAAGATCGGATGACCGTGATAGAGAGTTGCTTGGTGCCGAGTAGTGTATGCCCGTAATATTTGAAAGAACTTCTGGTTTGGCTGGTCATCATAAACCAGCTAAGAGGACGTATTAATGCTTGAGCATCTTCAGAACCCAATATTCCCGGTATTCATTCTTATTATCGTCTTGATGATTGGCTATGCCTCCTACAGGGCCGAAATATTACCAGGTTTCATATTCTTTTTGTTTGCCTCGATGGGCGCATTTTTGCAAATAACAGGGATTGGTCAGATTGGTCTGTTTAGGGCGTTTCTTACACCTGTTCTTGTGGCAATACTTGTGGCAATAAGGATAAGAGAAAGACAAAGACTCCCGTTTTTTTATTGGTCGCTTATTCTGCTGTACATGTTCATTGTATATATATCAGGAACCTTGAACGGGATTCCTTTCGCAAATTATCGTGGCGACGTGGGCATGCTGTTATTAGCGATGCTTGTATCATTGGCGCCCGTAAAAGAGAGCACATATAGATACTTTATGTTGAGCGTAGCTTTATGGGGGCTCATCAATATGGGGGCTGTCATGAGTGGGTGGATGGGGTTAAATATATTTGGTTCCTACGGGAGTCTCTTTAATGAAGGGGGTAGAGCCGTCGGCTTAATGCGTCATTCAACAATGATGGGGATCTATTTTGCCATATCGGTCATCGCTGCTCAGGTACTGTTTTATCAGGCCATGACCCGGTTTGGAAAAATCATATGGTTTATTGCGGGAAGCTTACTGTTTCTCGGTCTGTTGAGCAGCCTTTCCAGGGGTGCTTTGGCTGGCTGGTTGGTTGGATTCCTGTTTATCCAGTATAAGCTCAGGGGCATGTCAATGCGGGCAGTTCTTGGCATAACGTTAACAGGAGCTATCCTGGTGGGTGTTGCCTCATTTATCGGGCTTGGCGAAGAGGTCGCAGGGCGTTTTACGGATATGGACGAGGACATCTCTGCCCAAGCCAGGATACCTCTGATTATATCCAGCTTTGAAACGTGGGCTGAAAGCCCCGTACTTGGGCGAGGCGTAGGTTGGAAGGATAAGTCTCTACACCTTCAATCGCATAATACATATTTTCAGGTCCTTGTGGAATCAGGTGCAGTAGGTTTTATTGCATTTATGACATTGATGTGGGTCGGCCTACGTGGTGTTTTCAAAAGATTAAAGCCATCCAAAAAAAACACCGAGGGTATTGTTATATACAATACAGGTATTGCTGCGATGCTTATCACGATATTGTTGGATGGGCTGACGCATAGCTTTGATTTCGTTTTGCCTTACTGGATACTTTTGGGCTTCGGTTTTATGTTGTGAGGCTGGTATGAACATTTGCTTTCTCGCGCTAACAGGATACCCAATACTTGCAGGCACTCAAGAAGCCAGAGTAGGTGGGGCCGAAGTACAAATGGTAATGTTAGCCAAATATCTGGCATCTAAAGGCAACAGAGTCTCAATGGTGACTCTGGATTGTGGGCAAGAGGATGAGCAGGAGTTACATGGAATTCGTGTATTGAAAACGTTTCATTTACAGGATGGTGTCCCTTTCGTCCGATTTGTCTATCCACGCTGGATCAGTATATGGAATGCACTAAGGAAGGCGGATGCTGATGTCTACTACCAGCGTTGCGCTTCCATGAGTACTGGCCTGCTTGCATTGTTTTGCAGGAAGTATGGAAAAAAATATATATTTGCTTCTGGTTCGGATACGGATTTCGACCCGGGAGGACTTATAATAAACAGCAGAAGGGACAAATACTTATATAACTACGGATTGAGGCGCGCAGATCTCATAGTTGCGCAAACTCATACTCAACGGCAGTTGCTGAAAGATAACTACGGAATGGACGCTACAGTTATTCCAAATGCATGGTGGAGTGAGGTAATAGAAAAATCCGGTAATTGCAATGTGAGAGGTAGATATAACCTGTGGGTCAGTACCATGCGAAGCTGGAAGCGTCCGGACATATTCCTTGATTTGGCTGAACAATTGCCAGGCCAGGAATTCGTGATAGTTGGAGGCGCTGCATCAGGTGAGCAGGCGTTATTTGAACGTATTCGTGCCAAGGCAAAAAAAATGTCTAACGTAACGTTCAAGGGGTTTGTACCATTTAGTCAGGTTGGTGTTTATTTTGATGAAGCGAAAATGTTTGTTAACACATCCGATCCTAAAGAAGGATTCCCGAATACATTTCTTCAGGCATGGCAAAAAGGAGTTCCTGTAGCGTCGTATTTTGATCCTGATGGCCTGATCAGGAGTAATGATCTTGGTATGGTCGCATGTGACTTTAAAGAAATGGTCAGGAATCTGGCTTGCCTGGATAACGATAACGCGCTATATACGAGAATGAGTGAAAATTGCTCTGAATATTATTCAAGTCATCACCGGATAGACGTGCTAGGTGAAAAGTACCTCTCGCTTATGGCTGGACTTTTAAAGTGAGTATGCAGGCAAGGCCACGAATTATGCATGTGCTGACCTCGCTTGGTGCAGGAGGCGCAGAAACAAACCTCCTGGCATTGTTGCGAGAATTCGATCATCAGGAGTTTGAGCATGTCGTTGCCTTTGGTGGTGAAGGCGGAGTGCTTGAGCCAGAGTACATTGCTACAGGTGTGACACTTCTTAAACTCTCCCGGAAACCACTGAGTTTAAGGTCGCTGCTAAATAAAAAGGAAATAATAAGACTAATTCGCGAAATGCCACCAGATCTTCTTCACTGTCATCTTGATCTTGCAAACTTGGTAGGGCTTTTGGCCAAGAAAGACCTTGGTATTCCTTTGCTTATGCACTTCCATGGATTTGGTATTGTTCCATCGCGAATACTACCAGGAAAGTCGCACATGTATAAGGTATGGAATGTTATTTCCATGCTATATCGATACTGTGACAAGGCGATTGCAATATGCAGGTTCCAGTATCAATTCCTGGAGCGTATCCATATAACAAAGAAAAAGATTGTACTGATACCAAACGGGATTAGCTTCAATGACGCATCCTTGAATAAAACAGAAGAGAAGGATAAATATAATTTCATAAGCGTTGGGCGATTTTATCCTCAGAAAGATCATGCGTTGTTGATCAGATCATTTTGTGAGTTGATAGAACGTGTTCCTGATGCTCGACTGCTCCTTGTAGGAGACGGGCCATTACGTGGAAAGGTGGAAGAACAAGTTAAGGCATTGGGCCTTCAGGGCAAGGTTAAGTTTCTTGGAGTAAGAAGAGATATCCCTGAGCTTCTTGTTAATAGCGATTGTTTTATTCTGAGCTCCAGCTGGGAGCTTCACCCTATAACTATATTGGAAGCAATGAAAGCAGGCTTGCCGGTAGTTTCGACGAGTGTAGGCGGGGTCCCGGATACGGTGAGTGATGGGGGCACTGGCCTCCTGGTTAAGGTTGGAGACCAGGAGGCACTTACAGAAGCTATGTATACGCTGTCCAGTGACAGGGTAAAAAGCAGAAGTATGGGAGTGAATGGTAGGGCACTTGTGGAAAAAGAATTTAACAACAAAGATGTCTGTAAGAAACTGGAAGATGTATACAGAGAAATGCTGCCATCAGAATCAGCCTGATTGATAATATATAGTCCTTGCATTACAGGCTATTTAAAGTGAAATAACAAGGTGGGTTAGTTACTAATGAGGCTTTTAGATGATCTTGATGCATATGCCTTTAGAAAAGGTTGGCCAAAATGGGCTGTGGTGTTAGTACCCTTTGTATACCCCTGTAGCTGGCCAATTATTGTGTATCGTTTTGGAGCTTGGGTGGTCAGGTTAAAATACAAATGGCTGAAGATACCCCTATACATAATCTACTTCCCGCTAAAGCGATTGATGGAAGTTTTGACTACAATCGATATATCTGAGTATGCAGAAATAGGAAAAGGATTTTATATTGCACATTTGGGTAACATCATTATAGGCCACCATATCCGGATTGGCGAGCATGCTTCAATGCACCAGGGGGTGACAATAGGTGGCAGTGGTAAAGGGGGTAGGTTCCCAAGCATAGGCGATCGTGTTTATTTTGGCGCGGGAGCAAAAATACTTGGCCCGGTCGAGATAGGCGATAATGTTGTAATTGGAGCAAACGCAGTTGTTAATAGGGATGTTGCAGACCAAGCAGTTGTTGCTGGCATACCAGCAACAACAATCAGTGATCGGGGCAGTGACGATTTTATACATTTCCGTGGAAAAGAGATAACTTCCGAATCATCTGATGACTAATCATAGAGACATGGGAAGAACTTCTTCACGTTGGATAATAGTTCTCAGTGCTGCACGATCCGGCTCGACGCTGCTCAGCGTTATACTTGGTGCGCATTCACGCATTATCGCCCCACCAGAATTACATCTATTGCGCTACAAAACATTTGAGGAGTGGAGAAACAGCTATCCAATGGCGTTACGCAGTCTGTGCGTTTTGATGGAAAAACTGGGAGAGAAAAGTGATACAGGCTCTATAGAGTCAAGATTTTGCGGAATGCAGACTGTTGATATTTATAGAGAAATAGTCGGGCATGAGAATCGTGGTAAATTACTGGTTGATAAAAGCCCCAGCTATGGTCGAATGGGTGATGATATAAAGAGGCTGGAGGAAATCAAGCCGTTCTATATTTGGTTGATCAGGCATCCCCTGGGCGTGATGGCATCGAGAACTGATCGTCAGAAAGTGCAGATGAAACAACGCAGAAATGAGCTGTCATTATTAAAATATTATTTCCTTGCTCTTAAATACAAGGTGCAGACTCTACTCGGTATAACAACTCGCACCCAGCTGGAATATTGGAAGGAAGTGCATACTTGTTTTGAGAAGCATCTGTCAGGAGTAAGCGATGATAGAAAGCATGTCGTGCATTTTGAGGATCTGGTGCGTAATCCAGAGGTTGTTGTGAAAGACTTATGCAATAAGCTCCAGATAGATATACAACCCAGTATGCTGGATCCAGTCAAATCAGTAACAGATGATTTTGAGTGGGGGCTTGGAGATGAGAAAATACATAAACACAAGAAAATTGATTCTGGCGTGGCAGATGATTGGAAAGACAGATGTGATGCTTCAGTGCTTAATGGAGAAATCAGAAAACTGATGGAGCGAATCGGAGTGATCTGCTGAGTGAAGGATTTTAGTACTTGGAGATCAATACCATGTAATACACTTAGTGAGTTCTAATTATACTATTGGTACTAGATGAATGATAAAGGGTAGGAATATATCCGAAAAAAAGTTTCAGATGGACGCACTGGATGGACTTCGGGGCTTGGCAGTAATGCTAGTATTTTTGAGCCATACGAGTAATGGTGGGTATTTTCTGATTCCATTCCTTGATATGGCGAGAACTGGGAAAAGCGGTGTCATGCTGTTTTTCGTTTTAAGCTCATTCCTTCTAACCCATGCATTTCTTATAAAAAGTGAGTCTGCTTTCAGTAAGGATAGCTTGCTTAATTATTTATATCGCAGGTTCCTTAGAATATTTCCATTGTATGTGGTGTATCTCACGGCAGGCTTGGTGTCCACGTGGTTAATTCGGCAATGGCCAGGTAAAATTGACATTGGTATCCCTTTTGCGCTGAGCTTACAGGAGTATCTGGCACATATTCTGTTGCAGCAGGGTAAAGGCGTTACCTGGAGCATCATGGTTGAGTTCAGGTATTACTTTATCCTGCCAGTTACTGCATTTATTTACATAATTGCATTCAAAAAGAAGTTATTTCCATCGATTCTGTTTACCGTAGCATTGGTGAGTATGTTTTTACTTGCCTGGCCACAAAGTGAGGTTGAAAGTAATGATTCCAGGCTATGGCCATATATACCGGTATTCCTTACTGGCTCAGTTCTAGCATTAATACATTACAGCTGGCAGAAGTGCGCGCTGTCAAAAATCAAGTATATGCCGCTCGTACTCGAAACAAGCGGTATTCTTGGCATTATATTTTTGGTTTTACTGATACCTTCGGTTGCTTCAATGCTCCATTATGGAGAAAGGCAGTTTCACATGCTGCATGGGCAGTTTATTGTGCATGGGGTCGTCTGGGCTCTGGTTCTGTTTTGCTGTATCAACGGCGCAGGCCTTATGAGAAACATATTTGAGAATAATGTCCTAAGGTATCTCGGCTTTGTCAGTTTCAGTATTTACCTGATTCATCCTATGGCTATATCGATGGTGATGAGATTGCCAGTCGAGGTTGGCTCAACAGTGCGAGGTTGGCTGATGTTGATGCTGACAGTAGGGTTGGCACATATCTCGTATAAGCTTATAGAGGTGCCTACATCAAGGCTTAGGTATCCTGTGAAGATACTGCAGTATCAAAGATAGATATTTTACGCTATGAACACCCATGAGCCTGCACGATATTGGTATAAACCAGGCTGTGGACCAACTACGGATGCATTGTAATAAATCAGCATTCCTTCGACTGGGTTTGGCGCGACCCTGTTTTGTGGTGGCAAGATAATTCCAGGAATACATTCAACACCTGTAGTGTCCTGTAGTCCCATGCTAATCTTTGCGGCTGTATCTGTACTGGTAGGCCGTATTGTTGGTGTCTGACTGCTGACGTCTAGCTGGAGGCCATTTAGACTTCCGCCATCATCCAGCTGAAATCTCCCGCCCTTCTGCCCAATTTGAAGTGTTCCGTTATTAATCCACAGAGACCTGGGAAACACAGCTTCAGCGTCGCCGATAGTCGCTGGTGTAACACCATCACAACCAATAAATGTGCGGTCCCGGACTTCGCCTGCTTCAATATAGCTATTAGTGACACCTAAAACATACGCGCCAAAATAATTATTATTTGTTGGTACATTAAAGCCTGTGCCGCCGTGCTCTTCAATTATTCCTGTTTCAAGACCTTCCAGGTCAAACCCAAGAAGTGTGTTCCTGCGAGCATTTCTCAAGTGAATGCCGGTTGTGCCAGCTTTGATTACTGCGCCTCCATGAATCTCAACCTTGCTCATGAGAATATTATTTATTACAAGATCGGTATCGTCTGGACCAAGCAGTTTGATGCCTGTTGTGTTATTGGAGAAAAGGAATATATCAATGCTTGATAGTTTTGAGTCGCCATAATTAAATGGTAACTCGGTTTGCCTTGTGTTTTGGAAGATTATGCCATTTCCGGTTAACGTGTCCGGTTTGAGTGTGCTTCCCAGAAAGCCTAGTAATACATTCTCGATACGGGCCAGATTTACACCATCCAGGTTTATTGCCCAAGTTGTGATATCTCCCCCCGAGATCAATAAGTCTCTCAGGTGAATTGCACTCTCGGTTACTTTAATGCCATCACCGTTAGTATTACTGTAGTTTGGCATGGCAAGTTTTAGGGATTCGATTCCTGAATAGGAATTAGTCATGGCTATGCCATCATTTGGGTGCAAACATTTGATTGTTGTTGCCCGGCGTCCTGAGCCTTTGAGAATTACATTTAAGGGTATGGTTAATGTGTTGCTTATGCACTGGTATTCTCCCGGTGCTACAAGAACAGTTCCGCCGCCAGCAGCTCCGGCATCCTGGAGCCCTTTTGCAATTGAGCCTTCTACGCTTGGGTCGTCGTGAGGAAGCGTAGTGTCAGAAACCGGAATGACCTTGTAAAGCTCATCAAAGTTGGACTGGGCTTTGATAAAAGCATCTCGTAGAGTATCTCCGTCGCCTTGGTTTCCTGGGTCAATACCGACTTGAATATCTTTTTGTGTCATTGTTCTGTTCCTGAATTTGAAAATATATTTTGACTGATAATGTAATATTATCAGTATAGAGAGGCATGCTTCGCGCACATTTGTAATTCAGACTCCCCATACACTACAGATTATTATCAACTAAGTCGTCTTTCAGAAATAAGTGATTTTCTTATCGATGCGTAAAGAAGATTATGTTTCCGGGATCTTGAACTTTATATATGAGTTGACGATAAATATTTCCTTTAATGATTTAAAGGGTATGAGACTCACAAAAATTTCTAATGTTGACATCAGTATTGGCTTGTTCGGGAAGCGGTTTATCTGCTGAATTTCCGTTTCCCAGGGAATGCTATCAATCATTGACTTGTATTCAAAATAGGAGAGCTTGTTAACACCAGAACCTTCGATATCCTGGTAAGTTTCTACTGAGCCTGACAGGCCATAAAGATTTTTAAAGACGCTAAGTATGGTGCTTTCTGAAAATATTAGATGTATCCACGGTATCTTACACTTACTTCCAAAGTGCGGTCCATATGGGCTTTTGTAGAATGGAGAGAACCCTATATATATTTCACCGCCAGGGTTGGTGATTGAGTACATTGAATGTAGAACGTCTATAGGTGATGGGACATGTTCCATCACATCACGTGAAAAAATAATATCGACTGACTGTGCGGGAATTTTATTTATTAGATCTTTGATGTCAGTATTGTCGATATAAGTCGCATTTTCGTATCCATGTGAACTATGTAGCTTTTGCGATGACGTAAGCCGGTTCTCTGATATTTCGAGGCAATATACATGCTTGGCACCATTCTCAAGTGCATACAAACTGTCGTAACCGAAACCACATCCGTAATCAACAACGATTTTATCTCTGAAATTGGGTATTAGTAAGTCAAATCTCTCCCAGTAGCTTTCCCATTCCTTCATTTTATTGGTTTGTGTTTCTTGCTGTGGAATGTTATTGCTCGCAGCTGCATTCCATCCCTGAGTATTTCTATTGCAACATAGAGAGAAACATTTCTCTGCGAAACTAAACTGGTTGCCCATAGTTAACTTCCCGAAATAAACTGATCAAATTTTAACAAGAGAGATTTATATTCTATTACAAACCACTGCTATAGAGCCATTTTGCACAGGATGTGTGATAAGTGGTTAAAATTACATACTAAATACAGCTTGTGTGTGATTGCTTAGTCAAGAAATGAATCAAACTGTGTACCCCGCAGTGCATCTGAAACTTCTTCATAGTTCTGTATTAATTCACTTATCGGGTAGGGATTGTTCTTTACAAGCTCTGATGTTAATCGTGAAAAATTATTGATAGCGAGGAACTCTAAAATAAGCTTCGCCTGTGCATCCCTGTCTGATACAAATGATTCATAGGAGATTTCAATGTACGGATTATTTCTAAAAAGCGAGCAGTAGCTATTGATATTATCGCTTATCTTTTTCATCTCACGCATTGCCATCTCTGGGTGAATTATAACTTTTGTTTTTTCAAGAGTCTTGCTGCTGTGATGTATACCGCGAGCCTGAGCAATGCACGCAGAAAGAATCGTGCGCAAGTAGTTTTTTCTTATCAGGTGGATAATGTGGACGTTATTTTCAAGTAGCCAGTTTGTTACTTCAGGAAAGCGTTTGGCCTGGCTGTACATTAGCTTGAAACCCGCGGCAGATACATGACTGTCTGCTGAGAAGATTCCCTGCAGGTATTTGTCGACAAGCGACCCCCTGTTAAATATATCTGTAACTCTTCTTCCCAGAGAAGAGCTGCGATACATCTGGTATGAGTCACAGTTCCGGTTTTTTTGCAGGAAGATCTCTCTGTGACATGTGATCAGCGGATGACTGGCCAGGGATGTGGCGAGAAATGCAGAGCCGGATCGCTGTGTGCTAAGGATAATAAACTTTTTCATTTGTCTGATTCGTTGTAGGTATATTGAGGCCTGACCTTTTCCAGTCTACTTCTATATGTGGGCTTATCAGGCTGGTGTTATCGAGCGGCTTAAACTTCCTGTAGCACTTTATTCTGGCATATCTTCCTGGCAAGCTATCGTATCCCATGGACATAAGGTATGCCAACCGGTGGCAACCATCACCCATATAGTATTTTGCCCCTGTTGTGAGCCCGCTATCAGTTGGAAGAATGGTTTCGCCAGTGCAAGGTAATATTGGATGACGGGTGTCAAAGTCGTTCTGCTCTATCGTGTCGAATAAAATAGCAGATCGCTTTATGCGGTCTTTGAAAGCGTGTTCCAGTGCGCCTGGCGCAGAAACGAGATCGGGGCGAAATCGGTGAACAAGTACCGTGGTAAACCATTGGAAGTAGATATGTTCCTTCGCACGGATGAAGAATGTATTGAAGTCAGAGTGATACTCTGATCTGAATTCTCTATAAAGACAGAAGAATTCCTTACGTATGACAATATCGTAGCGCAGGGGGTATACCAGTGAGGCAATATCGATATTTTCGGGAGCGTCTTTTGCGTCGACCCAGTGCCAGTAATTGCCTATCCTGGCACCTCTGCAGATGGCGTCTTTGACATACCGAAGTTTTGTTCCAAATCCAAGTCCCATGGTTTGTTGACCATAAATCAGGTTATTAGTGTGGCTAAATTGGTTTACGATAGTAAATGTTCGAATGCAGTATTCTTCAATGCGTCTTCTATCTCTGAATAGTTTTCGATGATATCTCTTAGTGAGTCAGGATTAATCTTTACCAGGTCAGAGTGTAGTGGCGACTCATTGTGTAGCCCGAGAAAAGGAAGTATACGCTCTGATTCCTTCTCCCTGTCGGCTGAAAAATTTTCGTAGCTAACTTCAAGGTATGGTGCGCTGGAAAATATATTTCGCATGCGCTGAATCTGACCAGCCCGTTTCTCCAGTTGCGCCAATGTTTCAGCAGGGTCGAGGCGGATCGTTACAATCTTTATTGTGTCCCCGGTGCGAGGATGATGCATCTTGTGTAGAGGTGCAGTAATAGTTGAAATATAGGTTTTTAAGATATTTTCGCGTACGAGATGTATCACTTTAAGTTGTTCTGACTGAAGCAGCTTTACAAGTTCCGGGTATTGCTCTGCCTGTGCATAGATTAGTCGAAATCCTTTAACGCTCTTGTCAGGGGGTGAAGCAAAAATCTCATCATTCAGGAACCCCCTGATCAGATCCACGCGCTGAAAATGAAACTGAAGACGTCTTGTCAGATTTGCTGTGCGGTAAAGAAAGAACGTGCCACTATGGTGGTCGGGGGTAGGATTTTTGATGCGCCTTTCTTGCCCAAAAGCCCGTTTTACGCAAGATACATCTGGGTGGCTGGTCAGGGCATCAATAAGTAGTGTTGTGCCTGAGCGGCGATCGGAAAGTATAACGAATTTTTCCATTGTAAAATTTAACCTTGAATGCCTGTTTGGAAAATCTTTTACAGTTCGAGTTTAACTATAACCAAAATCCGGATTAAGCTGCTTCATGCACTTATCGAGATACTTTATGTCACTATTGCCGATATAGTTCATGTAGCTAGGAAGGTCCCACTTCTGCTCTACGGCAGAATCTTCTGTATAGGAGTTTAATTGAGGCCCTAATCCTGGGAGCTGTTCGTTTTCTATCAGTCTTGTAGTGTCGCTAATATTCTTCAGCGAGCCGGCCAGGATTTTGCTGTCAATCGGCGTATCCAGAAAGTTGAGAGTACGTTCAATTTCAGGTTGGGTATTTGCCAGATAATCCTCGTACCGAGTCAACATAAACTTTTTATATGTGTGACGTAATCCATACCCGGCATTCATGAAGCGAATGATGCGATCTATACCCATAACAGGGTGCCTGAGAAATTCAGGAAAACTGAGTTCTGCTGCCTCAGCTATGTTTGCCCGTTTTATAACCTGAAAATAATAGGTTAAGGCTACATTTCTTGGATCGCGAACGTGAAGGATAACAGACTTTTTTGCAAGGTTCTCCATCATCTCCCTGGTTTGCTTGAAGCTTGCCGAGCGCGGCATGGCGTGGGTAAAGATTATTCTGGGAACCTGTCTCTTTTTCCCTATTCTGACGAGTGGCGAGAATGTAATTTGGCCATGAGTAGCGTAATAATGGGAATAGTAGTCTGCAAGAGTGTTTTTTATCCAAGTTTTACCGCTTTTGGGGAAAGAAAGCGTAAAATACTCACTGCGATGCCAGAGATAAGCATTATAGATTCTTCGTATCATGGCATGGTCTGCAGAGAGTATCTTATAATGTATTGATATAAAAGAAAAAATACATATATTTTCAACGTGGTACTTCCTTTGCTCTGTTACAGAAATCTAAACGCTGTGATATCACAAAAAATTATATCACCGGGTTATTTCGGCCTAGGCATGAGAAACATTATCCTACGCAGGTATCCTCACGAGTAATCAAGTACTAAACATAAAAAATCCTTAAAGATCCTTAAAGGCTTATTGTGATTTTATATTAATAATATAATACTTTCGTTTTTGCTAGGCTGCATCAAGCAGGTTCGTAATTATCAAAACCATGTTAATAAACAATACTGCCTAGCTAATCGGGTGAAACGTGGCTGGTTTTAGATTCTAGGGATAAGGACATAGAGTATTCGTTATGTCAGTAAGCATTGTAGGCAGTAAGGTATATTGGGTTGATCCTTGGAAGAACTTGTTCTTGCTTGGCGTAGCAATTGTTTTCTTGTTACTTGCATTCAGAGAGCAGTTCGATTACCTGCTGTATATGTGGTTTAACAAGGAGGAATACAGCCACGCGGTAATGATCCCATTTATTAGTGCCTTTCTGATCTGGCAAAGGGTAGACAGATTGCGGCAAATGCCATTTGAGGGGTCATGGACCGGATTCTGGGTGGTATTGGCAGGTGTCGTGCTGATGTTTCTTGGCAGGCAGAGCGCGCTGGCTGTTCTCGTTAATTATGGGATGCTGGTTACGTTATTCGGCCTGGCACTTGGTTATTTGGGGTGGCAGGCCTTCAAGGTGGTGTTTGTCCCGCTTCTGATCCTGTTCTTCATGATACCGCTGCCGGGCTTTATCTACGTTGGGCTGTCTAACAAGTTGCAGCTGGTTTCTTCCGAAATCGGGGTATGGTTCATCCGGCTGTTCGGGATCAGCGTTTACCTGGAAGGTAATGTCATTGACCTGGGTTCGTACAAGTTGCAGGTTGTCGAAGCATGCAGCGGGCTACGTTACCTGTTTCCGCTGGTCACGCTGGGATTCATTGCAGCCTATTTCTTCCAGGGCGCACTCTGGAAGAGGCTTCTGATTTTTATCTCGAGCTTCCCTATCACGGTCCTGATGAACAGTTTCAGGATTGGTCTTATCGGTGTCACAGTAGAGTACTGGGGTATTGAGATGGCCGAAGGCTTTCTGCACGACTTCGAGGGCTGGGTGGTATTTATGTCCTGTCTACTCGTGCTGGTCGCAGAAATGTGGATACTTACCAAGATAGGGTCTGAGCGCAAGACGCTGAGGGAGGCATTCGGTCTCGAATTCCCAAGCCCTCCGGAAGAGGGTATTCCATTTGTTAAGCGCAAGCTTTCATACCCTTTGATGGCTAGCGCAGTCATTCTTGCATTTATTGCGTCGTTATCGGTTTTGATGCCTGATAAGGTCGAGGAGATTCCTGCACGCAAGTTATTTGCCGAGTTCCCGTCACATCTGGGTGAATGGCGGGGAAAGCTTAACCCGCTCGAACAGATATATATAGATGCACTCCGTTTTGATGATTACGTACAGACTCAGTATGTAAACTCTGAACAGGATAGAGTCGGATTGTTTGCAAGTTATTACGCGTCGCAGATAACAGGAAATATGCCGCATTCGCCCCGGGCATGTCTTCCCGGTGGTGGCTGGAATATTGTCGACTTGAAACAGAAGGTTATCAGCAATGTCCAGCCGGTAGGGAGCATTCAGGTCAACCGGGTTATTATCCAGAATGGTGAGTACCGGCAGTTAGTTTATTACTGGTTCCAGCAGCGTGGCAGATATATTAGTAGTGAGTACCTAGTGAAATGGTATGTTTTCTGGGATTCACTCGTTAGAAATCGTAGTGATGGTGCCTTGGTTCGGTTGACTACTTTTATCCCTCCAGGCGAGAAAATTGAAGAAGGTGACAAGCGGCTGGAAGCTTTTGCCAGAGAGTTGGTGCCTGTGTTGAAAGAGTACATACCTGATTAGTGGGGTGGAAGTGCAAGCCTGACAGGTCGCGTGTAGCGGTTCTGAATGATCCGCCTGTATGAAATTTCGACTTGTGGTATCGGTAGGCTGGAAATTCTTATGTTGTTGTTTTCTGGGTTTTTAATTTCGCTGGTATTGACCATGATGCTGATACCGCCACTGATGCGTATGGCGGTGCGGCTTTCTGTCGTTGATACTCCGAATGAAAGAAAGGTGCACACTGGCGTAATTCCACGTATCGGTGGTATGGCAATGGTGGTCGGTGCCTGTATCCCGATTCTGTTATGGCTACCGCATAGCCAAACCATCGTATCTTTTCTGTATGCACTACTTATTCTGCTGGTCTTCGGCGCCTGGGATGACAGTAAGGAAATCAATTACAAACTGAAATTCCTGGGCCAGTTTCTTGCGGTCAGCGTAGTGGTATTCGGCGGAAATCTGAATATTGCAATTTTCCCCTTTGCCGGTATGGATCCGGTGCCGATGTATTTGTCTGTTCCCGTTACAATCATATTTCTTATAGGTGTGACTAACGCGGTAAACCTTTCTGACGGCCTTGATGGTCTGGCCGCAGGTGTGGGATTGCTTTCACTTGGCGCCATTGCACTATTGGCGCAGCTGGGGGGTGGTCAGGAAATTGTCTTGATATGTTTTATTGTGGCAGGAACCATTTTTGGTTTCCTGCGCTACAACACTTACCCTGCTCGCATATTCATGGGGGATACCGGTAGCCAGTTTCTGGGATTCACGATCGGTGTGTTATCGATCATCCTCACCCAGCAGGTCAACACAGCGCTGAATCCCCTGCTTCCACTATTCCTGGTGGGCCTGCCTATTGTCGATACGCTATTTGTAATGTCCAAAAGGATCAGCGAAGGGCGCTCACCTTTCGCCGCTGACAAAAACCACATGCACCATCGTCTGCTTGCTCTGGGTATGGCCCACTACGAAGCGGTCAGCGTAATCTATATTTCCCAGCTGATATTTTTGCTGGCAGCATTCCTGCTCCGCTATCAGTCGGATGTGGTGGTGTTTCTGGCGTACCTCGGGCTAACGGGCGTGTTGCTCGGTGGGCTGTTGTTATTACAGGCCAAGAAGCCGGAAGCCGGTTGGGAGCGGCTCACCCGGAATATCTCCCGACTGGACCGCAGTAGCAAGCTCCGGGATTGGGCGCTTCGGGCTGTAGGCTGCGGGGTACCAGCCTACCTGTTGGTCGGTACACTTCTGATACCGGATGTGCCGACTGACATCGGCCTTGGCTCGTTGGCACTACTGATTATATTGCTTGTCAGGCTGGCATGGGCGCCGCATTTGCGGTTTATCTCATTGCGTCTGCTGGTTTTTCCGGGTATCGCTTTTGCCCTCTATCTCGGACTGCGCGACCCGGAGGCTACCGCGTTGTTGTCGCCGGTTGTGAGTATCGGCTTACTTATTGTACTGTTGGCGCTTATGTTGTTTGTTATCCGATCGACAAAAGATCAGGCATTTCAAACAACTCCGACGGATCTGTTGGTTATTGCACTGGCAGGTGGTACGGGTGTGCTGTATCAGCAGGGTATGATTGAAGCAACGCTGGTGCCGGTAGTGCTCGGTATTGTGGTGCTGTTCTACGCGGCAGAGCTGATTATGCGAAACATGCGAAAGACCTGGAACTGCTTTACGCTGGGTATGGTGCTTGTTTTAACAGTGCTGTCATTGAAGTTACTGTAAAATCCGGATTCGCAAGAGGTAAGTGTTTTGGCCAGGAAAGAAAAAAATAAAGTGGCGCTCATTACCGGTATCACAGGTCAGGATGGCGCGTATCTCGCAGAATTTCTCCTTAAAAAGGGCTACGAAGTCCACGGAATCAAGCGTCGCGCCTCTTCCTTTAATACAGACCGCATTGATCACCTGTACCGGGATCCGCATGAGTCGGACCGCAAATTTATACTTCACTATGGCGACCTGACCGATTCCACCAACCTGATCAGAATAATCCAGGAAGTCCAGCCGGATGAGCTGTATAACCTTGCGGCCCAAAGTCATGTGGCAGTATCGTTTGAAACACCGGAGTACACGGCCAACTGTGATGCATTGGGTACGTTGCGTCTGCTGGAGGCTATCAGGATCCTGGGTCTTGAGAAAAAGACAAAGTTCTATCAGGCCTCGACCAGTGAACTGTTTGGCAAGGTGCAGGAAATTCCCCAGAAGGAAACTACACCTTTTTATCCGCGTAGTCCTTACGCCGTGGCCAAGATGTATTCCTACTGGATCTGCGTCAACTATCGTGAGGCGTATGGGATCTATGCCTGTAACGGTATTCTGTTTAACCATGAGTCACCCCTGCGTGGTGAAACCTTTGTAACCCGCAAGATTACGCGTGCTGTTGCACGCATCAAGCTCAAGCTCCAGGACAAGTTGTATCTCGGCAACCTGGATTCAAAACGTGACTGGGGCCATGCCCGGGATTACGTCAAGATGCAGTGGTTGATGCTGCGGCAGGATGAGCCTGATGACTATTGTATTTCCACCGGCGTTCAGTATTCCGTACGTGACTTCGTCAATGCCGCTTTCAAGGAAGTCGGTATCTCCGTTCGGTGGGAAGGACAGGGTAAAGACGAGAAAGGCTATGATGCCGAGACCGGTGCGTTGCTTGTAGAAGTTGATCCGCGTTACTTCAGGCCGACCGAGGTCGAAACTCTGCTGGGTGATTCCACCAAGGCAAAAGAAAAACTGGGCTGGGTGCCAGAGATTACCCTGGACGAGATGGTAGCCGAGATGGTGCGGGGTGATCTCAGGATTGCCGAGCGTGATGAGCTGTGTCGCCGTGAAGGCTTCGAAACGTTTGAGTACAACGAATAGACAGTGCTGATGGATAAGGGCGACAAGATATATGTGGCAGGCCACCGCGGCCTGGTGGGTTCGGCAATCGTGCGGCGCCTGCAGGCCGATGGGTATGACAATCTACTGTTGCGTACCAGCAAAGAACTGGATCTTCGTGAGCAGGCTGCAGTGAGGGCGTTCTTCGCTGAGAAGAAACCGGATTACGTGATCCTGGCTGCAGCAAAGGTTGGCGGCATTCTGGCTAACGACACCTACCCGGCAGACTTCATCTATGACAACCTCATGATGGAGGTGAACATTGTTGAAGCAGCTCACCGCCACAACACGAAAAAACTCCTGGCCCTGGGTAGTACCTGTATCTATCCCCGAATGGCGCCGCAGCCGTTAAAAGAAGAGTACCTGTTGACAGGGCCGCTGGAGCCGACGAATGAGTGGTATGCCGTCGCTAAAATCGCAGGCATAAAGCTTTGCCAGGCTTACCGGCGGCAATACGGTTGCAGTTTTATTGCGGCCATGCCAACCAACCTCTATGGGCCGGGTGATAATTTTGATCTCAAGAATTCCCACGTTCTTCCGGCATTGATCCGGAAGTTCCATGTGGCCAAAGAGAATGGGGATGCCTCCGTCACGCTGTGGGGCACCGGGAAACCCTTGCGTGAGTTTCTGCATGTTGATGATTTGGCTGACGCTTGTCTCTTTCTCATGGAAAATTACGATGATGAAGAGATTATAAATATTGGCGTCGGTGAGGATCTGAGTATCGCTGAGCTTGCCGGCATTGTTCGCGATGTCGTGGGTTTTGAGGGGGAGATTGTGTACGATGCGTCAAAACCTGACGGAACGCCACGCAAGCTGGTGGATGTGAGCAAGATAACCGGGCTTGGGTGGCATGCCAAAACAGGGTTGCGCGACGGGGTGGCGCAGACCTATCAATGGTTCCTGGATAATCAGGCGGAGTTGAGAGGGGTGGGGTGATTTTTACGCACTTGTCATTGCGAGCGCAGCGCGGCAATCTCTTACAGTCTGGTGCCAGACCTAAAAAGATTGCCGCGCTCCGCTCGCAATGACGAATCAAGTATTCCCTTGAAATTAAATATTCCATAATAAGATCTGGAGATAAAGCATGAAGGTATTCAACAGCCTGTTACAGAAGCTGCTAATTGTTGCCCTGACGGTGGGCGTACTGTCTGCCTGTGGTGGTAAGGAAGAGCGCAAGGCCAAGTACCTTGAGCGAGGCAAAGCGTATCTGGCAGAGAAAAATTACGACAAGGCAAAAATAGAGTTCAAGAATGTCTTGCAGATCGACCCCAAGGACGCCAAGGGTTATTTGTTCCTGGGACAGGTCGAAGAAAAGCAGAAAAACTGGCCAAAATCTTTTAGTGCATACAAGAAGGCCCTGGAGCTTGACCCTGAGCTGGTTGAGGCACGGATTCGTCTGGCAAACTTCTACCTTGCGCAGGCATCTGTTCTGAAAGGGAGAAAGGACGAGACGGGTGCCGCCAATGCGTTGGGCCTGGTCCAGGAGCAAATCAAGGAAATCCGTGCAAGAGAGCCAGAAAATCCCGAGCTGCTGACGCTGGAGGCAACACTGTGGCTCAATGACGGAGAGAAAGAAAAGGCGATATCGCAGCTGGAAAAGGTCATTCAGCGCGAGCCGGGTCTGCAGCAAGCGGCGATACTTCTGTCCGGTCTTTATGACCAGGCGAAGCGGGCGGATGATGCAGAGGTTGTTCTGGTCAATGCAATCAAAGCCAGCACAGAACCCGTGGTTTTGCAGCAGCGACTGGCCGCACATTATATAAACCAAAAACGGAATGACAAGGCAGAAGAAGTACTGCGCCAGATCGTAGATGAGAATCCCGACGAATTGAATTACCGTGTTACTCTGGCTTCATTTCTGAGTCGGATCGAGCAGAACGACAAGGCTGAGCAGGTTCTGGCTAAGGCAATTGCAGCCGACCCGGAAGACGTCCAGCGCTACCTGTTGCTGACAGAGTTTCTGTCGTCGCGCAGGAGTAAAGAGGCGGCCATCGAAAAACTCAAGCAGTTTGTTCAGCAACATCCTCACATGACAGAATTGCAGTTGTCTTTGGTAAAGCTTTATTTGACTAATGAGCAAAAAGACGAGGCCAAACGGGTATTACAGGCCCTGATCGATAGTCAGGGTCTTGAGCCTGCCGGCGTGAGGGCGCGCGTCGTGCTGGCGCAGATTCTTGCAGGCGACAATACCAACGATAAACGAGTATCTACCTTGTTGAAAGAAGTGCTGGATAAAAACCCTCGTGACAATGATGCCTTACTGTTAAAAGGCAAGCTTGCAGCTAGCAACAAGGACTACACTGGTGCCATCAACAGTTTCCGTTCCGTCCTGAAGGACCAGCCAAACAATGCGAAGCTGCTACTGCAGCTTGCGGCTGCGCATCTGGCAAACAAGGAAAGGGAGCTGGCCCTGGATACTTTACGCCGGGGTGTGGAGAGTAATCCGAAAAGCCCAGAGTTACGCCTGTCCATGGCTCAGCTGCTTGCCCAGAATGGCGACATTGATAGTGCTCTTGAACAGCTGGATGTCATACTTAAAGTTGATAAATATAACCAGCCGGCGTTGAAGGCCAAGTTCGGTTTACTGTCACGTAAGGGTGACTCGGACGGTATGGAAGAAGTCACTAAACTGATGCAAGAAGGTGCGCCTGAAAGTGAAGATGGTTATGTGCGAGAAGCACGCCTGCGGTTTGCTCAGAAAGATTTTGAGACTGCTATAGATATTTTGGACAAAGTGCTGGCGAAAAACCCGAAAAGTGTTGCGGCGCTAATGGCAAAGTCCGACATACTGGCTGCGCAGAAACGTTACGCGGAGGCAATCAATGTGGTTGACCAGCTCATAAAGATTCGTCCAGACTATGCGGAGGGCTATTACCGCAAGGGTCGGTTACTAGCTGAGCAGGGCGATATGAGTGCTGCAATCAGCCAGTATGAAACGGCATCTGAAAAAGCACCCGACTCAGTTGACGTGCTCACTGCGCTGGTAACCCTTCAGGTGAAACAGGGGCAGATAGAGCAGGCCAAACAACACCTGCAGACTATTTTGCAAGAAAGCCCTGAGCACAAATCAGCGAATGATTTACTTGGCATGGTCTATATGGCCAGGAAGGATTTCGCTGGTGCTGAAACAGCTTTCAGGAAGCAACTTGAAATTAACCCAAACAGTTCCACCGTCTACCAACAGCTGGCGCAGGCGCGTATGGCAAAAGGAGATCTTGCTGGTGCGGCACAGGCATATGAAGACGGACTGAAACAGTTACCTGACGATCCCGGCTTGTTGATCGGCCTGGCCGGAGTGCGTGAGAAACAGCAAGACTACGATGCCGCCATCGCTGCTTACAAAAAGGTACTCGAAAAACAGCCAGGCAACGCTGTAAGCACCAACAACCTCGCCGCCCTACTCGCCGACCACCGCAGCGACGAAGCAAGCCTGGCCAAAGCAGTTGAATTGGCCGCTACGCTGGAAAAAACCAACCAGCCCGCTTTCCTCGATACCGCCGGCTGGGTCTACTACCGTAAAGGTGACTACAACAAGGCTGTCGCGATTCTCAAGACCGTAGTTGAGAAGGCGCCCCAGGTCCCTGTCTTCCAGTACCACCTTGGTATGGCGTACTACAAACAGGGCAACAAGGACGCCGCGCGCGAGCATCTTGAGAAGGCGACAAGTGGCGATTACGAGTACCAGGGCATCGATGAGGCCCGTGCCACGCTCAAGACATTGTAAAAAATAGCCTCATCGCTCGTTCTTCAGAATGGGCGATGAGGCTAAAGTCCTGAAAAAATCTGCCGAAAATCATAGTCATGCCGCAACACGGATAGATCGGCGTGGATTTTCACTTCTGCTCCGATCTGTCAGACTGGCCGACATTCCTGCGTAGCGTTATAGTCAGCAGCCTGTTTCCGCGTGGCGCCGCAGGCTATCACCAGCGCGCCACAACAACACTCGGACGATCACTGGATGGATAACATCGGGGTAATCAGTTACGCAGTCGGTGCCGTGGTTTTCCTGGTCACGGCGCTGGTGCTGATGACCGGCCAACGTAACCGGCCGCACAAGACTGCGCTGATGCTGGCCTCGTGGGTCAGCGCCTTGTGGATGGGAGCGACAGCAGTAACGACCCACGGCGACAAGCCGGCAATCCTGTCTTATCTGCTCGAACCCTTGCGAGATCTGTTTCTGCTTGTCTTTGTTGTGCGTGTGCTCAGTGCGGCATATACGGATGTCAAAGAGTCCTCCGCTTATTTCCGGCGCACGGTCAGCATGCTTTCCGGCTTCACCCTGCTGCTTACAACACTGGTCATGTACCGTGGTGTGTCCGGTAGTGCATCCACTGTTTTTGCCGGCATCGATCTTTTGCCTGCCGGGTTCCTCGTTATGGCCGTTGTGGGGCTCGCGCTTGTCGAGCAGCTTATCCGTAACGCAAGGCCAGAATCCCGCCGCTCGGTGAAATATCTTTGCATTGGTCTCGGCGCTATCTTCGCCTACGACTTTTACCTCTACTCGCACGCCTTGCTGTTTGGCGGTGTTGACCCGCTGCTCTGGGAGGCGCGTGGTTTTATCAATGCCATCGTGGTTCCCGTCATCGGCGTGGCCGCAGTCCGTGATCCGCAATGGTCACTGGATATTTTTGTTTCACGCCGTGTTGTGTTCCATACCGCCGCACTACTGGGTTCCGGCCTGTACCTGCTGGCGATGGGCGTTGGCGGTTACTTCATCCAGCAGTATGGCGGGACCTGGGGCACAGTGGCCCAGGTTATTTTCCTGTTCGGCGCTGTCCTTATGCTTATGGTATTGCTGTTTTCCGGGCAGCTGCGCGCCAGGCTCCGGGTCTTCATTAACAAACATTTCTTCCACTACAAGTTTGAATACCGTGAAGAGTGGCTGCGCTTTATCTACACACTGACATCATCCGAGCCGGATGAAAAACTCCGCGAGCGAACCATCAAGGCACTTGCCGAGGTGCACGAATGCCCCGGTGGCGCCCTGTGGCTCTACCGTGAGGCGGGACAATACCGCCCGGTAGCCAACTGGCAGATGTCGGTCGACAACAATGACATGATGGTGGGGGGAGACAGTACACTGGTCCATTACATGCGTGACCAGGAGTGGATCATCAACTGTGAGGAATACCGCCTGTCACCGCATACCTACAAGGACCTGCAGTTGCCGGCGTGGCTGGACAGGGTCGAGGATGCCTGGCTGATTGTGCCGCTGATATTTCATGACAGGTTATCCGGCTTCATTGTGCTTGCCCGTCCCCAGATGACGCACTCCATGAACTGGGAGGATTACGATCTGCTCCGGATTATGGGCCGGCAGTCGGCCGCGCATCTTGCACAGCTGGACGCGGCGCAGGCCTTGTCACAGGCGCGTCAGTTCGAGGCCTGCAGCCGCCTGTCGGCCTATGTGATGCACGATCTCAAGAATCTGATCGCACAACTGTCACTGGTGGTGTCCAATGCGGCGCGACACAAGAACAATCCACAGTTTATGGAAGATGCCATCCAGACGGTCGAAAACTCGGTAGACAAGATGAACCGCCTGTTGACCCAGCTACGGGCAGCCCGGGACCCCCAGGAAAACCTTGCCCTGGTCGATGTCTGCGAGACGTTGGGCGGTGTGGTTAAAATGATGTCGGCGGGCAAGCCGTTGCCCAAACTCGATTGTCAGGCCACGGGGCTGCAGATCCAGTCCGACCAGGACCGGTTCGGTGCCGTGATCGGTCATGTGGTGCGAAATGCCCAGGATGCGACACCGGATGACGGAATGGTGATTGTCAGACTATTCAAACAAAACGATTATGCGGTGATCGAAGTGCAGGATACCGGGGAGGGTATGGATGAGACCTTTATTCGCGATCGTCTGTTCAAGCCGTTTGATACTACCAAGGGAAAATCCGGAATGGGAATAGGAGTTTACGAGACCCGTGAATTTATACGCAGTCTCGCCGGAGAGGTTGAGGTATTGAGTCGCGTCAACGAGGGGACGACCTTCAGGTTGCGAATACCGATTAGCGAAGAGCTAAAAAATAGTGTAAAGTCGTCCGACAATAGCAATAGCGGAAGGGCAGATGACCACCGACTCAAGGAAATTGCTGGTTATTGAAGACGACCCGGGATTACAGACGCAGCTCAAATGGTGTTTCGAAGGTTACGACGTCATTATCGCGGGAGATCGCGAATCCGCTCTCGCCGAAATTGAAAAACACCATCCCCCTGTCGTAACGCTGGATCTTGGCTTGCCGCCCGATGCGGAAGGCACCCGTGAAGGCTTCCATGCGCTGGAAGATATCCTCGCCCATTCACCTCATACCAAGATCATTGTCGTGACGGGCAATAACGACCGTCAGCATGCACTCCAGGCCGTGAGCATGGGGGCCTACGATTTTTTTTATAAACCCATCGACGCCGACCTGCTTGGCTTTATCGTCAATCGCGCCTACCGCTTGCGCGAAATCGAGGATGAAAATCAGCGCCTGCATGTGACGGGTGGTGAATCACCCCTGGAAGGCGTTATCACCGGTAGCCCGCAGATGCTCAAGATGTGCCGGACCGTGGAGAAGGTCGCGCCGGCCGATGCGACGGTATTGGTGCTCGGTGAATCCGGCACCGGCAAGGAGTTGATTGCACGCTCCATTCACACGCTCAGTGGCCGTGCCGATGAACGCTTTATAGCGATCAATTGTGCGGCAATACCCGAGAACCTGCTGGAAAGCGAGTTGTTCGGTTATGAGAAAGGTGCCTTTACCGGTGCGGTGAAGACAACGCCCGGCAAGATTGAGACTGCAAACGGCGGCACGCTGTTTCTTGATGAGATTGGCGATATGCCGATGCCGTTGCAGGCCAAGTTGTTGCGCTTTCTGCAGGAACGGATTATCGAACGTGTCGGTGGCCGGCAGGAAATCCCGGTCGATGTGCGTGTGATCTGCGCGACCCACAAGGACCTGCCGCAACTGGCGCGGGAAAGCAGCTTTCGTGAGGATCTGTACTACCGTATCAGTGAAATCACCGTCCGTATCCCGGCATTGCGCGAACGGGAAGGCGATACGCTGTTACTGGCGCGCGTGTTCCTGGAGAAATTCAGTAAACAGATGGGCAAGCAGCAGCACCGCCTCAGCAAGGACTCGCTGGCCGCAATCGAAGCGTATCCCTGGCCGGGCAATGTGCGTGAGCTGGAAAATCGCGTCAAGCGTGCCGTCATCATGGCCGAGCACAAACAGATTTCAGTGTCCGACCTGGAACTGGGCGGGGCCGGTGTCGATGATACACGCACCTTCAATCTGCGCGAGATTCGTGAACAGGCAGAGCGTCAGGCTATCGTGCGCGCCATGGGTCACGTGGGCGGCAAGATCTCCCAGGCGTCCGAGCTACTCGGTGTCAGCCGCCCGACCATGTACGACCTGATCAAAAAATACAACCTCAAGTAATCCCCTCCATACCGTCATTGCGAGCGCAGCGCGGCAATCTCCCACAGTCTGGTGTCAGATTCAAAAAGATTGCCGCGCTGCGCTCGCAATGACGGGGTTTATGGCTGTCAGGGTTTTTGAACTTTCCTGATGACCTCAAGAAATTCATCCGGTTTCTTGAAGCCCACCACGCTCAAGTCTTTCCTTTCCTGTCCTTTCGCATCAAAGAACAGAATGCCCGGTGGCCCGAACAGTCCGAAGCGTTTCAGCAGTGCCTTGTCGTCGTCGTTGTTCTCGGTCACGTCCGCCTGCAGCAAAACAAAGCTTTCCAGCGCCTGCTGCACACGGGCATTGCCGAAGGTGTATTTTTCCATTTCCTTGCAACTGACACACCAGTCGGCATAGAAGTCGACCATGACCGGTTTGCCGGCGCGTGCCGCCGCATCGAGTTCACGCTGCAGGTCCGCGAGCGAGTGAATTTGTTTGAAGGAAATCTCGTGGGCCTGTACGGCAATAGCCTGGTTGCCGCCACCACTGCCGATACCCGCCAGCGGGCGCAGTGGATCACTACCGCCGCTGGCGGCGCCGACCAGTAACAGTACGCCATAGGCCAGTGACAGGAGACCAACACCTTTCCACAGGCGTGACCAGCCGGTGGCTTCAACCGGGAGACCATCCGCAGCGTGCAGGTAAACCGCGGAAACAATCAATAACGCGGACCACAAGGCCAGCGTCAGTGACGGCGGCAGTATGCGCTCCAGCAGCCAGATCGCGACGGCCAGCATCAGTACACCGAATACAGCCTTGACCCGATCCATCCAGGCGCCGGCTTTGGGCAGTAATTTACCGGCGCCGATGCCGATGGCGATCAACGGTGCGCCCATGCCCATGCTGAGGGTAAACAATGCCAGCCCGCCAAGTACGGCGTCGCCAGTCTGGCCAATGTAGATCAGTGCGCCGGCCAGGGGTGCAGCCACGCAGGGGCCGACAATAAGTGCCGACAGGAAACCCATAATAGCGACACCAACAAGGCTGCCGCCCTGCTGACGGTTGCTGACGCTGGAAAGCTTGTGCTGAATGAATGACGGCATCTGTAGTTCATAAAAACCGAACATGGAGAATGACAGCAGTACAAACACAGTCGCAAAAGCTACCAGTATCCAGGTGTTCTGGAAGGCGGCCTGCAGGTTCTCGCCGAACAGGCCTGCAACCACACCCGCCACGGTATAGGTGGCCGCCATGGCCAGCACGTACACCAGCGACAGGACGAAGCTCTTGCGAACGGTAATCGATGAACCCTGGCCGACTATGATCGAAGACAGTATGGGGATCATCGGGAACACGCAGGGTGTTAATGACAGCAACAGCCCGAAGCCAAAAAATGCCAGCAGCGTTGCGATCATGTCGCCGTCAGCCAGGCGTCGTGCAATGGCGTCCTGCTCGCTGAGAGAGGTGGTTGCTGGCTTGCCGGCAGGTTTGTTGTCAGCTGGCGCGGTTGCGGCGGCACTGCTGCCGTCGGCAGGTGGCAGCATCAGCTCGATATGTTTACTCATCGGCTGGTAGCAGACACCCGCTTCTGCACAACCCTGGTATTTCACTACCAGGGTGACCGGTGTGGCGGGACCGGCTTCGCGTCGCAGGGCCAGAGGTACATCCACCACTTCGTGATACACCTGTATTTCGCCGAAGAATTCGTCCTGTTTCAGTTCGCCCTCGGGCATCTGTACGGGGAGGAGTGAAACGCCTTTTGCAGGTTCAAGTGCGAATTCGAACTTGTCCCGGTACAGGTAATAGCCTTCCGCGATCACCCAGCTGGCGGCTATGTGGTCTGCATCCTTGACCAGTACGTCGACACGGAATGCTTCGTCTGGCGGCAGTAGCGCACTCTCGTCATCAAAACCGAGATCGGTGCCGAGTGCATTCAGTGCGCCAAGCGCTGAACCGGTGCTGGACGTTTGGGCGGCCGCTGCGTCGGGCAGTAGCAGAGATACTGTTCGGGTCTGTGGTGGATAGCAGACACCCATATCCGCGCAGCCCTGGTAGGTGGCCGTAAAATCCAGCTGATTGCCTGCGCCGGCCTGGCGTGTAACGGGAATGTCGATGCGGACCTTTTTGCGGTAGGTTTCGACCGTGCCGAAGACCGGGTCCTTCTTTATTTTGGCGGCGGGAAAGTCTGCCGGCTCCAGTACCGCCTTCCCGTCACCGGCGCTGAATTTGAACTTGTCTTTATAGAGGTAGTATCCGTCAGCGATTTTCCAGTCAGCCTGTATGTGACCGTTGGCGTCAACCGAAGCCTTGAAGGCAAATGCCTCGTCGGGAGGGAGTAATTCGTCGTCACCGAAGAGACCGGCGTGGGCGACCGACATCCAGCCGGCGAGCATCAGGGGTAACCAGTTTTTCATTTTGCCTCGTCAGGGTTTCGTACCCAGTCCAGGTACGCCGGCAAGCCGGCAGTTAATGGGACTGCAATGATTTCAGGAAGTTCGTAGGGATGCAGTGCCCGAATTCGCGTTTCCAGCAAGGGATAGTCGGCCGCACGGGCCTTGATCATGAGCAAAACTTCGGCACTCGACGTTACTTCACCTTCCCAGCGGTAGATCGATTCAATAGCGGGTAACAGATTGACGCAGGCCGCCAGTTGGTATTCCACCAGCGCAGAGGCGATACGACGCCCCGTGTCGGCGTCAGGCACGGTGCAGAACACCAGCTGGATTTCATCCGGCGAAGTCATGGCGAACACGTCATTGCGAGCAAAGCGCGGCAATCTCCCTGGGGCAGGTGCCAGACTTAGGGAGATTGCCGCGCTACGCCCGCAATGACAAGATCTGCGCCCGCAATGACAGGAATATTTCAGTTAACCCGACCCGTTGCCGGGTTACTTGTCGCCGCTCCAATGGCCGGGTATGGTGCCGGCATGAACCCCGTTGGCATCCTGTTTCTGCTGTTTCTGCTTGTTCCCATGGTGGAGATCTATTTCCTGATCAAGGTCGGGAACATCATCGGCGCCATTCCCACCATTGGGCTGGTGGTGTTCACCGCGTTGCTGGGCGCCTTGTTGCTGCGCGTTCAAGGCTGGATGACCCTGCAGCGTGCCCGCCTGAGTATGGCGCAGGGGCAGCTTCCCGCGACCGAGATGATGGAAGGGGTGCTGCTGGTATTCGCCGGTGCACTGCTGCTGACGCCGGGCTTTGTAACTGATTCCATTGGGTTTTTACTGCTGGTTCCGCCTGTCCGTAAGGCGCTGGTTCGCGGATTCATCAGTCGCACCTCGGTGCCGTTTGAGCCGCCCCGAGGGGGCGGTAAACCGCATGAACATGAGCCGCGCACCCTCGAGGGCGAGTACCGCCGCGAAGACGATTAATGCCTCCCGGGCGTATTTCTGCTTGACACTTCAGCGTTGCCGACTATTATTAGCACTCACTCAGGTCGAGTGCTAATAGTCGCTCGAAATATTACCAAGGTATTGAAAGGAGAAAGCTCAGATGAACCTTCGTCCACTTCACGATCGTGTGATCGTAAAACGCATGGAAGAGGAACGTACCTCCCCGGGCGGTATTGTAATCCCGGACTCGGCAGCCGAAAAACCCAGCCGTGGCGAAGTTATCGCTGCCGGCAATGGCAAGCGTAACGACAGTGGTGAAATCATTCCCATGGACGTCAAGGTCGGCGACACGGTGTTGTTTGGCAAGTATTCCGGCACCGAGGTCAAGGTTGAAGGCGACGATCTGCTGGTCATGCGTGAAGAAGACATCATGGCCGTTATCGAGTCCTGATGCGTCCGCAGCTGAACAGAATTGAATAGAGGAAAAGTAAAATGACAGCCAAAGAAGTGAAATTCAGTGATGAAGCCCGCCACCGCATGGTGGCCGGGGTCAATATTCTGGCCGATGCCGTCAAGGTAACGCTGGGTCCCAAGGGCCGCAACGTGGTACTGGACAAGGCGTTCGGCGCCCCCACCGTCACCAAGGACGGCGTTTCCGTGGCCAAGGAAATCGAGCTGGAAGACAAGTTCGAGAACATGGGCGCGCAGATGGTGAAAGAAGTTGCCTCGCAGACGTCCGATATTGCCGGTGATGGCACCACCACCGCAACCGTGCTGGCGCAGGCCATCGTACGCGAAGGTATGAAAGCCGTCGCTGCGGGCATGAACCCGATGGATCTCAAGCGTGGTGTCGACAAGGCTGTGACTGTGGCCGTTGGTCACCTGAAAGAGTTGTCCCAGCCCTGCGCCGATACCAGGGCCATCGCCCAGGTCGGTACCATCTCCGCCAACTCTGACGAGAACATCGGCGAGATCATTGCGGAAGCCATGGAAAAGGTTGGCAAGGAAGGCGTGATCACCGTCGAGGAAGGTTCTTCGCTGGAAAATGAACTGGATGTCGTGGAAGGTATGCAGTTCGACCGCGGTTACCTGTCGCCTTACTTTGTCACCAACCAGCAGAACATGCAGGCCGAGCTGGAAGAACCCTTCGTGTTGCTGTTCGACAAGAAGATCTCCAACATCCGCGACCTGCTGCCGATACTGGAAAACGTCGCCAAGGCCGGTCGTCCGTTGCTGATTATTTCTGAAGACACCGAAGGCGAGGCACTGGCCACGCTGGTGGTCAACAGTATCCGCGGTATCGTCAAGGTCTGTGCCGTCAAGGCACCGGGCTTCGGTGACCGTCGCAAGGCCATGTTGCAGGATATCGCTATCCTTACCGGCGGCCAGGTGATTTCCGAAGAAGTCGGCATGTCACTTGAGAAAGCCACCCTGGACGACCTGGGCAGTGCCAAGCGCATCCTGGTATCCAAGGAAAACACCACCATCATCGATGGTGGCGGTAGCAGTGACGAGATCGAAGCACGCGTTAACCAGATTCGTGCCCAGATCGAGGAAGCGACTTCCGATTACGACAAGGAGAAGCTGCAGGAACGCGTTGCCAAGCTGGCTGGCGGTGTTGCCGTCATCAAGGTCGGTGCAGCTACCGAAGTCGAAATGAAGGAAAAGAAGGCCCGCGTCGAAGACGCCCTGCACGCTACCCGCGCAGCCGTCGAAGAAGGCGTGGTTGCCGGTGGCGGTGTCGCACTGCTGCGCGCCCGCGCTGCAATGGATGACCTGAAGGGTGAAAATCACGACCAGAACATGGGTATCGACATTGCCCGTCGTGCCATGGAAGAGCCGCTGCGCCAGATCTGTTCCAATGCCGGTGATGAAGCGTCCGTGGTATTGAACAAGGTCGTGCAAGGCGATAAGCAGTTCGGTTATAACGCCGCAACCGGCGAGTATGGCGACATGCTGAAGATGGGTATTCTGGATCCTACCAAGGTAACGCGTACGGCACTGCAGAACGCAGCATCCGTGGCGGCCCTGATCATCACCACCGAGGCGATGGTTGCCGAGTTGCCGAAGGATGACTCGGCAGGTGCCGGAATGGGTGGCGGTATGCCGGACATGGGCGGCATGATGTAAGTCGCTCCATCCCGCAGTAACAAAAAAGCCCGCCGAAAGGCGGGCTTTTTTTATGCCTGTACGTTAACTCTTTGAAGGGTTAATCAGACGTTAAGGTATACCCAGCCTTCGCTTAGCCGGTTGAGGATATGCTCCAGCGCCGATGGCGTCACATTGACGTCCGGCAGGAGTTTCACCTGGGTCGTGCCACCTTCGATTTCACGCGCATGATCGATGGCGTCCTGGCAGGCCAGGAAAGTCAGGTTGATGTAGCGCTGTTGCAGTTCATGCACGCGGTCTGCGTAGGGTGAGTAGCCTGCACGCAGCATGCGGATCGCACTGGCATTCGCCACGATTTCGATTTCAGCGCCATCATCACCATAGGTTTCCAGCAAATGTTCGGCGGTCGTCAGTGCCTTGCCGAACTTGTCGGTGCTGGAGGTGTTCAGGTGCACGATAATGCGCTTGCTGCCCTGCTGTGCAGTCACCTTGTTGATATCGGTATTCTGGAACGCATTGTGTTCGTCCCAGTACATGGCGTGCAGTGACGTGTCCGCAGCATCTTCCGCCGGTTGGTGAATGACCCAGCCCAGCATGCCGCCCAGTCCGAGCAGCAATGAGGCGGCCAGTCCCTGGGTCCACCGGCTCATGCGGCGGGTGGTGGCTTTGCGGTACTGCTCGATTTCCGGTGGGTGGTCGTAGGCGTGCCTGACCAGCTCACCCAGCCGGCGCAGCTCACAGGCCTGCTGGCTGAGTTCGCGATCCGCATTGAGCGCCTCGAAGACTTCGTTTTTGCCAGCGGCATCCAGTTCGCCATCAATAAAGGCGTTGAGTGTTTCGTCTGAAATTTCGTTTCTGTTCATTTCACTGTCCCAATGTGGCAGACATTGTCCGGGTCCTGCCGTATTTCATCATTCAGTAATTTCGCCTTGAGCGCCTTGCGGGCGCGTGATAAACGGCTCATCACGGTACCGATTGGTACATCAAGGATTCCGGCAACTTCAATATAAGTGCAACCCTCGAGATCGACCAGCGAGATCACCTGGCGCTGCCCCATAGGCAGGTGCTCGATGGCACGTCGCACGCTATTGATGATCATCTGTCTATCGTGACAAAGCTCGGGCGTGTCCTTTTCGATCAGGATCACGTCATCGATATCCACCGTGTCGCGACTGCGGCGGAAATGGTCCCGCCAGCAATTGCTCAGAATCCGGTACAGCCAGGCGCGCAATGTTTTCGGGTCACGTAGCTGGCCACTGTTCTTCAGTGCCTTGGACATGGTTTCCTGTACCAGGTCATCCGCCAGCGCCGGGTTGTGGCACCATGAGTAGGCGATACGGTATAAATTTTCCCGGTAATCGCTCAGCTCTCGCTTGAACTGGCGGTTTTTGCATAAGTTTGATATCACGGGCCCACCATGGGTTGTCTGGTAATAATGTAAGACGCAAGGTTATGTCGATTATTCCCTGCCGTTATACGCGTTCTGGCTGCGTTTGAGAGGCGATCGCGTTACTCTAGCATCGTGGCGCGAAAAATAAAAAAACCTGCACAGACAGCCCCCTGGGCTGATTTGCCGGAAATCCTGCGTGATCTGGCGAAGCAACGCTGGGAGAGGTACAGCGCGGCTGCAGAGGCAGAAAATGCGCGCCAGACGCGCGATCCGGCCCTGCAGCGCTGCCAATGTCGTTTATTTGCCATCAGTGAATTTGTGGCCGACCTGTGTATCAGGCGTCCGCAGCGGGTCGTGGATTTGCTCGACAGTGGTGACCTGTTGGCTGATTCCTGGCCCGGGGTCCTGTCGGCGCGGGTGAGAGAGAAACTGGAGGGCTGCCCGGATGAGCCAACGCTGAGGCGGGTTCTGCGCCAGACCCGACAGAGAGAGATGCTGCGCATCGCCTGGCGTGACCTGGCCGGTTGGGCGCCGCTACAGGAAACGCTCGCCGATCTGTCCGACCTGGCCGACGCCTGTATTGCGGGTGCGCTGGAGCGGCTCAACGACTGGCAAGCCGCTGAAACCCCGCCGCCGTTGCGGGAAAACGGCCGCCAGCCGGTGTCGCTGGTGGTGCTGGCGATGGGCAAACTGGGCGCACACGAACTGAACTTCTCCTCCGATATTGATTTGATATTCACCTACCCGGATGCGCGCCCGGCACGCAAGCGCGGTGCGCTCAGCCCGGAACAGTACTTCACCCGCCTGGGCCAGTCGCTGATCCAGGCGCTGTCCAATCACGATGCCGATGGTTTTGTGTTCCGCGTCGATATGCGCCTGCGCCCTTACGGCAGCGCCGGTGCGCTGGTGTGCAGTTACGAGGCGCTGGAAGAGTATTACCAGTCGCAGGGCCGTGAGTGGGAACGCTATGCCATGATCAAGGCGCGCCCGGTCAGCGGCGATGCCGAGAGCCAGCGTGAACTGATGGAATTACTGCGGCCGTTTGTATTCAGGCGTTACCTGGATTTTCAGGCGTTCGATGCATTGCGCGACCTCAAGCGCCAGATCCGCAACGAGGTCGAGCGTCGCGACCAGCAGGACAACATCAAACTGGGGCCGGGTGGTATTCGCGAGATTGAGTTCATTGCACAGGCCTTCCAGCTGGTGCATGGCGGGCGCGAGCCACGGCTGCGCCAGCGTCGTGTGCTGGATGTGCTGCCGGCGCTGGTGGACCTGAAGCTGTTACCCGGGCCAAGTGCTGCGCAGCTGGAATCGGCCTACCACTTCCTGCGCCGCAGCGAGAACCACTTGCAGGCCCTGCATGACAGCCAGGTTCACCATCTGCCCGAATCCGAGACTGAGCGCGCTCAACTGGCCTTGTCGATGGATTACCCGGACTGGAAACGCTATGTGGCCGCCCTGAACGGGCATCGCCGCCGGGTTGAAACACAGTTCGAGCGGGTCTTCGATTCACCACAGCATGAAGCCCCCGACGAGGATGATCCGCTGCGCAACCTGTGGCTGGAACGCTGCAACCGCGACGAAGCGTTGCAGTTACTGAAGGAAACCGGCTACGACGATCCGGAGGAGGCGTTGCGCCGCATCAACCAGCTGCGCCAGGGCACGGCACCGCGCCACCTCGGCGTGCAGGGCCGCGTGCGGTTCGATGCCCTGGTGCCGATGGTGTTGGGTGCCGTGGCGCGCCAGCCCGAACCCGCCTGTGTGCTGGGTCGGCTGGTCAATGTGCTGGAGCATATTGCCGGGCGTACGACCTATCTCGCGCTGTTACAGGAGCACCCGCTGGTGTTATCGCAACTGGTGCGCCTGTGCGCGGCCAGTGCCTGGATCGCGGACCAGATCGCCCGTTTCCCTATGCTGCTGGATCAATTGCTCGACCCGCGCAGCCTGTATACGCCGCTGTCACGCAACGAACTGGAGGTCGAGCTGGAGCGCCGCTTCAGCGATATCGAGCACTCGGACCTCGAGCTGCAGATGGACCGTCTACGCCAGTTCCATCACGCCATGGTGCTGCGTGTCGCCGCCGCCGATATTGCCGGTGCTGCAAAAGTCATGGTGGTGAGCGATGAATTGACGGCTATCGCCGAAGTGGTGCTGGAAAAGGTACTGTCCATCGCGCGGGCAGAAATGCGGCGTCGTCACGGTGAGCCGCGCTGCAGGGTGCGGGGTAAACAGCGTCCTGTAGCGTTTGCCGTGATTGGTTATGGCAAGCTGGGTGGTATCGAACTGGGCTATGGGTCCGACCTCGACCTGGTATTCCTGCACGACAGTAGTGGTAGTGTGCAGCGTACCAATGGCCAGAAACCGGTCGATAATGCGGTGTTTTTCACCCGTCTTGGGCAGCGCATGATTCATATGCTGGAGACGTTCACCTCGGTGGGGGTGCTCTATGAGGTGGATATGCGCCTGCGCCCGTCAGGGAATTCGGGGATGTTGGTCAGCAGTGTCGAGGCATTCGAGGATTACCAGCTCAACGAGGCCTGGACCTGGGAACACCAGGCGCTGGTGCGGGCGCGGCTGGTGGCGGGAGACCGTGCACTGGAAAAACCTTTCGGCAGGGTGCGTGAGAAAGTGCTGGCGGCGTGCGCGGATCAGCCCGACCTGTGTGAGCAAGTGCGCGACATGCGTGAGCGTATGCGCCAGGAACTGGGCTCCGCGGGCTCGGGGTTTCATCTCAAACAGGACCCGGGAGGTATCGTTGATATCGAATTTATGGTGCAATACCTCGTCCTGCGCTGGAGCAAGGCCCACCCGGCACTGCTGGGTCACACCGACACCATCAATCTGCTGAAGGTGCTGGCGAGGGAAGGCCTGCTCAAGTCTGCGTATGCCCAGATCCTGATCGAGGCCTACCAGCAATACCGCAGCGTCCTGCACCGCCTGACGCTGGCAGAGGCGCGGCCGGTCATCGAGGATGATCGGCTGGAGCGGTTGCGCAACAAGATCGTGAAACTATGGCGCGAGTTGATGGAAGAGTGACAGTAATTAACCTGTCATTGCGAGCGCAGCGCGGCAATCTCCTGAAATCTGGCGCCAGGCCAAAGAGATTGCCGCGCTGCGCTCGCAATGACGAAAATATTTGAAGGAGAAGTTCGATGTCGATGGCCGATCGTGACGGTGTCATCTGGTATGACGGAAAAATGTGCCCCTGGCGTGATGCGACCACGCATGTGCTCACCCACACCCTGCACTACGGCATGGGTGTGTTCGAGGGTGTGCGCGCCTACGATGCCGAGCAGGGCACGGCAATTTTCCGCATGCGGGACCATACCGACCGGCTGTTCCGTTCTGCGCATATCCTGCAGATGCCCATGCCTTTCGACAAGGACACCATCAACCAGGCGCAGCTTGATGTGGTGCGTGAGAACGGTCTGAGTTCTGCTTACCTGCGGCCGATGTGTTTTTACGGTTCCGAGGGTATGGGTATCCGCGCTGACAACCTGAAGGTGCACGTGATTGTCGCAGCCTGGGAGTGGGGCTCTTACCTCGGCAAGGAAAACCTGGAAAAGGGTATCCGTATCCGCACCTCGTCCTATACCCGCCATCACGTCAACATCACCATGTGCAAGGCAAAGGCCAACGGTAATTACATGAATTCCATGCTGGCCTTGCAGGAAGCGCTGACCTGCGGTTACGACGAGGCCATGCTGCTGGATGCCGAAGGCTATGTGGCGGAAGGTAGTGGCGAGAATATCTTTATTGTGCGTAATGGCGTGTTGTATACCCCTGACCTGACTTCCGCGCTGGAAGGCATCACCCGCGAAACCATTATGACGCTGGCTCAGGAGCAGGGGTTGGAGATCCGCGAGAAACGCATTACACGTGATGAGGTCTATGTGGCGGATGAGGCTTTCTTTACCGGTACGGCCGCCGAAGTGACGCCAATCCGTGAAGTGGATAACCGCACCATCGGTAACGGTGGTCGCGGCCCGATTACCGAAACACTGCAGACCCTGTATTTCGACCAGGTGCACGGCCGTCGTGAGGATTACCCCGAGTGGCTGTCGCTGGTCGGATAAACGGAGGATAAAAATATGCCCAGTCCCAATACCGCGGCGGATGCCGAAGGCAGCAAGCGCTATATAGAAGCCAATGCCGAGAACTGCTACGAGGTCACGCGTGATGATTTGCCGTTGCACTGTCCCATGGATGGCATGACCCTGTGGAACTCGCACCCGCGCGTATACCTGCCCATCGAAGCCACCGGCAGGGCAAAGTGCCCTTACTGTGGCGCTGACTACATTCTCAAGGACTGAGCGGCCGCTGACGGTCGTAATATCCCGTGCAACGCTGTGCCAGCGAACCGTTCGTCCTGTGGCGGTTCAGTGACGGCAAGCCAGGCCATGATGCACAGAGTGCAGGGCTGGTACAGGCATTACAGGCGCGCTGTGAGATCGATGTTTATGAGCTGAAGGCCGAGCGGCGGGCAGCAGCGTTGGGTGCCTGGCTGACGGGACGTTACAATGCCGGTTATGAATTGCCCCGGCCTGATCTTTTGATTGGTGCCGGCCATGCGACCCACTGGCACCTGTTGGCGGCGCGCCGTG
This sequence comes from Thiogranum longum, assembly GCF_004339085.1. Classification (NCBI taxonomy): domain Bacteria; kingdom Pseudomonadati; phylum Pseudomonadota; class Gammaproteobacteria; order Chromatiales; family Ectothiorhodospiraceae; genus Thiogranum; species Thiogranum longum. Next base: position 2,779,249 of record NZ_SMFX01000001.1, on the reverse strand, counting down.
CATTTGGTGGTCGTGCAGTGGTGCTGATGCGCCCCGGTTTACCTGGCGCACTGTTTGACCTGTGCCTGATTCCCGAACACGACCAACCCGTTGCAGCCACCAATGTGCAGGTGACAAGTGGTGTGCTGAATACGCAGATCCGTTCGCAGAACAGATCACCTGATCAGGGTTTGATATTGATTGGTGGCCCATCACCGCACTACCGCTGGCAAGACAGTGAAGTACTGGCGCAGATCGATACGCTGCTGGTGGCGCGACCAAAGCTGGAATGGCGCGTACTGGTGTCACGTCGTACCCCCCGGTCGTTCACGGCCTTGCTGGGAGAAAGAGCAGGGCTGACGTTATTGTCGCCGGGCGAGTCGCATAACCCTGTAGCAGAAGCATTGGCAACTGCCGCCGAGGTGCGAGTGAGCGAAGACAGTGTATCGATGATTTATGAAGCGCTCACCGCCGGCGCGCCGACCGGATTGCTGTCCGTTACGCGGCGTGCCGGTAACCGTATAACAGCCGGTGTCGACAGGCTGGTGGCGCGTGGCTGGGTGGCTGCGCCCGGCGACTGGCAAACGCCTCCCGCCGCCCCGCCACTCGACGAGGCGGGACGCAGTGCAAAATGGATCGTGGAACAATGGCTGAACGGAAACTGACAATTCTGCAATTGTTACCGGCGCTGGAATCCGGCGGTGTCGAACGTGGCACGCTGGAAATCGCCCGTGGTCTGGTGAAAGCAGGTCATCGTTCCATGGTGGTATCCGATGGTGGTCAGCTGGTCAGCCGTCTGACCGGACAGGGCAGTGAACACATACGCTTGCCGGTCGGTCACAAGTCGGTGTGGAGTCTGCGGCTGGTATCCCGCCTGCGCCGCTTGATGGTGGAAGAAAAAATCGACATTGTGCATGCACGTTCACGTTTGCCGGCCTGGCTGGCCTGGCTGGCCTGGCGTGGTATGCCACCGGAGCAGCGGCCAGGTTTTGTGACCACGGTGCACGGTTTGTATTCTATTGGACGCTACAGCCGCATCATGACAAAGGGCGAGCGGGTGATAGCTGTGTCGGAGTCTGCACGTCGCTATATTCTCGATAACTACCCGAAAACAGACGCTTCGCACATTCGCGTGATAGCGCGCGGGATCGATCCCGATGTTTACCCGTTTGGATTTCGCCCGGGCGATTCATGGATCAACCGCTGGTACCAGGATTATCCCTTCTTGCTGGAACGCCAGGTGTTGACGTTGCCGGGACGTATCACGCGGCTGAAAGGACATGCCGACTTCCTGCACATGCTGGCCAGTCTCGTACAAGACGGTCTGCCGGTTTATGGTTTGATTGTCGGCGGGGAAGACCCGCGTCACAGGGCCTATGCTGACGAGTTGCAGCACACGGTAAAAAAACTCGGCCTGGACGGGCGGGTGACTTTTACCGGTCACCGGATGGATTTACGCGATGTGTTGTCGATGTCGAACCTGGTGTACTCGCTGTCGCGTAAACCGGAATCATTCGGTCGTACCGTGTGTGAGGCGCTGAGTCTTGGTGTGCCGGTGGCAGGTTATGACCACGGTGGCGTCGGCGAAACCCTGGCCCGCGTCTACCCGTATGGACGGGTACCCGCCGGTGATGTAAAGGCATTGACTGCCACCACGCGAAAGTTGCTGGAGCAGCCACAACAGGTTGACCCGGCAGCCTTCACCAGTGTTCAGGATATGGTGGACAGTACGCTGGCGGTATACCGCGAGGTCGCGCCTTAGTGGTCATTGCGCTTTGGAGTATACCGGTTCTGATCGCGGCCTGGTTCTCCTGGCGTTATGCGTGGTGGCGCCCGACGGTAGACACACATTACCCGCGGATTCTGATGTACCACATGATAACCGACCCGGTGGCCGGGGCACGCTTCAACGGTCTGCGTGTTTCGCCATCGAGGTTCGAGCAGCAGCTGCGCTGGCTCAGGGACAATGGCTGGCAAGGTTTTACCGTAAGCGAGCTGGTGGATCGCGGCGCTGATCTGCCTGACAAAGCTGTTGCGATTACGTTCGATGATGGATATGCCGACAACGCCACTCAGGCATTGCCGTTACTGCAACGCTATGGCTACAAGGCAACCCTCTACCTGGTCATCGACCGGCATGACCGTGACTGGTCGAGGTCGCGTAAGGCGCACCACGACGGGGATGAATTAAAAGCTGTTCCGAAGTTAAGCGACGAGCAGGTCGAGGCGCTGCTTGCTTCGGGGTATTTCGAGCTGGGCGCACACACGCTGACGCACGCCAACTTTCTCAATCTGGACGATGCAGCCTTGCAGCGCGAGCTGACAGAATCGAAGCATCAACTGGAGCAGCGCTTTGCCGTGCCGGTGCGCAGTTTTGCCTATCCCTTCGGTTTATATCGACCCGGGCAGGTCGCGTTGGTAAAAGAGGCGGGCTATGACAATGCGGTCACGGTGCGTGAGGCTGCCGATGACCCGGCAAGCTGGGAGCCGCTGGAACTGGCACGAATCAAGATCAGTGGTCGGGATAGCATGCTGGCCTTTCGCCAGCGGATGCGAACGGGCCGGCGTGGTGTCTGAGCGCAAGCGCGTCTGGTTGTTGTCCGACGGTCAGCCGGGCCATGACAGTCGCTCGCAGGGGATAGTGCATGCGCTTGCCGAGGTTATGCCGCTGGACGTACAGGTGGTTGAGCTCAAAATGCGCATGGGTCTGGCGCGGAACGCATTACGCTATCTGTTGAACCACACGCATGGCCCGCTCCCGCCCGGACTGCTGAAACTGTTCTATCGTATGAACAGCTTGCCGGAAGGACAATGCGATCTGATAGTTTCTGCCGGCGGCAAGACGTCTTTCGCCAATGCCTGGCTGGCAAGGCGAAGCGGCGCAAAAAATATCTTTGCCGGCACCCTGCGCCGTTTGCAGGCTCGCCAGTTCAGTGTGGTGATGACGCTCGAGCCTGTCCCCGGGGCAAACAACAATCTTGTTGTCCCGCTGCTGCCAACGACGATTGACCTGAAGTCGGTCGCCGAACAGGGTGAGTGCCTGCGCAAGGAACTGGCGGGTGACGGGCGGCGCTACTGGCTGATGTTGCTGGGTGGCAAGGGGGCGGGTTACGGGTACCGACAGCGCGACTGGATGTACATCGCGCGCATCATGAATAGGCTGGCAGACAGGCATGGAATTCGCTGGCTGCTTGCCACATCACGACGGACCGGTGCAGTCGGGGAGCAAATGCTCAGACGTTATATCAATACAGACTGTCTTGCGCGGGCCTGCTGGAGTGAGAGTGGTGAAAAATTTCAGGCACAGGCCTGTCTTGGCGCATCAGACCAGGTGTTTGTCACTGAAGACAGCATGACCATGTTAACCGAGGCCATGTCTGCGCAGCGCCCCGTGTACAGCCTTCGTCCCGAACACGCCCTGCCGGACAATCGTTATGAACAGGCGCTGTTGAACTATGTTGACGCCGGACGTTTGTGCCGGCTTTCGCTTGCCGAACTGGTGGAGAGGCCAGAGTTATTCGATGAGCGTCGTTATAGGCCGGAGCACTTGCCTGATAGTCAGTTGGGAAAGGACCTGGTGTGCAGGCTGGGATGGTCGGTAAACTGATTCCCGCTGTCTTTCCCTCACTCCACCGTCATTGCAAATGTAGTCCCCCGTCATTGCAAATATAGTACCTCGTCATTGCGAGCGCAGCGCGGCAATCTTTTTGAGACTGGTGCCAGTCTGAAGGAGATTGCCGCGCTGCGCTCGCAATGACGAGGGGTCGGTTGTTGTTATGCGCCGGGATATGTCAGGAATAGGGATAGGATTCTCCTGCCGGCCGTGTTTTGAAGCGCCGGTGCACCCACAGGTACTGTTCAGGCATTTCACGTATAACGCTTTCCAGCAGGGCATTCAGGCGCGTGGCGTCCTGTACGTTGTCAGTGGATGGAAAAGCTTCCAGCGCCGGGCACAGGGTAAGCAGGTAGCCGCTATCGTCCGGCAGACGTGACGGGTAAAAAGGCACAATCGCTGCACCGCTGATTTCTGCAATACGCGACAAGGTGGCGAGCGTCGAGGCCTGTACGCCGAAAAAAGGTGCAAATACAGACTGGTTGCCACCGTGGTTCTGGTCGGGTGCATACCAGACCGGCATGCCGGCTTTCAGGCTGGCCAGCAGTCCGCGCATGTCATCGCGGGCAATGGCTTTGTCGAAACGACGTTCGCGTGACGTGCGCATCACGGATTCAAACAAGGGATTCTTGTGTTGACGATACAGCACATGAAACGGCGTGTGCAGGGCGAGCAGCCGCCCGCCCAGTTCCAGTGTAGTGAAATGCGCGCTGAGCAGGATAACCCCCCGGCCTTGTGCGCGCGCCGCTGCGAGGTGTTGCAGGCCAACCAGGCGGGTAATGTCTCGCAGTGGTTTTTCACGCCCCCACCAGCACAGCGCGGTTTCTACAATGCCGCAACCCAGTGACTCAAAGTGCGCCTTCAGCAGGGCGTTGCGTTGCAGTGGCGTTTTTTCCGGAAAACATAATGCCAGGTTGACGTCGGCGATGTGCCGGCGTTGCCGGGCCAGGTGTCGCGCCAGCCGGCCGATCAGGCGGCCAATACGCATCTGCCAGCGATAGGGCAGGAGGATAACGAGGCGCAGTAACCCGAACATAAGCCAGGTCGGCCAGAAACGTGGCGCAAGGTAGCGAAGGGAGAAACTTGATGGTGGTGTTGGCACGACGGCCATTGTAACAAAGCGGGCGGCTGTTATGATCGCAGCGTGCTGCGCCTTTATACCTTTCTTTTATATCTTGCCTTGCCGTGGGTTCTTTTGCGCGCAGGCTGGCGTGGTTTTTCTCGGCCGGGCAGCCGGCGACACTGGCAAGAACGTCTGGGCTACATCAGCAAGCCAGCCGGGAATGTGCCTGTAACCTGGTTGCATGCCGTGTCAGTGGGCGAGGTGCGCGCCGCTGCACCACTCATAGAGGCTCTGCTGCAGTCTGATCCACAAACGCCGTTGCTGATAACGACCACAACCCCGACCGGGCGTGAAATGGCAAAGCGGTTGTTCGGCGAACGTGTCAGCTATGCATACCTGCCCTGGGACTTGCCGTTTGCGGTCCGGCGGTTTCTGGCACACGTCAGGCCGGTAAAAGCCATCGTTATGGAAACCGAGCTCTGGCCAAATCTTTTTCGTGCCTTGAAGCGGCGTAACATTCCGCTCTACCTGGTCAATGCCAGGCTTTCGGATCATTCACTGCGGGGCTATCGTCGCGTGCCCTCGCTGGTGAGGGAAACACTGGCCTGCGTGACAGGCGTTGCGGCACAGAGCGAAACCGATGCCGAACGGTTTGTACAAATCGGTATGGCCGCGCAAAAGGTGATCCAGGCCGGAAACCTGAAATACGAAATCGATCTGCCGGCTGACTATGAGCAGCGGCTGGCGTGTTTGCGCCAGCGTTTTAACGGGCGCGAACCGGTCTGGGTTGCCGCCAGTACACACGCCGGAGAGGAAAGCATGGCGCTCGTGGCGCATGAGCAGTTACTGGAGCGCTACCCGGAAAGCGTGCTGTTGCTGGTACCGCGCCATCCCGTTCGGGCTGCCGAAGTGGCCGGCCTTTGCCAGCGCGCGGGTCTGGCCGGGGTGTTGTACTCCGGTCTGGAAGGTGATGCACAGGCGGCGGGTTGTGAACCGGATCAGGCGCTGAATGCAAGCCAGGTCGTGGTGGTGGATGTACTGGGTGAGTTGACGTATCTCTATGGACTGGCGCCGGTGGCCTTTACAGGTGGCAGCCTGGTAGCGCACGGCGGACATAACCCGCTGGAAGCGCTGCAGGCAAATTGCGCTGTGATTACCGGCAGCCACACCGGCAACTTTGCGGATATTTACCGGCAGCTGGAAATGGCCGGTGCCGTAACCCGGATAGAGGGAAAAGGCGCGCTGGCCGGTGAGCTGGAGAAAGTGCTCGGTGACAGTGAATTGCGCCAGCATCAACTGACGGCAGGTCGTCAGGTGCTGGACAGGAATCGTGGCGCACTGGCGCGAGTGATGGCCTTGCTGGAGGCAGACGCCGACTCGACAAACTGATTCGTCGCTTTACACCAAGCCGTCATTGCGAGCGCAGCGTGGCAATCTCCGTCAGTCTGGTGCCAGGTCAAACAGATTGCCGCGCTGCGCTCGCAATGACGACAATGCAGCGGAAATAAAGTGTAGTTTTTCCTGGTCTGTCACTCGGAAGCAGGCGTGAGCGTGCGATTGACTTCGACCAGGTCGTCACGTGCCAGGATACCGGTTGCGCGTTTCAGGCGCAGCTGGTCCACCACATACTGTGAACGTGCGCGCGCATAGTTGAGTCGTGCCAGGTAGTGTTCACGCTGCGCGTTCAGCACATCGACGATGGTACGGGTTCCGACTTCGAAACCGGCCTCTTCCGCTTCGACCGCGACACGGGTGGACTCCAGTGATTCACCCAGTGCCCGCACCTGGGCGATGTCGGTGCGGATGCCGCGCCAGGCATTACGTGTGGCCAGCTCGGCAGCGCGTACCGCTTCCTGCAGGCGCTGGGTGGCTTCTTCGAACTGGCTGCGTGCCTGGCGGGTGCGCGAGCTGACCGAGCCACCCTGGTAGAGTGGTATGTTGAGTTGGACGCCGATTTCGCTGTCCTGCCGCTTGATGGGTGCGATACCACCAAAGTTAACATCCTGGTAGCTCGCACTGGCGTTAAGGTCGAGTGTCGGCAAATGTCCGGCGCGCTGGCGACGCATTTCCTGTCTGGCGGCTTCACTGGCAGCTTCTGCCGACAGGACCTGCAGGTTCTGCTGTTTTGCCTGGGCGATCCAGTGTTCCGGTGAATCGGGATCGGGGCGAACCAGTTTCAGGTCCTCGCGCAGCAGGTCAAGCTTGTCGAAGTATTCCCCGGTCAGTTCGCGCAGGGCATCACGGCTGCCTTCCAGTTCGCTGACAGCGCGAATTTCCTGGCTGACGGCAATGTCGTAGCGCGCCTGTGCGGCCTTGACGTCGGTAATGGCAATCAGTCCCACATCAAAGCGCTGTTTTGCCTGATCCAGCTGGCGGCCTATGGCGCTTTTCTCCGCCTGGGCAAATTCCAGGTTGTCCTGTGCGTCGAGAACGGCAAAGTAGCGTTCCGCCACATCGACCATCAACGTCTGCTGTGCCGCAGCATAGTCGGCTTCTGCAGCGGCGATGGTGCTGTCAGCCTGTTTCAGTGCAATCCAGCGGTCGTAGCGAAACAGCGGCTGGACCAGGTTGATGCTGGCCTGTTTGTCAGTGCTGTAAGTGGCATCCTGCGAAGGGTCAGTGTTCTTGAAGCGTGAACGGCTCATTGAGGCGCCCGCGTTCAGGTTTGGCAACAGCCCTGCGAAGGCCTGTGGATGACTTTCCCTGCTGGCATCCAGGCTTGCGGCGGCAGCCGACAGTGTGGGGTTATTGCGCGCGGCAACCTCATAGACAGTTATCAAGTCGGCGGCGCTGGCAAAACGGCTTGTCAGCAGTAGAAACACAGATAGCAATAGTATTTTCATTGGCACTCAGTAGGTAGGCATCTGGCAATCGACATCTTTTGCCCAGGCAGCGATACCGCCGGACAGGTTGATGACATTGCTGAAACCTTCACTTTCCAGGAAACGGCATACCACACGACTGCGGATACCGTGATGACAGATGACGACAATTTCGTCATCGCTGTTTAACATATGAATGTGTTCGCCGATCTGGCGCATGGGCACCAGGGTCGAGCCCTCGATGCTGACCTTGTCGAATTCCCAGGGTTCACGCACGTCGAGTAGCAGCGGTTTGCAGTCCGCATTGCACAGATAGGCACTCAGTTCACCGGCGCTGAACTCGCGCATGTTCAGAACCTGAACGCCTCGGGTTGCGGGGCGTTGATCAGTGGCGGAAGGGAAATCTCGAACAGGCTTTCCTCGTTCCATTCCTGCTCACCGGTGCGGGTGATGAGCAGCGCCTGCATGATCGGCGGCTTGCCGACAATGACGAACAGACGGCCACCCGGGGTCAGCAGTTCGTGAAAGCCGTGATGCAGTATCGGTAAAGAACCGGTCACGGCAATGGCATCAAAGCGCTGTGGTGTATCCAGCCCGCTGGCGGCATCGGTGTTCTCGAACGTGGCGTGGTTAATGCCGTGCTGCTCGAGTTTGCTACCGGCTTGTTCGATGAAGTCGGCAAAAATGTCGACCGAATGCACGCTGCCGGCCAGCTTTGCCAGGCAGGCGGTGAGGTAACCGCTGCCGGTACCGATCTCCAGCACGCTGTCGGTGGGTTTCAGCAGCAGGCTTTGAAGCAGCCGGCCTTCCAGCTTGGGCGGCATCATCACCTGGTCGTGCGCCAGCGGTATGCTGATATCGGAGAAGGCCAGCGCGTGATAACGCTGCGGCACGAAATTCTCGCGCGGTGTAGTGGCGAGTGTTTCAAGTACCTGATCATCAAGCACATCCCAGGGACGGATCTGCTGTTCGATCATATTGAAGCGGGCTTCTTCCAGATTCAGTGCATTCATCAGGGTTATTTCCTCCGTCGGCGCACAAAGGGTACTGGCGTGAGGGTGCGCTTGCAATACTTCCACCCTTTAGCTACTTTGTTCGCGCAGCTAGGGGTGCTCCTGTGTCAACGGGGCTGAGAAACACCCTTCGAACCTGAACCGGTTAATACCAGCGCAGGGAAGCTGAATTCTGCAATCAGCCTTTCCCCGCTACCTACCACCACCCGAGAGAGGGGGACGTCCATGAGCGCCATTCCGGAAGAATTTGTCCAGAAAACCACCGAACTTTCCGGGGAAGTCACCCGGCCGTTTCCCGGTTCACGAAAAATATACGCACAAGGTTCGCGCCCGGACATTCGTGTCGGTATGCGCGAGATCGAGCAGGCCGAGACGGCCGCCAGCTTTGGTGCCGAGGGTAATCCGCCGATTACCGTGTACGACACCTCCGGTCCCTACACTGACCCGGACATAACCATTAACCTGCTGGAAGGCCTGCCTGCATTGCGCGCCGGCTGGATCGAGGAGCGTAGCGATAGTGAGTGCCTGGAGGGGCCAAGTTCTGAATTCGGACGCCTGCGCAGCAGCGACCCGGAACTGGCCAAACTGCGCTTCGAGCATATCAGCAAGCCACGACGCGCCAAAGCCGGCGCCAACGTGTCGCAAATGCACTACGCGCGTAAGGGCATTATTACCCCGGAGATGGAGTATGTGGCCATCCGCGAGAACCTGCGGCTGGAAAGGCTTAAGGACAGTGGCCTGCTTCGCCAGCACAAGGGTCAGAGTTTCGGTGCCAGTGTGCCGGAGCGTGTAACGCCTGAATTTGTGCGCGACGAAATTGCCCGTGGCCGCGCTATCATCCCTGCCAACATCAACCACCCGGAACTGGAGCCGATGATTATCGGCCGCAACTTCCTGGTGAAGGTCAACACCAATATCGGTAACTCTGCCGTGACCTCATCGATTGCCGAAGAAGTGGAGAAGATGGTCTGGTCGACGCGCTGGGGTGGCGATACGGTGATGGACCTGTCTACCGGCAAGAACATCCACGAAACGCGTGAATGGATCCTGCGCAACTCACCCGTACCGGTTGGCACAGTACCGATCTACCAGGCGCTGGAAAAAGTCGACGGCAAGGCTGAAGACCTGACCTGGGAACTGTTCCGCGACACCCTCATCGAACAGGCCGAGCAGGGTGTGGACTACTTTACAATCCATGCCGGTGTGCGGTTGAAATATGTGCCGCTGACAGCGGATCGTGTGACAGGCATTGTGTCGCGCGGTGGCTCGATCATGGCGAAATGGTGCCTGGCGCACCACGAAGAAAGTTTCCTGTATACCCGTTTCTCTGAAATCTGCGAAATCATGAAGGCCTACGATGTGTCCTTCTCGCTGGGTGATGGTCTGCGCCCGGGTTCACTGGCCGATGCCAACGATGCTGCCCAGTTCGGTGAACTGGAGACGCTGGGTGAGTTGACAAAAATTGCCTGGGAGCACGATGTACAGGTGATGATCGAAGGGCCGGGTCATGTTCCGATGCACCTTATCAAGGAGAACATGGACAAGGAACTGCGTGATTGCTACGAGGCGCCGTTCTACACACTGGGGCCGCTGACGACAGATATTGCGCCGGCCTATGATCACATTACTTCAGCTATAGGTGCTGCGCAGATCGGCTGGTATGGTACGGCGATGCTGTGTTACGTCACACCCAAGGAGCATCTGGGGCTGCCGAACAAGGAAGACGTTCGCGTGGGTATTATCACCTACAAGATTGCCGCACATGCCGCGGACCTGGCCAAGGGTCACCCCGGTGCGCAGGTGCGTGACAATGCCATGTCCAAGGCACGTTTCGAGTTTCGCTGGGAAGACCAGTTCAATCTTGCGCTCGACCCGGAACGTGCGCGTGAATACCACGACGAAACCCTGCCCAAGGATTCCGCCAAGGTGGCGCACTTCTGTTCCATGTGCGGGCCACATTTCTGCTCCATGAAGATTACCCAGGATGTTCGCGAGTATGCGCGTGAACACGGTATGTCGGCAGACGATGCCCTTAAACAGGGTATGCAGGAAAAATCCGTCGAGTTCGTGAAGGGCGGTGCGGAGATATACAAGAAGGCGTAAGCCAGGCTGGCTGAATCCCGGTTCGTCATTCCGGGCGTAGCGCAGTGGAGACCCGGAATCCAGTGCGTGGCGGACAAGCTTCTGGATTCCGGCATGCGCCGGAATGACGAGTCTGTGAGCCTTTGTGCTATTCAGGAACCAGCCGTACCAGAACCCGGTTGTTGGCAGCGGCAGCACGATTCCATTCAGCCGCTGTAGTGGTCGGTTCCCGTGGCGGGTAGGGAACCAGTGGCTCATTGCGCGGGGCGGCAACTATCTCCACTTCGATTGCGCCATCCTGTAGCCAGGGTGAGCTGGAAATCAGGTTCGCAAATGCCAGTGACTGGTGTGTCGATGGTGAATTGGTAGGCTGCACCGGGTTCATAATGGCACTGCACTTGTCCAGTGGCATATCATCCGGAGCGGGTTCAAAGCCCTTTTCCTGACTGCCTTGCAGGCAGAATTCTCCTACGTGTGTTTCCAGAATCAACTTGCCCGCGAAACCGGAATTGGCGAGTTGATAAAGCAATTGTGCAATGGTTTGCATGCGCGCCCCGTCGAGCGCAATTTCATCCCAGCTGTAATTCATGTCCTGGTTGAGTGCCCAGCCTACGCTGTGCCATAACGCATTGGCAGGGCCGGTGTTGTCTGCCGGTTTCCCCGGGGTGCTGGTGCGTTTTGTATCCGCCGGGGTTACGGCAGGGTTCTGCGTTGTGCTGGCCGCAGCAAGCTCCATTGTTTTGTGCTGTTGCGTCCCCGGGGTGGACTGACGGGAGGAAAAATTCCAGGCCAGTGAAAGAAATAACAGGATCGCCAGCAACACAGTTGGGAAAATAGATGGCTGTACAGGGACCGGTAATGCCTGTCGAAGGGCATCGATCTTCTCATCCAGCAAGCGATCAATTTTTTCACGACTCTGCCTTGCAATCGTATCCAGACCAAGTAGCAGATCCTTGCGGATTTCCACGCGCTGCTCGTCCAGCATTCGACGCAGCTGTATCGGTACGGGGGCATCTTCATCTGTCTGTTTGTCACCGGCTGTAGCCGTTACAACCGGAATATCCAGGAAGTCTCGTGAACGCAGGTCGTCCAGGCGTTCGGAGGCATATTCACCGTCTGCTTCATCTGCATCTTCAATGTTACGCCGCTCATCGACCAGGCCGATGCGTTTCAGTGATTCATACAGTTCGGCAGGAGCCACAGTTTTTGGCAGTACACCTACAGCACCCAGTGCGCGTGCCTGGCCAAGGTACAGGTCACCGCCTTTCGAGGTATACATCATCACCGGGATGGTGGCTGTCTGCGGGTTTCCCTTTATGGCACGTACCGCCTCGAATCCGTCCATGCCGGGCATCATGTGGTCCATGAAAATGGCATCCGGGCGATTAACGATAAGGTATTCCAGTGCCTCGGTAGCTGACTCGGCGGTGTCGACGATCAGTCCGTGCTTTTCCAGCATGCGGCGTAGCACCAGCCGGGCAGATTTTGAGTCGTCAACAACCAGTACGCGTTTCTGTCTTGACATCACTGTCTCCCGGGTCTCGATGACGGGTGTTTTTTAGTAGACAAAAAATTCCTTTAGTGCCTTGTACAGGTACTCTGTATCCTGGCTGCCGGCCAGTTCGCGAATGGAGTGCATGGCAAAGGTCGGAACACCTGCATCCAGTGTGCGAACACCGATATTGCTGGCGGTTACAGGTCCGATGGTGCTGCCACAGGCCATGTCACTGCGTACCACGAAAGACTGGACGGGTACACCTGCGCGTTCGCACAGCAGGCGAAACAGTGCTGCCGTTTCACTGTTGGTGGCGTACCGCTGACTGGCATTGGTTTTAATGACCGGGCCGTGGTTCAGCAATGGACCATGGTTACCATCGTGTTTGTCGGCGTAGTTCGGGTGAATGCCGTGTGCGTTATCGACAGAAACCATCCATGAACGGTCAATGCAACGCGCCATTGATTCGCTGTCGCTACACAGGCGTTGTAAAACCGACTTCAGGAACGGGCCGTCTGCACCGCAGGCCGAAGTGCTGCCAACCTCTTCATGGTCATTGCAAACCAGCAGCTTTGAGCGGCTGTTGTCACTGTCGAGCAACGCCCGCAGTCCGATATAGCAACTGAGCAGGTTGTCCAGTCGTGCTGCAGCAAGAAAGTCTCCGTTGAGCCCGATTTGTGCGGGAGGCTGACAGTCGTAGAGTGACAGCTCGAATTCAAGGACCTCTTCGATATCCAGCCGGGGGTGTTGCTTGCGAACCGTGTCACGCAGCAGTTTCCTGAAACCTGGCGGGGAGCCCTCCTCATCAGTTTGCATCAGGATCGGCGGCAGGTGCTTTTGTGCATTAATGCTGCGTGATTTATTGGCATCCCGATCAAGGTGTATGGCCAGGCTGGGTATGCTGGCGACGGCCTGTTTAAAGTCAACAAGTACATGTCCCAGTTTTTTGCTGGAATCCTGGTAGCTTACCCGGCCGGCAATAGACAGGTCGCGGTCAAACCAGGGGTTGAGCAATGCGCCGCCGTATACTTCAACACCCAGCTGGTAGTAACCCTGCTGCACTGTCACGGGTTGTGGCTTGATGTGCAGGCAGGGGCTGTCCGTATGTGCGCCTGCCATGCGGAAGCCATGTTCCGATGGGGGTTGTTCGCCCAGTGTAAAGGCAACAAGAGAGGACCCGTTGCGGGTAACAAAGTAGCGTCCTCCCGTAACGGTTTGCCAGCGCTCGGCTTCGTGCAGTTCTTCAAAACCGGCATCCAGGAGTGGTGAGCGCAGATTGTCTGTGGCGTGGAAAGGGGTCGGTGAGCGCTGGATGAAATCGAGCAGGCTTGAGTTCAGGTTACTGTCCATCAGGTATTTCCCGGCGAGTTGTGACCGCGTTGTTGTTTGCGTTGTGTGGCATTGTGCAGAATTTTCAGACGTTGTGCATCGTCGGCTTCACCCCAGGCGCAGATTTCCGTCAGGCTGCGGTAACAACCCAGGCAGATATCATCTTCATCGAGACAGCAGTTGCGAATGCAGGGTGAATTAATGGCGGGCGGCTGTGCGGGTGAGCCATCCCGGTCAGGCATAAAGATTCAGGCGTACGCGCCGGGGACGCTGATCGGAATTATTGTCGGTGGCATCAATCGTGCGACGATTGTCGATGGCGCGCCGGTCGTGTTTGCTGCGTGTGTCGAGCAAAACCGGAACCTGTTGTTTGCGTCGCTCGGCGCCTGCACGACGCTCATCGGCACGGCGTTCCCCATGCGGCGCAGATTCGCGGCGGTTGCCTTCGCCGATACGCAGGGCATGTGCAGACGGGTAGGGCGAAACGGCGTCGACATTACGAGTAATGACGGGGCGCCTGTTATCGGCCTTGAGGCGTTGTACGCCTGCATCTTCCGGAACGAGAGTGATCCATTGCATGCGTCAAAGTATAGCGTTTTTGTAGCGCCCGGGGTACTGCAAGGTTGTTTCAGTGCCAGGTGTGGTGGTATTCACTGCTAGTTAATTATTTGAAGATAAAGAGCTTTTCCCGATCGGGACAACGTTGTTGTCATCGACCAGCGGTTCTGGCCGACTGAAATAGTAACCCTGTGCATAGTCCACCCCGATGTCTCGTAGCTGCCTCACAATAGCCTCGTTCTCGACAAATTCGGCAATGGTGCGAATGCTCAGCGCATGTCCGACCTGGTGTATTGCCTCGACGATTGCACGATTCATCGGGTTGGTATCCATATCTTTCACAAAGCTGCCATCAATTTTAAGAAAGTCCACCGGCAGGTTTTTCAGGTAACCGAAAGAACTGAGTCCACTGCCAAAATCGTCGAGAGAGAACCTGCAGCCAAGTTTTTTCAGGGTCTTGATAATGTGGCTGGCCCTGGCCAGGTTGAAGACTGCGGCCGTTTCCGTCACCTCGAAACACAGAAGTTCGGTACGAATCCGGTATTCACGGATCTTCTGTACGATGTATTCGGAAAAGTTTTCGTCGTTGAGTGAATTTCCGGACAGGTTAATCGAGTAAATGCCCTCGTCACCTTGCTGCTGAAATAATTTCAGCTGCTGGAAAGCCTTGTCGATGACCCACCGGTCAAGGCTATTCATCAGGTTGTAGCGTTCTGCAGCAGGGATAAAATTGCCGGGTGGGATAATGGTGCCGTCCACGGAACGCATGCGTACCAGTAATTCGTAGTGCGGTGTTGTTTCCATTTCATCCAGCGAGGTGATTTCCTGCCGGTAAAGTACGAAGCGGTCTTCCTCCAGTGCCTCGGTGATACGGGATACCCAGTGCATTTCGTTGTGTCGTTGACCAAGGTCGATGTCGCTTTCTTCATAGACGTGAATGCGGTTTCTGCCGGACTCCTTGGCAACGTAGCAGGCCACATCAGCCGCGCTGAGTATCAGTGAGGCATTGCGGGTATCACGCTGGATGGGCACCATGCCGATACTGACCCCGATATCAAACCGTCGTTCTTCCCACTGGTAGGTGAAATGACTGAAGGTTGTCAGCAATTGGTTGGCAACTTCCCTTGCCTGCTCCATGGAGACATTTTCAAGCAGCACCCCGAATTCGTCACCGCCCAGCCTCGCCAGCGAGGAGTTGGTGGGTACATTCTGCAGCAACAGGCGACTGAGCTGCCTCAGCAGTTCATCGCCGGCATCATGACCGCAGGTGTCGTTGATTACCTTGAACTGGTCAAGATCGAGGTACAGCAGGGCGTGCTCCTGTTCACTCGATGCGAGCAGGTTGTTCAGTCGTTCGGCAAATTCACGTCGGTTGACCAGTCCGGTCAGGCTGTCATGGGTCGCCTCCCAGGTCATCTGCCGTGCCATACGTCGTTCGCGAGTCACGTCGTGGAATACCAGTACCACGCCGATGACACGGTTATCCCGGTCGAAAATCGGGGCGGCAGAATCTTCGATATGAAATTCCTGCCCATCACGATTGACCAGCAGACATTGTTCGCTGAGGCTGACGACCTGCCTGGTGCGCAAGCTGATGGAGGCGGGACTTTCTATTGAGATACGTGTGGCTTCGTTGGTCAGTGGCAGCACTTCCATAAGCGGGTGGCCCTGGGCTTCGTTGCTGCTCCAGCCAGTGACGCGTTCTGCAACCGGGTTCATGTAGTCGACACGCCCGTCTGCATCGGTGGTAATGACGCCATCGCCAATGGAGTGCAGGGTAACCAGTGCGCGTTCACGCTCCTGGTACAGTGCTTCCTCGGCGCGCTTGCGGTCAGACCTGTCACGGACATCGCGCAATTCACGGTCGATAGCGGGCACCAGCCGTGTAAGATTGTCTTTCATGATGTAGTCATTTGCGCCTAAGCGCATGGCTTCAACGGCGATTTCCTCACCAACAGTGCCGGACACCAGGATGAACGGGGTATTTCTGTTATGTTCACGCAGGATGCGCAATGCCTCAAGGCCACTAAAACCCGGCATGGCATAATCCGATACGACAATTTGCCAGTCGTGATCCTGCAGTGCCTGTTTCAGTGAGTCGGCATTATCGACGCGTATGTAGTCTGGCGTATACCCGGCACGCCTGAGTCTGACCAGTAATAGCTGGGCATCATCGTCGTTGTCTTCGACAAGTAACATCCTTATTGGTGCTGTCATATCGCTTCCATTTGCTGCATTTTTATATTTATACGACGCACGGGTTGTCAGAGTTCAGTGCGTTGCCAATGACCTGATTTTCCGCCCTGCTTCTCCAGTAGACGCACCTCGTGCAAAATCATGCCGCGATCAACGGCCTTGCACATATCGTAAACCGTTAACAAGGCAATCTGTACGGCGGTCAGTGCCTCCATTTCAACGCCTGTCTGCCCGCGTGTTTCCACCGTGGCGCGGCAGTAAACCGAGGCCGGTTCGTCACGGGTTTCAAATTCCAGCTCTACGCGTGTCAAGGCGAGTGGGTGACACAGTGGTATCAGGTCGGCGGTTTTCTTGGCGGCCATGATGCCGGCGATGCGCGCCACGCCAAGAACATCGCCTTTCCTGTTATCGCCATGACGGATGTGCTGCAGCGTAGCGGGAAGCATGGCGATCCAGCCATCGGCAGTAGCGCAGCGACTCGATACAGCCTTGTCGCCGACATCGACCATGTGCGCTTCACCGGCTGCATTGAAGTGAGTAAGTTTGCCCATACCTGCCTGTTCGCCATTCCACATCTGCCCACGTTGTCCGTGGTAAACTTGTATCGGTAGATTTCCCGGAATCTTTTCGTGTGGTTACCTGTCACTATAGGTGGCCGCTGAGCATGCCGCAACGCAGGATGGAATTAAAGTGCAGATTACAGTCAGGTTGTTTGCCGGTTTGCGTGAGCGTTATGGCATGGATGTGATGACAGTTTCGGTGCCCGGAAATATTACGGTAAGCGAGGTGTGGAGTCTTGTGTTGCCGGAAGAACCCTTGCCTGACAACGTGTTAGCCGCACAGAATATGGAATACGTTGATTATGAGTCTGCTGTTGCCGATGGCGATGAAATCGCTTTTTTCCCGCCAGTGACCGGGGGCGCTTCGTGAACGTTGTCATAACCGACCAGCCATTCGACCCCTGGCAGCAGATTCAAACCTTGCAGATTGGCGGGTTAAAAGGTGGTGCGGCAGACTTTGGTGCGACCGCAGTATTTGTCGGCACCCTGCGCGATTTCAACGAAGGTGACGCGGTCGAAGGCATGTTCCTTGAACACTATCCCGGTATGACCGAGCGTTACCTGGAAAAAATCAGTGCCGAAGCGGCTGACCGTTGGCAGCTGGTCGATACCCTGATCGTGCATCGTGTCGGGGAGTTGCGGCCAGCCGATCCGATTGTGCTGGTTGCCGTCTGGTCCGCACACCGCAAGGCAGCGTTTGATGCCAGTCGCTGGCTGATGGAAGCGCTTAAATCACATGCGCCGTTCTGGAAGAAAGAACAACTGAAAGAAGGCAGTCGCTGGGTCGAACACAATACACCGGGCTAGGCGGGCAGGTATCAGGAAGCCGCCTGTGTATCCGCAGTGGTGTCGATCTCTACATCGTGAGCCGTGAACGTCATCGTATCCAGGTCGCCCATCACCCAGGTCGCCGGTGCGGCAACACCGCCAACTGTGCCGGGGTTGACCATATGGGTTTCGCCGCCTTTTATGTTGGCTACGGTTTCTATCCGTATTTCGTGATCGTGTCCGCAGCACACCAGGTCCCAGTCACCGGTGGTTGCCATGGCGCGTGCATAATGCGGATAGTGCACCATAAAAATCTTGCGCCCGCCCAGTTCGATGCCGGCATCCTGCCCGTAAAAAGTGATCAGATTGCCCGGCTGGCTGGCGATGCGCGCCATCATGTACAAGTCACCACTGTTATTGCCGTGGATGACGTGTATCGGCAACCCGAAGGGTTTCAGCACGCCCAGTGTGCTAGGTGCGACCACGTCGCCACAGTGCAGCACGGCCTCGGCACCGGCGTTTTTGGCCGCGCTAACGGCGGCTGCCAGCAGCAAGCGATGGTCGTGACTGTCGGATACGATGCAAACCTTCATGGCGATACTCAGAAATGGGGTTTTTCGGGAGCTTTCTTGAACAATTCGACACTGTCGAGAATTTCCTTGCGAGCTTCGTCGATACCGGCCCAGCCGTCAACACGAACCCACTTGCCTTCATCCAGGTCCTTATAGTGTTCGAAGAAATGCGCTACCTGCTCAAGAATGCTCGGCGGCAGGTCACGGAAGTCCTGAACCCGGCGGTATTCCTTGCACAGCTTGTCGATTGGCACGGCCAGTACCTTGGCATCGTCCCCGGATTCATCGGTCATTTTCAGCACCCCGACCGGTCGGCAGCGTACCACGGAACCGCTGATCAGGGGCACAGGCGTGAGCACAAGCACATCAACCGGGTCGCCATCAGGTGATAGCGTGTGGGGAACGTAGCCGTAATTGCACGGATAGTGCATGGCGGTGTTCATGAAGCGATCGACGAACATGGCGCCGGTTTCTTTATCGACTTCATATTTCACCGGATCGGCGTGGGCCGGGATTTCGATAATGACGTTAATGTCATTGGGCAGATCCGTACCGGAGCTGACGCGATCAAGATTCATGGGAGTCTCCCATCAAGAGCATAAAAAGGCCAGTGATTATAGCGGATCTGTATTAGGAAAGCCTGATTTAATTATTCAGGTGGTGTGGTTCGGGGCGGCGGGGGTGTACCCGTTTCGACGGTTTGCCCGCTACGCAGGTTCCCTGTGCTTCTCGCAAAACGCGGCGTTTGCCCAAACTCGCGGTACGCGCCGTGCGCGAACCGCTCAAACAGGGCTCTCTTCTTCCGCGTTTCGCTGCGATGCTCGGCTGCACCGACTCACCGGGTACACCCCCGCCGCCCCGAACCAGTCAGTGTGTGGCAGATTCCGTGTGGCCGGCACATGCTGTTGATAGCTACCTACGTCATTCCGGCGAATGCCGGTATCCATCTCATTGAAACCAATGGATTCTGGCATACGCCAGAATGACGGTATATGAATTAATCAAATGCTCTTCAAGTTCGGTACAGGCTTTTGCTATTCGGTGAGCGTGAAATTCGCACAGATCCAGTCAGCGAGGCGGCCAAGAAGGTTCAGGCATCGATGCAGCCGAGCATCGCAGACGTTTTGCGATCAAGCGAGCGTTGTCTGAGCGGTTCGCGCACAGCGCGTACCGCGAGTTTAGCGAGCGCGCAAAATGTCGAGAAGCGCAGGGAACCCGCGCAGCGGGCAAATCGCAGCCTGAACCTTCTTGGCCGCCTCACTGACGATAAAAACCACCAGAAACAAAAACGCCCCCGGCCCTGGAAGAGCCGGGGGCGTCACACCCGTTAAAACTACAGCAGCGGCACAATCATCAATGCAACAATATTGATGATCTTGATCAACGGATTGATCGCAGGTCCCGCCGTGTCCTTGTACGGGTCACCCACCGTATCACCGGTTACCGCAGCTTTATGAGCATCGGAGCCCTTGCCGCCGAAGTTGCCGTCCTCGATATACTTTTTGGCATTGTCCCAGGCGCCACCACCGGTGGTCATGGAAATCGCCACAAACAGACCGGTGACGATGGTGCCGATTAACAGGCCGCCCAGCGCTTCCTTGCCCAGTGTCAGGCCAACCACTACCGGTACCAGTACAGGCAATAGTGACGGAATCACCATTTCCTTGATGGCCGACTTGGTGAGCATGTCCACTGCCCTGGAGTAATCCGGCTTCTGGGTGTAGTCCATGATGCCCGGCATTTCGCGGAACTGGCGACGTACTTCGTTGACGATGCCACCGGCAGCACGGCCCACGGCTTCCATTGCCATAGCGCCGAACAGGTAGGGTACCAGGCCGCCAATGAACAGGCCGATGATGACCATGTGGTTGTCCAGCGAGAAGTTCAGTGCTTCGCCGTTACCCTGTCCCGCCAGCGCGTGGGTGTAATCGGCAAACAACACCAGGGCTGCAAGACCTGCGGAACCGATGGCGTAGCCCTTGGTTACGGCCTTGGTGGTATTACCGACAGCATCCAGCGGGTCGGTAATGTTGCGGATTTTCTCATCCAGTTCGGCCATCTCGGCAATACCGCCAGCGTTGTCAGTGATAGGACCATAGGCGTCCAGCGCCACAATGATGCCGGTCATGGACAGCATGGAGGTTGCAGCAATGGCAATCCCGTACAGGCCGGCCAGTTCGTAAGCACCCCAGATAGACGCGCAAACGGCGAGAACCGGGGCAGCGGTGGATTTCATGGAAACGCCCAGGCCGGCAATCACGTTGGTGCCGTCGCCAGTGGTGGAGGCTTCGGCGATGTGGCGAACCGGGGAGAATTCCGTGGCCGTGTAGTACTCGGTGATTACCACCATGGCGGCCGTCAGCGCCAGTCCGATCAGTCCGCAATAGAACAGGTTCATACTATCGACACTGACACCATCCAGCATGACCGAGTCACCCATAACCTGCTGAGTGACGAAGTAGAAGGCGCCTGCCGCCAGCACACCGGCCACGATCAGGCCCCGATACAGGGCATTCATGATCTTGCCACCGTCGCGTGCCTTGACGAAGAAGGTGCCGATAATAGAAGCAATAATCGACACACCACCGAGCACCAGTGGATAGGTTGCTGCAGCCGAACCCATGTCCTTCAATAACAGGCCGCCCAGCAGCATGGTAGCCACTACGGTTACTGCGTAGGTTTCGAACAGGTCGGCTGCCATGCCGGCACAGTCACCGACATTGTCACCGACGTTGTCGGCAATGACCGCCGGGTTGCGCGGGTCATCTTCGGGGATACCGGCTTCCACCTTGCCGACGATATCCGCGCCGACATCCGCGCCCTTGGTGAAGATACCGCCACCAAGACGGGCGAAAATGGAAATCAGCGAACCACCGAAGGCCAGCCCGATCAGTGGGTGGATGGGGTCTTCAACGCCGCTGACCAGTAGTGCTGTATAAAATCCGGCAACACCCAGCAGCCCGAGCCCAACCACCAGCATGCCGGTAATGGCGCCACCGCGGAAGGCAATCTGCATGGCAGCGTTGAGACCGTCGTTGGCGGCTTCGGCGGTACGCACATTGGCACGGACCGACACGTTCATGCCGATGTAGCCTGTCAGTCCGGAGAAGATGGCGCCAATGGCGAAACCGCCTGCGGTTATCCAGTCAATAAAAATGCCGATCAGCACCAGCAGCGCGACACCCGCCATACCGATGGTGGTGTATTGCCGGTTCAGGTAGGCCTTTGCGCCTGCCTGAATGGCTGCGGCAATTTCCTGCATGCGTTCATTACCGGCCGGCTTGGCCAGTATCCATTGTGTAGACACAATGCCATACAGGATGGCAGCGGCCGCACAGGCCAGTACAAAAATCAGTTCAGCGGACATGTTAGTTCCTCCAACAACAGTTTCTACGGTGCGATACGCGGTACTTTACGGGGGAGACTGTATTTGTTTCTTGCCGTGCTTTTTCCAGCGTCATCCCGTCACCACAAAAAAAGGGGTGCGTTTCAGCACCCCTTGTCTAGCCGTTTTTACTTGACCTTGAAGTCGGCAAGTTTTTTTCTTGCCGGCGCGTTCTTGAGTTGAACGTATTTCGGCATGCCGTCCTTGCCATAAGGCGGGTAGTCTTCACCCGCAATCAACGGTTCCAGGTACTCGCGACACTTTTTGGTAATGCCGAAGCCGTCCCTGCTGATAAAGCCCTTGGGCATCATCTTCTCGACGTTGGCGACACGCGACAGCTTGGCCTCGCCGATCTTCCAGCGGTAGGGCTTGCTGGATGTGCGTTTGATAGTCGGCATCACCGAGTTCTTGCCCTGCAGTGCCATCTCCACGGCCGCCTTGCCCATGGCGTAGGCCTGCTCCACGTCGGACTTCGAGGCAATGTGGCGTGCGGAGCGTTGCAGGTAATCCGCAACCGCCCAGTGATATTTGTAGCCAAGCTTGTCGCGGATCAGACCAGCGATAACCGGTGCCACACCACCCAGCTGTGCATGACCAAAGGCATCCTTGAGGCCCTGGTCGGCAAGGAAGTTGCCGGAACGGTCCTGTACGCCTTCGGATACGACAATCGAGCAGTAGCCGTACTGCTTGACCTTTTCTTTTACCAGTTTCAGGAATTTGCCCTGGCTGAATTTTACTTCCGGGAACAGGATGACGATAGGCAGGTCGACGTTCTCGGTGGCGGCCATACCGCCGGCGGCAGCGATCCAGCCGGCGTGGCGCCCCATGACTTCCAGCACGAAGATCTTGGTTGACGTTGCGCACATGGATGCAACGTCAAAACTGGCTTCGCGAGTGGATACGGCAATGTACTTGGCGACAGAGCCGAAGCCGGGGCAGTTATCGGTGATCGGCAGATCGTTGTCGACGGTCTTGGGTACGTGTATCGCCTGGATGGGATAACCGGTTGCCTTGGACAGCTGCGAGACTTTCAGGCAAGTGTCAGCGGAGTCACCGCCACCGTTATAGAAAAAGTAACCGATGTTGTGTGCAGCGAAGACCTCGATCAGCCGATCGTATTCGCGCTTGTTGGCTTCAAGGCTCTTCATCTTGTAGCGGCAGGAACCGAAGGCACCGGAAGGTGTGTGACGCAGCGCGGCAATAGCGCGTGCGGATTCCTTGCTGGTGTCGATGAGGTCTTCGGTCAGCGCGCCGATGATGCCGTTACGTCCGGCATACACTTTGCCGATCTTGTCCTTGTGTTTGCGTGCGGTTTCGATCACGCCGCAGGCACTGGCGTTGATGACAGCGGTTACGCCGCCTGACTGCGCATAAAATGCGTTTTTCTTTTCTGTGGATCGTGCCATGTATCAATACTCCTGAAGCAGTTTTGTAAAATTCGGCTGTGAGGCTGTCAGCCCGGTACGGGAGCGGCCAGGATGCCGTTCGGTTTCGGCCGGCCGGAGCTCTGGCGTTCCGCCATAACGCTCCTGTAAGGTGGACCTGATAATCCACAATTCATTGTCTGTGAAGTCGGGAACCCGGTTCATTCTGGTGCTGTTTAATCCCTGCGAGCTTCGAAAAGGCGCCCAATCATAGAGCAAAAAGCAATGAAATTCAGGTGCTTTGTTTGACTTGGGGCTTGTAGGGGCGGTAGCTTAATCACTGGACGGTGTTTCAGCTAAGAAAACTATTGTATGTCCCTATGAAAAAACTTTTATTTGCCAGCGCTTCCCGAAAACCATGGGTTGGCTGATAAATGCAATAAAAATCAATGACACAGCGAGTGTGAGAGGACTATGAGGATTGTGCTATTGGGAGCGCCCGGGTGCGGAAAGGGCACGCAGGGACATCGATTGGCAAAGCATTACAAGATTCCGGAAATCTCTACCGGCGACCTTCTGAGGGAGGCCGTGGCGGCCGGAACGCCGCTTGGCAAGGCGGCGAAAGTCGTAATGGACGCCGGTCAGCTGGTTTCCGACGAAATCGTGCTGGGCGTCATTCGCGAGCGACTTTCCCGCAGCGATGCCCGCAAGGGCTTCATTCTGGATGGTTTTCCGCGAAATCTGGCGCAGGCCGAGCAGCTGGATGAGTTGCTTGGGCAGCTGAGCCAGCCCATTGACCTGGCACTGCTGATCGATGTCGATGTCGATACCATCATGCAGCGCCTGTTCGGGCGACGTACCTGTGTGTCCTGCGGCGCCAGTTACAACATTTTCTATGCTCCGCCGAAAATGGATGGCCGTTGCGACGAATGCGGCGGCCGTTTGCGACGCCGTTCGGATGACAATGAAGAAACCATTGGCAATCGCCTGAGAATCTATGAGCTGCAGACCCTGCCGGTGGTGGAGTATTACCGTGAACAGGAAATTCTGCGGCAGGTGCAGGGGACAGGTGAGCCGGATGATGTATTTCAGGCGGTGCTGAAAGTTGCGGAGGAGGCGAGGAAGACATTTCCAAGCCGTGACCGTTCCGCAGCCATACGTCGTGCTGTGGCGCGCAAGCTGCTGGAACAGCGTGAGGGTGATGCTGCACCGGTGCTTGAAGAGGGCAAGGCACGGGCAAAGAAGGCCCCGCCTGAGAAGAAGCCGGTCGCCAGCAAGAAAGCTGTTGCGAAGAAGACGGCGAGCAAGAAAAAAACAGCGGTAAAAAAGAAAGCCGTGGCAAAAAAAGCGCTAGTGAAAAAGAAGGTCGGCAATAAAAAGGCTGTCGCCAGAAAGGTGCCTGCAAAAAAGAAAGCCACAGCGAAGAAGAAAGCAGTTGCCAGCAAGAAGACTGTCACGAAGAAGCTGGTCAGCAAGAAAAAAACAGCAGTAAAAAAGAAAGCTGTGGCAAAAAAGAAAACGGCGGTAAAGAAGAAAGCCACAGCAAAGAAGAAAACTGCAGCAAAGAAGAAAGCTGTTCGCAAGCGACGCTGAGTACAATTATCCGGCTTCCGTCATTCCGGCGAAGGCCGGAATCCATGACTCGTGAAGCGGATCCCGTGCTGCCCTGGTGGAGCACCAATAGCAAGAACGCAGTGCATCGCAGGATGGGCCTGTCAAGATTGTGGTTGTAGAAAATGAAGAGTAGCGAGATACGTGACAGCCTCTGGTCATGGTTACAGCAGTGCCTGCTGAGACGGACACCACAGGATGACCCGGTTTCTTATGCTGCGCTGATCCAGGCGCTGACAGGTTATTTGCTGATTGATCTGATACAGGCCAGCGCAAGCTCCAGCCTGATGATTGCCCTTGGCATGACGCTGGTCGATACATTGCTGATGGTGGTGTTTGCCTGGGTGGTGCTGCGTGTCACCGGGTACACGCAGCGTTTTGTGCAGACACTGACTTCGCTGGCCGGGACCGGGATGATACTCGGGTTACTGGCGCTGCCGCTGGTACAGCTGGCGGCCAGTGCACACCGTAACGATGAACCCATGACAAACCTGGTACTTGGCTGGCTTATGTTGCTGGTCTGGAGTGTCAGTGTTCAGGCGCATATTTTCCGTCATGCACTGACAGTGCGATACGGTAGCGGGCTGTTGCTGGCCGGGTTGCATACCGTGCTGGGGATTGGTTTGATTGAAACCCTGTTTCCGCAGACGCAGGGCTGAGCGAGCAGGGAATCCGATGAAACTACATATACTGGGTATTTGCGGTACATTCATGGGTGGGCTGGCGATTCTCGCCAGGCAGGCCGGTTTCGAGGTGGAAGGCTCGGATGCCAATGTCTATCCGCCCATGAGTGACCAGCTGCGCGAGCAGGGCATTGTGCTGAAGGAGGGCTATTCGCCCGAACACCTTGACCCGCCACCGGACCAGGTGGTGGTGGGTAACGCCATGAGCCGCGGTAACCCGGCGGTGGAAGCCATGCTGGATCGTGGCCTGCGGTATACCTCGGGTCCGCAGTGGCTGGAAGACCACCTGCTGCAGGATCGCTGGGTGCTGGCCGTGGCCGGTACCCACGGCAAAACCAGTACGGCGAGTATGCTGGCCTGGATACTGGAATATGCCGGATTACAGCCGGGTTTCCTGATTGGCGGTGTGCCGGGTAATTTCGGGGTCTCGGCCAGGCTGGGCGAATCCCCTTTCTTTGTGGTCGAGGCCGACGAATACGATACGGCATTCTTCGACAAGCGTTCCAAGTTCGTACACTACCGGCCGCGCACGGTGATACTGAACAACCTCGAATTTGATCATGCGGATATCTTTCCGGACCTTGCAGCAATCCAGCGCCAGTTCCACCACCTGGTCCGTATCGTGCCTGCTAGCGGCTTACTGGTGGTAAACGCCAACGACGCCAATCTTGCCGAAGTACTGGAAATGGGAAGCTGGACTCCGGAAGAAACCGTCTCGGTGGGTGATTTCCCGGCCCGCTGGCAGGCAAACTTGCTGGCGGCGGATGGTAGCCATTTCGGTGTGCTGCTGGACGGCAAGTCGCAGGGTGAGGTCAACTGGTCACAACTGGGTGAACACAATGTGCACAATGCATTGTCCGCCATTGCGGCTGCCCGACATGCCGGTGTACCGGTCGTACAGGCTATCGAGGCACTGGCCGGGTTTGCCGGGGTGAAGCGGCGGCTGGAAGTGCGTGGTGAAGTGGGCGGCATCACGGTCTATGATGACTTTGCCCATCACCCCACGGCCATTGCAACAACACTGCAGGGCTTACGGCAACATGGTAACGGGCGTTTGCTGGCCGTGTTCGAGCCGCGATCCAATACCATGCGTATGGGCATACACCGTGAGTCACTGGCGCAGTCTCTGTCGGGTGCCGATGCTGTGTGGCTGTTTGAACCGGATGACCTTGGCTGGAATATTGACGAGGTGTCGACACATGTTATGGCACCGGTTGAAGTGGCCGGTAGCGTAGACAGGCTGGTGGAATCAGTGGTTGCCGCTGCGCAGCCCGGAGACCGCCTGGTGGTCATGAGCAATGGTGGTTTTGGTGGCATCCACGAGAAACTGCTGGCCGCCCTGGGAGAGGCTTATGTCTGAAGAAAAACCCTACGCCCTGGCACTGACCGGTGCATCCGGTATGCCCTACGCATTGCGCCTGCTCGAAGTCATGCTGAAGGGCGGTCACCGCGTCGACCTGATGTTGTCTGCACCGGGACAGATTGTGATCGGTATGGAAACGGCGTTGAAGCTTCCCGGTCGTTGTGCGGGGATCCGCCGTTACCTGGCGGAACATTACGCCGTTGACGAGGCATTGTTGCGTGTCTTCGGGCGTGAAGAATGGACGGCGCCACTGGCCAGTGGTTCCAGTGCCCCGAAAGCCATGGTGGTGTGTCCGTGCACTACCGGCACACTGGCCTCGATTGCCGCTGGCACCAGCGGCAACCTGATCGAACGCGCCGCTGACGTAGCGATCAAGGAGGGCCGCAAACTGGTGCTGGTGCCACGCGAAATGCCGTTCTCTGCCATACACCTGGAGAACATGCTCAAGCTGGCAAGGCTCGGCGTAGTGATCATGCCGCCCAGTCCCGGTTTCTACCAGGGCGTGACGTGCATCGATGACCTGGTGAACTTTGTGGTGTCGCGTGTCCTCGACCAGATCGGTATCGATAACGACCTGTCGCCGCGCTGGGGGGAGGAAAGCCCGGGTGATGCAGGGTGAAAAATACGGGCGAAATATCGCTGTTTCCGCTCAATACTGTGTTGTTCCCCGGCGGTCTGCTGCCACTGCGTATTTTCGAAGCACGTTACCTGGACATGATCAGTGACTGTATGCGCACACAGAGCGGCTTCGGAATATGCGCTATCCGCTCCGGCGCCGAGGTCGGCAAGGCGGCGCGTTGCCACACGGTCGGGACGCTGGCCGTGGTCACTGATTTTGATCGCGGTGAGGATGACCTGTTGCGGGTAATCGTACAGGGAGAGCGGCGCTTTCGTATTGAGGAATCCCGGGTCGAGCGTAACCAGTTGCAACGCGCCCGCGTCAGCTGGCTGGAAGAGCAGGATGCACCACTACCCGATGAACGAAAACCCCTGGCGGACCTGCTCGGTCGCCTGTTACATCAGGCTGAATCCCCGGTTTCGGAAATGACGCCGGAATTTGACAGCGCGGGCTGGGTCGCCGGTCGTCTGGCGGAGTTATTGCCCTTTGCCCTCAGTGACAAGCAGCGGTTACTGGAAACAGACTCCGCGCTGGAGCGACTGGAAATTCTCTACCATGACTTGCTGGCGGAAGATATTACTCGCTGAGTTGCCCCGGGCTGACCAGCAGCACCGTTCCGTCCCAATCTATATCGGCGATGTCGGCCTTGTCGATATGTCGCTGCACCTTGCGTACCTCAAATTCACCCAGGTCTGCATCGAGTTGTTGCAGTGGTGTATTGAAGTCCGTGTCGGTGCGCAGAAAACGTAACAGCCAGAAACGGTCCTCAAGTCGCAACAGGGAGGCACTGCCTGTCCACAGCGTTGTGTTGTCTTGCGGGTCGTAATATCCGCTTTCCCACAGGCGCAGGGTAAGAATGCGGGCTTTACCGGGCAGCTGTCGGGTCAGCAACAGGCGCTGTGGCTGTCCACGGTGCAGCTGCGGCAAAATCGGCATGTCATCAATAACGACCTCGGTATTAAAGAGATCTACCAGGCGAACAACACCGGTATTACGTGGTGTCTGCCAGCCCTGTGTTTCCAGTGCAGTACGCAGTTGTTCCAGGCTACCCATCCATTGCACGGTCAGCGGATGATGGTGGCGGCCTTCCAGGTCATCGCGGAACGCAGGCAGTGCCTGCCAGCCGTCGGCCAGCCAGTCACTGCGCGATAATGCAATGGCTTCAGGTTGTGACGGCTGGTAGAAGGCCAGATCTTTTTGCAGTGACCGGGCGCTGTGAAAACTGGCGACGGCAAACAGGACCAGTAATGCAACAGGGGCAATGGTGCGTGTCGATATCGCGGGTGCCGGGTGGTGGCGGTAGGCGATACCCATGGTTGCAACCCACACCAGCCCCAGGCTCCAGCCCGCCAGTACATCGGACAACCAGTGCGCGCCCAGGTAGAGGCGCGAGAAGCCGATGGAAACGACAAGAAAAACAGTGATCGAGTAAGGGACCCAGTGCCAGTTGCTGCGCAGTTCACGGGCTATGGCAACCGCCAGAAAACCGAATACGGCGACTGACAGACCGGCGTGCCCGCTCGGGAAAGCGTAGCTCAGAAGTGAAGTGTCGAGCAGGGGTGGACGTTCAACTGCCGTGTGCAGTTTCAGTGCCCAGGTGAGCAGGCTGACGGCTGCCACAGTAATGGCCCAGTGCAATGCCATGCGCCAGTCGCGACGCCATACCAGCCACAGACTCAACAGCAGGGTAAACCCGTACAGTACCTCGGCGTCTCCCAGTTCAGTGACCATCACCATCAGGCGGTCCCCCAGGGGACTGCGTAGAGACTGCAATGCATTGAACAGGTACAGGTCAACGTTGGACAGCAGGCTGCCACTGGTAATGTGGCGCGGTATTACGAACAACGCCCAGCTGGCGACAAGTAACAGGCCGGTGAGCACTGACATGCCGCGTGCTTCCGGGTGTTCCGGGTCGAGCAGCGCAGCTGTCAGGGGTTCGATCATGGGGTGCTGGCGAGACCAGGTCAGGATGCGCGTCTGTACACTTTCGGCATGCGGCTGAAAACTGCGTGCAATGCGCCTCACCAGCCACCACGAGAACCACAGTAATGCGAGCAGGATGATGAGTAACAGTGCCAGCCGGCCGGCAATCTCCGCCGCCACGCCCAGTGAAGCACCAAACAGCATGCCGGGCAGAATATAGGCCGGGGCCCACAGGATGGCTGACAGGATGTTTACTGCAAAGAAGCGCGACGGCGGCATGTCGAGCATACCGGCAACGGCGGGCAGCAGGGGGCGCACCGGACCGACGAAGCGTGCCAGCACAACGCTCTTGCCGCCATGGCGGTGGAAGAAATCCACGCCACGGCTGATCATGGTCGGATATTTCCTGAACGGCCAGATCACCCGTAATTGCTGATGATAGTGTCGGCCGATGAGATAGCTGGCACCGTCTCCGAGCACTGCACCGACAGCAGCCCAGGCCAGGGTCGGGTAAAGCGGCATGCCGCCCGCCACGATGATTGCTCCAATGCCGAACATGACCACCGTGCCGGGGACAAACAGGCCGACCACCAGCAGGGATTCCAGTGCTGAAACCAGCAGCACGATAAAGCCCGCCCAGTTGGGGTGGGCCTGCATCCATTCAAGCAATTGGGTAAACAGGCTTTCCATGTTTTCGGTTTACATGACCTTCGGTTTAAATGACTTGTGCCTGATAGTTTGTTGTTATGTCGTCAGTGGTTGTGCTTCAGGACAGGCTGGCAAAGGCCTGTTCTGCCGCATCCAGTGTGGTTTGAATGGCTTCATCATCGTGTGCCGAGGAGACAAAGCCTGCCTCGAAAGCTGATGGCGCAAGGTATACACCATGTTCCAGCATGGCGTGGTAAAACGCCTTGAAGCGCTCCAGGTTGCAGTCATTCACGCCGGCAAAGTCACACACCTGATCAGCCTCGGTGAAGAACAACCCGAACATGCCGCCGACCTGGTTGCTGGTCAGTGCTATGCCGGCGCTGGAAGCACGGGTTTTTAATCCTCCGACAAGCTGTTTTGCGCGCTGGTCGAGTCCCTCGTGAAAACCGGGCTGTTGTACCAGCGCCAGGGTGGCCAGTCCGGCCGCCATGGCTACCGGGTTACCCGACAGGGTGCCGGCCTGGTACACAGGGCCGGTAGGGGCGATATATTCCATAATGTCGCGGCGTCCGCCAAAGGCGCCGACGGGCAGGCCACCGCCGACGACCTTGCCCAGTGTGGTGAGGTCCGGGGTGACGCCGTAGCGTTGTTGAGCACCTCCGGGAGCCACACGGAAACCGGTCATGACCTCGTCAAAGATCAGTACACTGCCATGCCGGTCGCAGACTTCACGCAGGGTCTGCAGAAAGCCTTCCGCCGGCGGGATGCAGTTCATGTTGCCGGCGACGGGTTCCACGATTATGGCGGCCACCTGGTCACCGATTTCCGAAAAGGCCTTGCTGACCTGCTCTGCGTCGTTGTACGACAGTGTCATCGTGTGCTGTGCCAGGTCGGCTGGTACACCGGGTGAGGTAGGTACACCGAGTGTCAGCGCCCCGGAGCCGGCCTTGACCAGAAGGGAGTCCGAGTGACCGTGGTAACAGCCCTCGAACTTGACGATCTTGTCGCGATTGGTAAAGCCGCGTGCGAGACGGATGGCGCTCATGGTGGCTTCGGTTCCGGAGCTGACCATACGCACCAGTTCCAGAGACGGCACCATGTTGCACAACAGTTCCGCCATGCGGGTTTCGATTTCGGTGGGTGCGCCGAAACCGAGCCCGTTGGCAGCAGTTTCCTGCACGGCGCGAACCACGTCTGGATGACAATGGCCGGCAATCATCGGTCCCCAGGAGCCGACATAATCGACATAGCGCCGGTCGTCTGCGTCATACAACCATGCCCCTTCGCCGCGCGTGAAAAATAGCGGGTCACCACCGACCCCTTTGAATGCGCGTACCGGTGAGTTGACACCCCCGGGTATGACTTTTTGTGCCTGTTTGAAAAGTTGTTCCGACTTGCTCATGCCCTGTTTTCCCCGTGTTGTCCTGCATCACACGGGCTGTGTTCGTGTGATGCGAATAATGCCTGGTAGCGTTGTGCAGCCGCACGTACATCGGTGGCGGCGAATACATCCCGCACCACGGCCAGCAGATCAGCGCCGGCCTCGATCAGGGCGGCGCCGTTGTCCGCGGTGATGCCGCCGATGGCAGCCACTGGTATGTCGAGTTCGCGGCGTGCCTGTGTCAACAAGGCCGGCGTTGCCTGTACGGCGTCCGGTTTTGTCTGCGAGACAAAAAAGCGCCCGAAAGCGACGTAGTCGGCGCCGGCTTCAGCGGCCTGCTGCGCCAGTGGCCACTGGTTGTAGCAGGAAATGCCGATAAGGGCTTTTTTGCCCAGTTGTTCGCGCGCCCTGCCGATGGTCAGGTCATCGCGCCCGAGGTGCACGCCGTGTGCGCCGACCTTCGCGGCCAGCGCTACATCATCATTAATGATCAGTTTTGCATTTTGTGCGTTGCACAGTTCAACGAGTTCACTCGCCTGTTGTTCCCGCCGTGCCGGGTCATTCGATTTGTCCCGGTATTGTACCAGCACAGCGCCACCCTCGATGGCTTGCCGAACGCCTGGCACCAGCCGGGCAGGCGTTTGCAGCCCGGCATCGGTAATGACATAAAGCCCGCGCAGCATAATGCTCCCGTCATTGCGGGCGCAGCGCGGCAATCTCCCGGGCCCTGGCGCCAGCCCAAAGAGGTTGCCGCGCTGCGCCCGCAATGACGGGTTTTGTTATGTGCAGTCGTCGATTCACTCCTGTTCCTCACGTGCCCAGAACAGCCGGTTGGGTAACTTCTGACCCATGCCGATGCGGTAACCTTCGGCCAGTGATTGCCAGGTATATTCCTGGGCTTCGTGAATCGCCGAGAAAGGCTCCATGCCTTGCGCCAGCAATCCTGCAATGCTTGAAGCCAGTGTGCAGCCGGAACCGTGGAACTCGCCTTCCAGCCGGTCCCAGGTAAAAGTCTCGATCAGGCGGCGATTGCTGTACAGCGAATTGACGACGCTCGGGGTGTTTTCGTGGGTACCGGTAAGCAGAACAAACTCGGCGCCCTTGTCGAGTAACGCCATGGCGCAGGCTCCGAGTGAGTCGGCCTCCGGGGCCAGCAGGCGCGCTTCGTTACTATTGGGTGTGAGTACGGTGGTCTGGGGCAGCAGTAACTCGTTGACGGCATCGATGACATCCTCGTCAGCCAGCAGGGTGCCGCCACCGGTCGCCAGTACCGGGTCGGTAACAACGGGGATTTCCGGGTAATCGTCGAGAATGGCGTGTATGGCTTCAACGGCCTCGGTGCTGGTCAACAAGCCCAGCTTGAAGACGCTGACAGGAATATCCTCGAGCACGGCACGCGCCTGTTCTGCGATCAGTGCTCCATCCAGTGGTGTGTAACCGATTACATCCTGGGTGTCCTGGATGGTGAGGGTGGTAATAACCGGCGTGGTGTGACAGCCGTGGCTGATCAGTGCCTCGATGTCGGCCTGTACGCCGGCGCCACCACTCGGGTCGTTGCCGGAAAATACCATGACAACCGGTACAGGACTGTTCTGTGCTGTCATGACGGTAGCACCGGTCGTGCAGGTTGTGAAATTTGTTCCAGACGGCTAACGCGTTGTTGCATTGGATTTTACCTTGCTTCGGACAGGTTATTGTAGCACTGCGGTTGGCTGTTGTGGCGCGGCTTGCAAGGGTATTATGCGGGCCTGAATTTCAGGCAGGAGTCAGTCTATGAGTGAATACAAGCGCTGGATGTGTGTTATTTGCGGATTTATCTACGATGAAGAAAAGGGTTTGCCCGAAGAAGGCATCGCGCCGGGCACGCGCTGGGAGGATATTCCACTGAACTGGGTTTGCCCGGATTGCGGTGCCGGCAAGGAAGATTTTGAAATGGTCGAGGTTTGACGGGAAAATTCGCCAATCCCGTCTACACTTGTTTTAAGGCGCGCGTTTGTCGCTGTTGTCAAGTGTTGAGAGGTAGGGGCAATGATAGACCCCGAACGTGTTCAGTTTATGGAATTAATTGATACGGCACGCCATTACTGCCGAATCATTGAATCAAGTGCTGATCATACCGACTGGCTAAGGCCTATGGTAAAGGTACTGCCGAAGCTGCACGCCGGTGTTGTTGTATTGCATGACCCGGGTGGAAGCTCTTTTCCGCCGCAGCTGGCTGATTTCGATGACCGTTTCGACCTGTTCAGCCAGCTACGGGCAAAGCTCGGTGAGCTCGATATGTACTGGCTGGAATATGATGAACCCGGTGAACTGGCGTCTGATGTCGATCACCGCTCGGGCAGTCTCGCCGATGATCTGACCGATATCTATTTCGAGCTCAAACGGGGACTCAACATGCTTGATGCAGCCGGTATGGATGAGGTCGCACACCTGTGGGAAATCGGTTTCAGGCAGCACTGGGGGCAACACCTAGTGGATGCGGAGCGTCATTTGTATACCCTGAGGGCCAATAACCGGCTTGCCTGAGGTATCTTTAGTTCTGGCCCCGTCATTGCGAGCGCAGCGTGGCAATCTCGCCACTTCATGGTGCCGGATCTGAAAAGATTGCCACGCTGCGCTCGCAATGACGGTATTTCGGATTCTGCGATACCTGCGGGAATTTTCCTGCTGTTCTCTCGTCTAATGGCCAAATTTGTGCTGTAAACGGTACAATATGACACTGCCTGGCGCCCCGGGCCCGGCCCGTAGCGACCGTAGCCCGGTAACCAACGGACGATGTTTCACAATTCCAAGAGTAAACTATGAATATTTATTTTAATAAACAACGCGTTGGGGGCTTTACCCTGATAGAGGTCATGGTCGTCGTGGTCATACTCGGCATTCTTGCCGGCGTGCTGGTGCCAAAGCTCATGAGTCGGCCTGAAGAAGCGCGTATCACAGCGGCCAAGTCCAATATCCGCGCCATCGAAGGTGCGTTGAATATGTACAAGCTGCAGAATTACGACTACCCGACTACCGAGCAGGGCCTGGAGGCGCTGGTTACCAAACCGGATACCCCGCCGGAGCCGGCCAATTGGGGCGATGGATACATGGATCGCATACCGCTTGATCCCTGGCAGCAGCCTTACCAGTATCTTTCACCGGGTGTTCACGGTTCGTTTGATGTGTATTCAATGGGACCGGATCGCAAGCCGAGTGACGATGACATCGGGAACTGGAATCTGAACTGACGTTACCGTGATCGTACTCCCTCGTCACGCTGTCCATCAGCCTGCCTCCGGCAGGCTGTTTGCGTTTGGCCGGCTGCAGCGATCGCGCGGTTTTACCTTGCTGGAAGTCATGGTAGTGGTGGTGATCATCGGCATTATGCTGACCGTAGCGACCCTGTCACTGCGCGGTGATTCACACGCCGAACTCATGCAACGGGAAGCTACCCGCCTGATGGCATTGCTTGACCTGGCCAGTCAGGAGGCGGTAATGCGCAGCGAGCAGCTTGCAGTCCGCTTCTCCGATGAAGGGTATGAGTTCATGCTGTTACAAAACGGTCACTGGGTAGTATTGGACGATGACCGGTCGTTACGCCCGCGCAAGTTGCCCGATGACATTGAGTTACGCCTCGAACTGGAAGACAACCCGCCGCCATCGCTGGGCAGTGAGGAATCCGATCTGCCACAGGTATACCTGTTGTCGAGTGGGGAGATGACACCTTTTGTGGTGACCCTGTACTCACCGGGTACCGAACGGCGTTTTGTTCTCAAGGGTAGTCTGACCGGTCACCTGGAGCTTGAACAATGAACCGCATGCACGGGTTCACGCTGCTGGAAATTCTGGTTGCGCTGTTGGTGGTCAGCCTGTCGATGGGGGCAGTCGTCCAGACGGTAGGCAGCTATACGCGAAACCAGGCAAACCTGCGCGATCGCGTGTTTGCGCAATGGGTAGCGCGTAACCAGCTGGCTTCGGTACAGATTGCCGGCGACTGGCCATCGGTTGGCCAGAAAAAAGGAGATACCGATTTCCCGGAAGATGCCGGCGGTAGCAAAAGCCGGGAATGGCGCTGGGTAATGCAGGTGACCCAATCCCCTGAAGAAGATATGCGCCGTCTCGATATCGATGTGTTTCGTGCCGACGCCGATGACGATGCCGAGCCGATCGCCCGTCTGAGCGGGTTTGTGGAGAAACGCTGATGCGCGGTATGCGTGGTTTTACCCTGCTGGAACTGCTGGTGGCATTGTCCATCTTTGCCGCTATCGGTGTGATGGCGTATAGCGGTCTGGCCAATGTCATGCGGCAGCAGTCCCAGACAGAAGCCTATGCGGATCGTATGCAGGATCTGCAACTCGCCTACCGTGTGCTCAAACGTGACTTCGAACAGATTATTGACCGCAGTATTCGCAACGAATTTGGTGATGTAATGCCGGCGCTGGTCACGGGCGGCGACTATGCCGGTGTGGAATTCACACATGCCGGCTACCCGAACCCGGCAGGTTATCTGCGCAGTAATCTGCAGCGCGTGGCTTATCTGGTAGATGACGATCGCCTGGTGCGGCGCAGCTGGCGTGTGCTGGATCGTTCACAGGACAGTCAGCCGGACGAGCAACAGCTGGCAGAAGGTGTGCGCGCTTTTTCCGTGCGCTACCTGGATCTGCAGGACAACTGGCAGGAGCGTTGGCCACCGGCCAGTCAGGCCGCTCCCCCGGCTGGGGCCAGCGCATCGACCCAGTGGCCCCGTGCGGTGGAAGTGCAGCTTACCCTGGATGATCTGGGCGTCTTGAAATGGCTGTTTCGCCTGCCTGACACTTACCAGCCCGCGCCACCTGGGGCCGCGGCTCCGGGTGGCGGTCAGCCGCAACAAGGCAAAGCGCCGGGAAACACGTGAAAGCCGGTAACCGACAATCCGGTGTGGCGCTGCTGACCGCCCTGCTGGTTGTGGCGCTGGCAACAGTGGCCGCTGTCGCCATGACCACCCGTCAGCAGCTCGATGTACGTCGTACCGGTAACCTGCTGCACAGTGAACAGGCATGGGCCTACGTGCTGGGTGCGGAGAGCTGGGCACGCGTGGTGCTGGCTCGCGATGGCAAGGACAACAAGGTGGATAACCTGTCCGAAGACTGGGCGAGCCAGGTGCCAGCCTCATTTGTGGAAGGGGGCTCGGTGATCGGCCGGGTGGTCGATGTGCAGGGGCGCTTCAATGTAAACAGCCTGGTTGTCAACGGTGAGGCGGATAATGCTGCAATAGAACGATACAAACGTTTGTTACGGACGCTGGAACTGGATGAATCACTGGCTGATTCGCTGGTCGACTGGCTGGACTCCGATATCAACTCACGTTTTCCGGGCGGTGCTGAAGATGGAGTATACCAGCTGCTGCAGCCTGCCTACCGTGCCGCCAACCGGCTGATGGCGGATATCAGTGAGTTACGCCTGGTCAAGGGCTACGATAAAAAAGTCATGGACAAGCTGCTGGGCGCATCGTCCGGGGCTCCGCTTGTCACCGCGCTGCCGGAGCCCACGTTGATTAACGTTAACACCGCAAGTGCCGAGGTATTAACCACGCTGGCGGATGGTTTGTCACTATCCAGCGGGGAGGCCATTATCGAAGCGCGAGGTGAAACCGGTTTCGAAAAAGTTGAGGATCTGCTGCAACTTTCTGTACTGGCGGGGCCTCAGCAACCTGACCCTCAGTCGCTGGCGGTGCAGAGTCAGTGGTTTTTACTGCTCGGCGAGGCCAATGTTGGCCAGGGCCGGGTAAAACTGGCCAGCCTGATACAACGCACCACGCAGGGCACACGCGTCATACGTCGGCAACGAGAATTTTTCGACCCGGTACAGGCGCCGGTCGTGCAGACGGATGAACCCTGAGACGATCATGATACGATGTATGCCGGAAAACAGGATAAAGGACGAATGGCGGATACCTTACTGATTCGACTGGCAGTGGCCGGTGCGGGTTTTCGAGACTGGTTGCTGATCGATGAAGCAGGCGGTGCGCGTACCCCCGTGCGTGAAGGTGAGCCTGAAGCCGGCGTGGTAGCGGGCGCATTGCGTATTGTGGTTATTGTGCCGGGTACGGAAGTATTGCTCAGCGAGGCGCGGGTGCCCGGACGGAATCGTCAGCGGGTACTGCGCGCAATTCCCTATGCCCTGGAAGAACAACTGTCCAGCGATGTTGAGTCGCTGCATTTCGCCCCTGGTCCGGTACAGGATGACGACACTTACCCGGTCGCCGTGGTGGATCGTGCGCGGATGGATGCCTGGGCTGAACTGCTGGCCGAACATCATATTGTTGCCAACCAGTGTCTGCCGGAGATGCTTGCGCTGCCGTTGACTGAAGACGGCTGGAGTTTGATGGTCCAGGGCAGCGAGGTGCTGGCGCGCAGCGGGCCCTATGCCGGCTTTGCCTCAGACAGGGAAACATTCCCGGCGCTGGTGGCGTTGTTTGTTTCACGCAACGAGGCCCCCGCGCATGCCCGTCTGTTTGGTGATGGCAACCTCGATATTGACGGCATGTATCTTGATGCCGTTGACCCGGAGTTGCAGTCACTGGAAGTTCTGGGGCGTGGATATGTTCAGGGTCCGACACTCGACCTGCTGCAGGGGGATTACAGCCGCAGAGAGGAGTGGGGTCGCATCCTCCGGCCCTGGAAGGCAACCGCTGCATTGCTGCTTGCAGGCTTGCTTCTGGCCGGTGTCTCGACCGGGATAAATTATTATCGATTGTCGAAACAGCAGGCACAGCTGGCCAGCGAAATCGAAACGGTGTACCTGGAAACTTTTCCGAAAGCGCGACGCATCGTCAATCCGCGCGCGCAGATGGAACAAAAGCTCAAGG
The DNA here is from genome assembly GCF_004339085.1 of Thiogranum longum. Lineage (NCBI taxonomy): Bacteria > Pseudomonadati > Pseudomonadota > Gammaproteobacteria > Chromatiales > Ectothiorhodospiraceae > Thiogranum > Thiogranum longum. The sequence continues at coordinate 2,741,393 of NZ_SMFX01000001.1, read as the reverse complement.
AACTGCAACGCCAGGCCGGTGGTGGCGGGCAAACCGCTTTTCTTGCGCTGCTTGCTGATGTGGGGCGTATCCTGCGCAGTAAAAAAGGTGTGCAGATACAGGGTGTGACCTATCGGGATGGCAGGCTGGACCTGCAGTTACTTGCCGACAATGTGCAGGTGCTCGATCAGTTGAAACAGGCGCTGGTTGGCGAAGGCAAACTGCGCGCGGAGATCCAGTCAGCCACCACGCAGAAGGACGGCAAGGTCAACAGCCGCGTCCGTGTCGAAGGAGGCCGCGCATGAAGGACTGGTTCATGGGGCTGGACATGCGCGAGCGCAAGCTGGTGGCGGGCGGTGCAGCGATCCTGCTGTTATTGATGTTTTACCTGTTGGTGTGGGAACCCGCTGCGGTTGCCTACAAAGACCTGAAAAAAAATGTTGCCGCACAGCAGGAAACACTCGACTGGATGAAACAGGCGAGCCGCAAGGTGAAAGCCCTGCAGGGTAGTGCACGAGGCGGTGCGCGCAGCCTGGGAGGCAGTTCTTTGCTGGCAGTTGTCGACAAGTCGGCCCGCTCAGCCGGGCTGGGGCCGGCTATCAAGCGCGTTGAGCCGGACGGTAGCAAGGGTGTCAAGATCTGGTTGGAAGGCGCCGCATTTGACCCGATGGTGTTGTGGCTGGGCAAGCTGAGCAGGACCTACCGCATCGATGCCACGGTCGTTACTATCGAGCCGCAGGGTGACGGGCGCGTCAATGCACGGTTGACCCTGGCGGGGCCGCCGGCCTGATGACAATGTGGCGAACGGTTGCACTGGGCCTGGTTGCATGGCTGGTTTTTCTGATCGCGACCCTTCCCGCGGATCGTGCGCTTGCGCTTGCGCCGCAGATGCCGGGTGTCACTATTGGTCACGTACAGGGCACCTTGTGGCACGGCAAAGCCGGTAGCCTTATTATAAAAGGCATACAGCTGGATAATCTGCGCTGGGGTTTCAGGCCCTTGTCGCTGTTTACCGGCCGGTTCGAATTTGATCTGAAGGCAGGGCTGGGCAGTAAGCCGGTGCATGCGATTGCGGGCACCCTGTTTTCAGGTGCCCGCTACCTGGGCGATGTTCAGCTCAGCATGCCGGCATCCGATGTATTGTATCGCCTTGGTATAAAACAGGTGGGTGTCAGTGGTGACCTGGTGATGGATCTTGATGATGTACGTTTCACGCCAGGCGGTATCCCGATGTTCAGTGGCGTAACGCGCTGGGCGCCGGCCGAGGTCGAGGCGCCGCTGGTGTTGTCACTGGGTACGGCCACGCTGACGACACAGCACGACGGTAGTATCACGCAGGGTGACCTGGTGGCGACTGGTGGTGTGTTGCAGGTAAAAGCTGATGTTGCGCTTGAAGCTACGGGTGCCTATCGACTGAATGCCGTCATTACACAAAACGGAACAGTGCCCCAGGCGGTGACAAAATTTCTTGCTACCTTTGCAGAATATGAAAACGGGAGTTACCGGCTGGAATGGTCGGATAACCTGTTGTAGTTGCCTGTCGTCATGAGTTTGATTTTAACCACGCCGGAGCAGCACGACTTCCAGGACCCGACGCTGGAGCTTGATGCCGGGCGCCTGTATGAACGACTGTCCGCCATGCCGGCGATGAATGCCGGTGAATCGGTGCGCCAGCTGCTACTGACGCTGGAACCGCTTAATGAGCAGCGTCTCGATGCCGGTCTGCGTCTTGAACTGCTCGACGTATATCGACCTTTCGTGCAGCGATTGTTTGATGGCGCTGAGCCGATTCGCTTGCGTCAGCAACCACTCGGCAGCCAGCAGCGCAAGAACACAGTAGACGATATCGAGCGGCTGTGCCTGGCGATGGCGAATGGTTACAAGCTGGTCATCAAGGCGATGCATTCGGCTGGTCAGCATGAAGCTGACCGGGTTGCCTTTGGCCGTGTGGTACGTGCAGCCGTGCGCCAGTTGGCGGCCGCGCTGTTGCACAGTTATCGCTACTATCGCCCCGAGCCGCCATTTGTGTTCCTTGAGTTGAACCAGCTCTATCGTCTGGCCCGGCATCATGGTATTCATGACTGGCTTGATGAAAATGAAACCGGCAGTACGGTCAGCCTGGCAGCAACCTATCAGGCGGTCTGTCTGCTGTCGCTACTGGACCCCTTTGCCGCCGAAGAGGGGCAGGCGGACCTCTATTACCGCACGCTTCTGCAGTATGCCGGCAAGGTCCGCATTGTGCCCGGCAACAGCTGGCAGGGTGTGCCGGAAGGCTTGTTTTTTATTGACTTGATGAGTGACAGCAGACCACGGCACTGTGTGTTCCTGACATCTCCGGTGGAGGCTGAAGACCCCTACCTTATCGATGCCCGCGTTGTTTTGCAGTCGATGCATAAGATGTTGCTGGCACTTTCAGCGGAGCGGCGGCGCCAGCGCAGTGAGGCGGCGATTTTGCGACACCTGTTGCCGGAAGTGACGCCACGCGACAAACGTCGTAGCCGGCGTCTGCCAGGCGGGAGCTGGATTCATGTGGTGGTCGGCCTGGAAGCCATTCACGACTGGTTACTCAGTAACATGAATGATGAGGCGCCGGAGCCACAGCGCTGGGTCATCCGGGATCGTAGTGAGCAGGGTTATCGACTGGGCTGGAGCCAGAGCTCGGCGAGCGCCCTGCAGGTCGGTGACCTGGTCTGTGTGGTTGCCGATGGTGAGAAACCGGATATGGCTTTACGGCTGCTGGCAGTGCGCTGGGTGCGTGATGAACGTGAAAAGGGCACCGAGCTGGGTGTTGAGGCCTACGATGGTGTGCCGGCACCGGTCGAACTTGAACTGGAAGATGATGAAGGTGAAACGATACGCCGCAGTGCCCTGTTTCTACCATCCTCCGGTGAGCAGGGATCGAGCGCACGTCTGGTTGCACCTGCGGGGCTGTGTGCGCCTGGGCGAGAGGTGCTGATCCACGTGGGAGATCGTGAGGTGAAGGTGGTCTGTGCGGCGCATGTCGAGCAGTCACCGGGATTTGATTGTTTTGAGTTTACAGCAGCAGGTTGAATGATGAGTGCAAAGCGAAAGAAAAGCATGCGTGGGAAAAGTCGCAAGATTCCGGTTGAAGTCGAGATGACGCCAGAGACCAAGTGTGGTTTCTGCACCAACACCAAATGCTGTACCTATATCAGCCAGGAAATCGATGCCCCGCGTTCCAAGGAGGATTTCGATTTTCTGCTCTGGCAGATATCGCATCGCGACATCCGTGTTTATAAGGACGAAGGAAGCTGGTACCTGCTGGTCGATAATGCCTGTACGCATATTCTGCCGGATGGTCGTTGCGGCATCTACGACGACCGCCCGCAGATCTGCCGGGACTACTCCAATGATTACTGTGAATTCGATGCCCCGGCAGAAGAAGGTTTCGAACTGTATTTCGACGGCTACAAATCATTGCTGAAATATTGCAAAAAACGCTTTAAACGCTGGGGTCAACGCCCCTACTAGCCTGCCCCGTCAGGGCAGCCCATCCAGCAACTCATCGAAACTTCCTATCGCAATAAAATCCTCAGTCTGTTTCGGTGGCGCGGTGGTGTCCGGCAGGCGCACCGCCCGAAGGTGGCGAATGCCATAATCACGCGCGGCATGCAGAACCGGAAGGCTGTCATCGACGAATAAAGTCCGCTCCCGGTGGAAAGGGTCTTCCTCGGCAAGACGTGGCCAGAAGCGCACGTCTTCTTTCGGTATGCGGAAGGTATGCGCACAGATAAAATGATCGAAGTGTTCCGCCAGCCCGGTGCTGGACATTTTCAGCTCCACGACTTTGTGGTGTGCGTTGGTCAGCAGGGCAACCCGCTTGTCCATTACGCGTAATGCCTGCAGAAATTCGATAACCTGCGGGTGTACCTGGATCAGGTGCTCCAGTTCACGTTTCAGGGCATTGATATCCAGGCCCAGTTCCCGGCTCCAGTAATCAATGCAGTACCAGTCGATGGTGCCTTCCACGGCGCGAAAACGCGGAAACAGTTGCTGTTTGGCCTCGTCCACGCTCAGACCGTGTTTTTCGGCGTAGCGCAGGGGGACGTGCTCCAGCCAGAAGTGGTTGTCAAAATGCAGGTCCAGCAGGGTGCCGTCCATGTCCAGGAACACAGTGTCGATATCTTGCCAGGGCAACGGGTGGGTCATGGTGCTTAATCGGGCCGCGTGGATGGCGTATGATACGGCCTTCCTACCCATGCGTGAAGCAGCGAGATATGTCGATGAATGTGTGTGATTACCTGAATGACGTGCGCCAGTTGGCGAAACAGGCCGGAGAGAAAATTCTCGAGGTGTACGGCACCGAGTTTACCGTGCAAGACAAGGACGACAAGTCGCCGCTGACTGCCGCGGATATGGCATCGCACAATACCATTGTCGCGGGCCTGAAGGCGTTGACCCCGGATATTCCTGTGCTGTCGGAAGAAGATGCAAAGATCCCCTACGAGAAGCGATCCTCCTGGAAGACCTACTGGCTGATCGATCCTCTCGACGGCACCAGGGAGTTCGTCAAGCGCAATGGCGAGTTCACGGTCAATATCGCACTCATTCACGAAGGTGAGCCGGTGCTGGGCGTGGTGTACGTACCGGTTACAGGAGTCACCTACGCAGCCTGCGAGGGTCGAGGGGCCATCAAGGAGTCGCCTGAAGACGGTGAGCGGGAAATCCACGTGCGCAAGCTGTCTGGAGGCCCTGTAGCCGTGGTCGGCAGCCGCTCTCACCAGGGCGACTCGCTGAAGGCGTTTCTTGAAAAGCTGGGTGAGCACGAAATTGTCAGCATGGGCAGTTCGCTGAAAATTTGCCTGGTGGCGGAAGGGGCTGCCGATGTGTATCCCCGACTGGGTCTGACTTCGGAATGGGACACTGCGGCAGCACACTGCGTGGTGGTGCAGGCGGGTGGCAAGCTGACAGATCTCGATATGCAGCCGCTGCGTTACAACACCAAGGATTCCCTGTTGAACCCGTTCTTCTTCGTATTCGGGGATGACTCGCGCGACTGGTCGTCGTATCTCGCGGACTAGCCCCGTCATGCCAACCCCCGTCATTGCGAGCGGAGCGCGGCAATCTCTTTGGCCTGGTGCAAAACCGAAAGAGATTGCCGCGCTCCGCTCGCAATGACGGGGGAGTCAAGAAGCGCGTGTTGAGTAAGTCCGGGTCAGGTGGGCCAGCAACAGTGCCGCCAGCAGCGCACCCGTGCTGTCCGCCACCCAGTCCAGCACTTCCGGGCTTCGGCCGGGTATAAAAGACTGGTGGAATTCATCACTGATGCCGTAAACACTGGCGACGAAGGCGACGAATAGCGCCTGGTTGCCGGTATACCCCGAAAAATCCGGACGCATGGCGCCCAGCAACAGGATGCCAAGCAGTCCGTATGCGCCGGCATGAAACAGTTTGTCCTGGCCGCTAAACAGGGAAGGGGCGTCAAGGCTGGGCTGGTGGGACAGCCAGAACAGCACGCCCATCCAGAGCACAGCCAGTACCAGTGACAGGCGATGAATGTTCATGCTTTTCAGGCGACAGATTGTGGTGCGTGTGGCACCAGGGAAAACAGTTTCTCGCTGAGTTTGCGGCCGTATTCTTCACGGTTCGGTTGCGAGAGGCTGGCCTCGGTTGCCAGGCTGTCGTTAAACAGCACCGGTTGTTTCCAGCTTTCCAGCAAGCTGTAGAGTTCGTCGTTGATCTGGTCGGGTTGCTGATCAAGCTCCACCAGCAAGGCATCCAGCTCCATACCTTCCAGGCTCTTCAGGCTCTGTGCTGTCAACGGAATTTCGGCGACAGCCGTGATGCTATATTCCGACAGCAGGCGTGACAGGTAAATTCTGAGCAACTCGGACTCCGCCGCGATAGCGATACGCAACTGTCCGTTCTTACGGGGTTGCGGGTTCGATGCCCCGACCGGTTGCAGTGTTTTAACGGCGGCCGGCACGGCGCTGACCTGGCGCTCGGGTGTAACCGTGGACTTGTTTTGTGCGAACAGGCCGCCCTGTTGCTTGTCTCTCGCCACGTCGCTGACCAGTCTGGCATCGATGTGTTCGCGTTGTTCGGCATAGCCATAGACCAGCGTGGTATCACACAGCAGATTGATCAGGCGCGGTACGCCGCCGGTGGCTTCATAAACCTGGTGGCAGGCTTTTTCCGTGAACAGGTCAATGCTGCCACCCGCTTTCTCGCAACGATGGCGGATGTAATCAATCGTTTCCTGCTCATCCAGTGGTTCCAGGTGATAGTCGACCCCGATACGTTGCGCGAATTGAACCAGGTCGGGGCGTCTCAGCGTGTCGCGCAGTTCGCGCTGGCCAACCAGAATGATCTGCAGCACCTGATCCTTGTCAGCGTTGACGTTGGACAGCATGCGCAGTTCTTCCAGCGTTTCCGCGGACATATTCTGGGCTTCATCGACGATCAGTACGGTACGCCGGCCGCGGGCGTACTCCTTGATGATGAAGTCCATGAAGTCCTGGTACAGCTCCACCTTGTTTTTATCGTGGTGGGGCAGGTCATAGGCGAGCGCGATCCACTGCATCAGGTCGCCGAAGGTCTGGTGGGTGTTGGAAATCAGCCCTACACGGATACTGTCATCGATCTGGTTGAGCAGTTGTCGAATGAGCGTGGTTTTGCCGGTGCCGATGTCGCCGCTGATCACCGTGAAGCCGGCCTGGTTCATCAGACCGTACTCCAGCAGGGTAAGCGCCATACGGTGCTTGTTACTCAGGTACAGGAAGCCGGAGTCAGGTAGCAGGGAAAAGGGTTTTTCCCTGAAGTTGTAAAAACTCTCGTACATCGTGGGCGTTCCGCCTAGCCGGCATTGCCGGCCTTGTTGAGTACCGTTCCGAGTACGTTGGTGCTCGACAGCAGTTCGAGCGCATTCTCGACTTCCTGCCGCGAAGTCTTGCCTTCCTCGATAACCAGTAGTGCAGCATCGACATAAGGGGCAAACGCCAGTGCGTCAGCTGCACTCAATACCGGTGGCAGGTCGAATACAATAATGCGCCCGGCGTAGCGATTCTTCAACTCATCGACCAGGTGTGTCATCTTGGGCGAATTAAGCATTTCTGCTGAATTAAGCATGGCAGCACCCGCCGGCAGGAACGTCAGGTGCTCAATATCCTTTGGATGAACAAGCAGTTCACTGAGCGGCGAGTCTTTTGTCAGGTAATCGTTCAGGCCGGGGCCGTCCGGCAGGCCCAGGTGCTGGTGCAGGCTGGGGTGGCGCAGATTCGCGTCAACCAGCAACACCGTATGGTCGATTTCCATGGCTATGCTGGCCGCAAGATTAAGGGCGGTCAGTGACTTGCCCTCGCCGGAACCCGGGCTGGTAACGGCCAGCACATTCCAGTCGTTTTCATCCAGACGCTGCAACACCTGGGTGCGCAGCATTTTGTAGGCATCCGTGAAATCGCAGGGATCAAAGCCGGTGATGACACGGTTCTTGCGCAGCGTGGTTTTGGAGACATCGACATTACGGGTCTGGGAATAGGTAATGTCTTCCGCCGGTACATGTGCAGGAGCATCCCGGGTCGGGATACTCGCCGGCTGACCCTGGCGTTCGGCGCGTGCGCGTTCAAGAGCTTGTTTGATACGTTCCATTATATAATTACCTTGATGATCGCATCAGGTGTTGATGACGACGTCAGCCTTTCTCAGCGCCTTGTACCAGAATACATCGAGCGGCATCCAGAAATTGTGTAACAGCGTGATGGCGATGATGATGGCACCAATCAGCGCGGCGGCCCGCCGGTAAGATTTCCCCTTGCGGCGGGATTTCTCGCGGTCGCTTTCGAGATAGGGAATGACAGCCAGTGGCGGGGCGCCGGCTGCGGAAGCAACGCCCTTGCTACCCCGGACTGAACTATCGAGACTTTCTGCGACCGCGGCATAGCCGATACCGCTGCCCAGTGCCAGTACGAAGCTGAGGAACAGGATGGCCGGACGATTGGGACTGATCGGTTCTTCCGGCAGGATCGGCGGTTCGACAATTTCGAAGCGCTCGCCCTTGCTGTCTTTCTCCAGCTCCTGTGCGATTTCGGCGGAGGTGAGTTTCAGGCGGATGTCCTGGTAGCGTGCTACGGCGTTTTGCAGGTCGCGCTGCAAGGTTGAGTATTTACGCTCGACCTGGGGAGTCTCGGTCAGGCGCTGTTCATAGTCGTCGAGTTTCTTCCTTAAGTCTTCTTTCTTGGCGCGCAGAGAGCGAATCTGGTTCTCGGCGGCTTCAATCTGGGTCTGTATCTGTATATAGGCCGGGTTATCCGGGTTGTCGGCTGCTGCTGTAGCCAGATTGGCAGGTGCCGGGCTGCTCTCTACCGATTGCTCCAGGGCCTTGATCTGGCGTTCCAGCTTGACCACGTCCGGGTGCTCCGGGGAATATTTTTTGCGGAGTGTGCCGAGTTCGCCGTGCAGCACTTCGATCTGCTTCAATTGCTCAGCCGAGCTGTCGACCAGCCCGGTTTCCTTCTCCAGGCCTTCAATTTCCCGCTTTGTACGGATGACATCCGGGTGATCGGTGGAGTAGCGCGCGAGCAGGCGCAGGTATTCGGTGCGCAGGGCTTGCAGGCGGGTTTTGGGGTCGAGCACGGCATCGGCGCCAAACGGCTTCAATTGAGCAAGCTGGCTTTGCAGGTATATTTTGGTTTGCTCCTGGGCGCGAATCTGATTATCGATATCGGACCTTTCACTTTCGGTCCGGTTCAATATGCTCAGATTGAGTTCCTGAAGCTCTGGCAGTGCGTTCGCGTGTTGTTCCTTGAATGTGGCGAGCTTTTCCTGAAGATCTGCAATTTCCTTGTTCAGGCGATTGGACTCCTGATCGAGAAATTCGTACGTTTCACTGGCCTTTTCCGAGCGTTCCTTGAGATTTTCCTTAAGGTAAAGGCTCATGAGTTCGTTGGCCACTTTCTGAACCTGGACCGGATTTTCGCCGGAAAAACTCAACTGGAAGGCGATAGTGGCTGCTGTCGGTCGGCCGGTACGAGGATCCACAACATTTGCATCAATGAGATCCAGGCTGATGTTGTCACGCATCTCTTTGATGATTTGTTCAGTCGTCAGACGCTTGCGTTCATCTTGATATAAATTATATTTATCAATGAGTTCAAGAAGGTTCGGGCGTGCCATAACTTTCTGGCTGATGGCCTGGATGCGTTGAGAGGCGAAACTAGTCACCGTTGAACGCACCATTTCCGGGGGTATGTCCTGCTCCTTGATGAGAATGGTCGCAGAAGATTTATAGGTTGCAGGCCACAGCCATGCAGCCAGTGCTCCCATCAGGAAAACCGACAGGGTAATAACCAGTATGCTGGTACGACGCCTTTTAAATGCGCCTAAATAATCTGAAAAATCAAGTGCTTGTTCTTCCATTGTTTTCCCTTTCGCGCCAGGGGAACTGCGACAACGCACACATGACCCTCCCCCAAACACAGGCCACTAGCGGGAAACAGCGATTTTAGGCCAGCGGTAGGCCAGCGTCAAATACGCGGCGTTCTGCGTCGCGTCATCCTTGATGTCATCAAAAGTCTGCTTTCTGTAGCGGTAACTGCCGGATAAACTCCAGAATTTTTTCATTGCCCAAGTGAATGTGGGTTCAATCTCGTAGTAATTGCGGTTCAGGCTGTTACCGACATTATTGCTGGATTGGCTGTTGAAAAACGCCAGGTTCAGGTTGGCTGACAGTATTTCACTGAATCTATAGAGGCTGGTGGCGCGCACGCGGGTCGTTTCGATGGGCTGTCCGTTAATATCGTTGCTGATATCGCGGGAGGCGGAGAGGCCGATGTTGCCAAGCAGAAAAGCTTTGTCGATGCTGGCGCTGTAGGTCGAACCCCAGTCGCTGTTGGATATGTCCTGAGTCAGCGGTACAAAGCCGATGATGGTGTTGCCGGAAAAAATGGGTATCTGGCTGGTTTGTGAAAAATCGACTTCAGTTCGTCTAACGCCGATGAACAGTGATGCCGATAGGGTTTCACTATATCGATACGAGACACCGCCTTGCAGGTTAGCATTGACTGATTCAATGTCGTTGTCGTTGCTGGACTTGCTTCCCGATAACGTCAGGGAGGCGGTCGTCTTTTCATTGAGCACACGGTTTAGTGCCAGTTGGCCACTATTCAGATTGTAGTTTACAAAGGCGGTGTTGCTACTGTTGTTGTATTCGACATCCGTATAACCATAGCTGGCGCTTAGCCGGGTGCGCTCATTGAATGAGTAGCTCCAGTTCGGACTGACGGTAATGCGTCGCCGGGGTATTCGATCGAAGGCCAGGCCGGTTGCTTCGAGCTGACTGTCAAGCGTAGTGTCCTTGATAAAGCCAAGATCCAGACCCAGGCGAGAGCGCTCCATATTATGGAATGTATTCAGGTCAAGACGTGTATTGTTGTCGTCAAGATCGCTGTCTTCTTCATATCGGCGAAAATCAAAGCCTACTTTGCCGCTTGCGCCAGACGTGGGTGTCGTGACGCTGAAGACTGCGTCCGGACTGAAGGTGGCCTCTGCAGTAGATATTTCGTTGTTGGTGCTCAGGCGTAGGTTGTCGTTATAGCCGGTACGAAGGCGCAGGGTGGGGTCAATTTTCCATTCAGCACCAAAGACTGTTCCCGCGTTGCTAATTATAATCAAACCAGCTGTTATATTGCGAAACGTCGCTCGCATTGCAAATGCCTTTATTAATATAATTTTGATTATTACGTCGCGAGAGCCTGACAAGCTTTTAGGGCACAACTACGACATCGCCGGCGTGTAAAATAATATTCTGATCCAGGTTCTTGCCTTTTTCCACTTCTCCGTACTCAAATGGGATGGCCATAAGCGAGCCGTTTTTCCTTCGGAGGATTTTGATTTTGTTGAGTGCTGCATACGTAGATGTTCCACCTGCCATGCTCAATGCCTGCATTACATCGACATTGCGCACCATCGGGAATTCGCCCGGCCGGTTAACCTTGCCTATGATATAAACCTTGTTGCCAAGTAGTTGCGTTACTGAAACAGTCACGACGGGGTCTGGAATAAATTTTTGAAGTCGAGCCATAATCTCGTTACGTAACGATTCAACACTGCCCCCTGCTGCATCAACCTCTCCTGCCAGTGGGAAGGTTATTTTCCCATCAGGTCTGACAATGACGTCCGAAATCAGGTTTTCTTCCCGCCAAACCGAAATGCGTAGGACATCGCCCGGCTGAATCTGATAAGAAGTTGCTCCATCAGTGTGTTCAGCGGCGGTTGCGTTGGCGCCCATGCATAAAAGGAATGGTACTAACAGGTGCCGGACAAATTGCCGCAAGAACCCATACCTGTTTGATAACCTTTCAGAATTTGATTTCATGGTCTCATCTATAATTGTGCGTTAACTAGCGATCCTGCGAGGGAGTCGCGATATTGGAACAGATGGCCGTGTAACGGTCAAGGTAGCTTATGGTGCGTGTTTTCGAACGTGGCATAGCGCTTCCGGAGAAGTCGTAGCACCACCGCTAAGACAAGCAATACCACCATGTCTATTGGACGCGAAGCCTTGTTTCTTGGCGTGGTGAGGCTGCATCCGCCACCGCTGGAGCTGGAGCTGCTGCCAAGATTGATGCTTGCAGGGCCCCCGGGATCAAAAATTCTGCCATTTGGAGTTAAATCGGCATCTCCGAACCCACCATCTACAAAATGCAGGATGATCTGGTTCTCCTGTATTTCAGCACCTGTACGTCCATCGAAATCAAATTGATACCAGTGCTTGGAAACAATTAGGGGATTGTCGCCGGGGATCCATCCATATTTAAAATAACTGTTCACCGATGGATTGTTTGTGGGAAGAAAAATCGATATGGCGGTATTGCTACCTACCGGGATACCATCGAGTAAGAAGCTAACAAAGCCATTGGGGAAAGTTATTGTTGTTCCGCCAGCCGTTGGTGTCGTTTCCGGTGCAGGGTTAGGGTCAATGCTAACACCGAGAAACTGTGTGCCTGGGTCTGCCGCTACAGTGACATAGTTTCCATTTAAATCTAACAGGGTGGTAACGTTAGCTTGTTGACTATCAGGAGTACCATCCTGGTTCCCGTCACCACGATTTGGGCCGGCAGCCTCGATATCATCGGGAACCCCGTCACTATCAGTACTTGATGTTGCGATTATAGGAACAGTGGAAACAGGTGTGTCTGGGTCATTGGTCGATACTTGTAGTGTGGCCGAACTTGTTCCTGTAGTGGAAGAGGTGAAGGTGATTAGTTCCTGACAAAACTCATCGGGTGCCAATAGATTACAGTTATTCGTTGATGTGAAATTTTCAGCATCTGTGCCTGATATGCTGATGTCTGTAAATATCAAGTCCAGAGTCCCTGCGTTTGCGAGCGTGACAGTGGCTGTTTTTGGTGTGCCTGCCTGTGTATCCCCGACGTCAATTATGGACTCTGATATTAGTAAATCAGGCTGTGGAAGAATTACATCGCCGATGAGACCTAGCTGGTTAAGTTGTCCATTGGGCGAAGCATTGATAAGTAACGTTGCACTTTTAGGGCCTACGGTATCAGGAGTCAATCGTACCGTGAATGAACAGCTTTCCGTAAAGGCTAATTGAGCACCCTCACAGTTACTGGTGCTGGCATCTATGGTAAACAAAGAAGCATTGGCACCTGAAAATTCTATTGCGCCCGGCTGCAGGATGCCGCCGCCGACATTGCGTATAGTAATCTGTTGATCCGCAGTGCCGGCGATGTCAACGCTGCCGAAGTCGATCAATGAAACTGGATTAGTTTCAAGGCTGGCTGTTGTAGGTGCACCGCTACCAGAAACGCTAAAGACAATGCTCGGGTTTGTTGGGTCATCAGAAGGGATGTTGATGGTATCTTCAGATAGCCCTGGTGTTGTGGGGGTATAGCTTATCTGCAGGGTGCAAAAAGAGGATGGTGTAATAATCTGACTAGAGCAGCTATCAGCTGCAATGGAATATGGCGGTACAAGCACATCCAAACCACTAATTAATCCAAAGGAAAGATTTTTATTGCTTATGTTCTGGATGGTGACTGTTTGTTCAACTGGCCCAGTATTGATTACACGTAATCCAAAATCCAGCGGTGCGGGGGTAATAAAAAAAGGAGGCGGGTATGGTGAGCTTGTTGTGTTCACTGTGACCAGGTTGGCGGCTGTGACAGGGCTTCCCGAGGTATAATTAAACACCGGAAGATCCTGGAAAGTGCCACCGAGGTTTTCGGTTGCTAGCCCTGCAATTGAGTCGATAAGATCCATTCCGTTGCTGAGCACCTGTCCAAAAACAGTAAAACCACCGTTTTGAGAGTCAAGGTCTGCAGCGTTATCGACCAGGTTAAAGAACCATTCTGATGTTGCGCTATTAGCATCGCCGTCAATTTTCGCCATGGCGATTGTTCCGCGTACATTAGAGCGCGAGCTGTCAAACTCATTCGTTATTGGAGGATCTGTAATTATGTGCGGCGCAGAGGTCGTTCCGAAATCGCCCAGGCCGGGGTCGTATGAAAATCCGCCGCCCTGTATAACGAACCCGGGAATGCTGCGGTGTATAAAACTACCGTCATAGCGTTTTTCGCCACTGGTATTTTCAACATAGTTCAGGAAATTGCTAACGGTAATGGGTGCGGCGAAATCGAATAACTCGATATAGATGTCGTTGGCCGGTTGATCACCAAAGGCGATACTCATGCGGACTACAGATGCGTGTGCAGTTGAAATAGCAGCAAAGAATATGAGTGCGGAACGTAGATGGTTGTAGTAGCTATACATAATTGCTATTGGCTGTCCGGTATATGGTCAAAACGCGATTGGTTACATAATTAGCAAGTAATATGCCTGTATTTAACACATTGAATACTAACGTTTTGGATGGTTGCGTGGAAGTGTTAATGTAAATAAATTCGACGAACTGACCATGCCATGATGGTTATAAAAGTACTGAATAACAATAAATTGGCGATAGAATAGATGCGAATTAGCAATAAATACCTATGTAAATAATCCCGTCAAATATAGTAGCTGATTCGTGTAGATTCAAAATATATATTCCTGCCACAAAGAGACTCGGCTTGTAGTTTCCGGCCACGTTAATGCCTGGTGGGTAGCTCGGTTACCTTAACGTCTTGCTGTCCACGAGCATGCAGTTGTAGTTATTATGTCGGATCTCATCAAACCGGTCGTGTACTCGAATATCGTTGGCAATTAAAATACGTTCGCCTGACCCCGTGAATGGGTGGGAGAAATGTACCTGATAGCAAGGAAAAATCACTAGATCGCCCGCGTGCGGGTAAAATTTAGCGTGGCCGTAAGTGCCGTGCTGGCTGCTGATCTGGTTCGGGTTATCGAGTTGCAGCGCGCCTTCCGGTGGTGGGCTATCCGGTGTTCGTACATAATAAACTGCGCTTAGGCGGAAGTTTGGCGTGATGTGATTGTGTGGTGCATTCCACTCGCCAGCGCGCATGACATTGGCCCAGCCCTGGAGGCTTAGCTTATCCGGTGTGAGTGTAGTGGGGGGTACGCCCATTAAATTGTAATAATTGGCCATGTAGTGCTGTACGCCTGGAATAAGCACTTTTTCACGGAACCTGGTAACCACGGGATCCTTGCGATTGACGAACGCGGGGCTGGTATGGAACCCACCCTGGGTTGCAGTAGGCTTCATGTCCGCCCGGGATTTATCCTCCATCTCCAGTATCAGTTCAGCCAGATCTTTGTTTAACTGGTTTACCTTTTCACCTGAGTAGTGACGCAATAGAAGCCCCATAGGGAAAGTGACTGTGAACTGGCCTTTATTTGGTAGTTCTTTCAAGTAATATCTCGCTCTTAATAGCCTGAGTCAGGAAAAATATGAGGCGTTGGGTTCAGGCAAGAAAACTGACGATCGAATCGTAAGTATTATATGATTTAAAAAGCTTGCCTGCGTTGGTGGTTGAAAATTGAACTCACGTGTTAAAGTTAACATGCTTAAATGGCTTTAGGTAGATGTAATTTACTAGGCGCTTACTGCAAGGTAAAGTTATCCGGTTGATATAAAATGAAAATATAGATTGTATCCATTCTAAGGTAATAACATGCAGAAAAATTCATCGCTGCAACAAATCAAGCAATCGATTAAAGACTGTATCCATAGAAAAGAGCTGGGCAAGGCCAGGCAGCTACTCGAACAGGCATGCAAGTCGGACACCAGGGATATTGAGCTATGGGTGCTTGCTGCAAATGTACATACGGCGCTACGTGATTTCGATGCAGCCATAGTTGACTATAACCAGGCGCTTGAAATAGGGGTGCTAAATGCAGATAGCTGTAATAATCTTGGCTATTTGTTACAGGCGCGGGGTCGATACCCAGAGGCGATCATCGCCCTTAACAAGGCACTGGATCGTGAGAAGAATCACCTCGGCGCCCTTTATAATCTGGCGCTCGCTTATGCTACGGTGGGCGACTTCAGCAATGCCGAACATTACTATAAAGCCGCTCTTAAACAGAGGCCTGACCTGACTGAAGCGCATATTAATTTAGGTAATGCGCTGCGAAAACTAAAGCGACCTGAGGAAGCTATGTCATCATATCAGGCGGCTATTGCGTCTGATCCAAAGTCATTTTTGGCGAATTTGAATCTCGCCAGTTTGCTTGAAAAAATGCACGATCTTGATCAGGCGGCAACTCACGCTGAGTTGTCTTTGAGCCTGCATCCCGAATCTTATGCAGCGACTCTGCTGCTTTCCAGGATAAACAGACGTGTCGGGAAATTGCATGAGGCGAGAGCGTTAGCGACCAGGTCGATTGAGTTGGCGGCGCGGCCTGTCGACAAGGCGCAGGCTTACAACGAACTTGGGAGGGTGCTGGAGGGGCTGGAAATCTACAGTGATGCTTTTGATGCCTTTTCCAGAGCAAATCAGGTCTGGACGGATGTTATATCCAGTACTCAATTGAGTGCTGACGCATTCAAGGATCGAGTCAGTAGTTACTCCGGATTGTTAACGCATATCGGGGAGCAGGAGCGGTCACAGCCTCAACTGGAAGCATGTGATCGAGCGCCTGTGTTTCTGGTGGGTTTCCCAAGGTCGGGTACAACACTTACGGAACAGATTCTGGCGGCCCATCCAAATGTGATATCAAGCGATGAGGCTCCTTTTCTCCAGCAACTCATCGACAAAATACCAGAAATAATGCAATCAGATACAAGTTACCCGGAGTCTGTCCCGGGTCTGACTCCTGAAAATATCGAGGTACTGGTGGAAGAGTACTGGCAGCTCGTTGAAAGCCATGTGGGTGCAAAAATCGGTGACAGGTGTTTCGTTGATAAGCTTCCGCTTAATATCGTGGATTTAGGCCTGATTTATCGCCTGTTTCCGACTGCTTCTATTGTCGTACTTATTCGTGATCCGCGTGATGTCTGTCTGAGTTGTTTTACGCAATCGTTTGTGCCGAACCAGGCGATGGCGCATTTCCTGGATATTAAAAATACTGCGTTATTGTATGCTGATGTTATGTCGCTCTGGATGAAATACCGGGAAACATTACCTGTAAAATGGATGGAGCTTCGGTATGAAGACCTCGTTGCGGAAATGCCCGCTGTTGTAAGTCGTGTACTGGACTTTCTTGGTGAGGAGTGGGATGAATCTGTTCTCGATTACTTCCAGAACTCCGGTCAGCGCTATATCTCTACCCCCAGTTATGAGGGTGTTGCCGAACCTGTCTATACCCATGCCATTGGCAAATATCGGAATTATAGCGATGAAATCCAGGCGGTATTGCCAATTCTTGATCCGTTTATAAAACAATTTGGATATGCATAGAATGATTGCCCGCGTTTCTTATTGAAGGGCCGCAGTTACGCCCGTTATTTGTGCGCCCTGCGCATCGAAACCCTTAACTGAGTTTATCTGCAAGTTCTGAATACCGCCGGTTACGTAAAGTTTTAAGGCATCCCACCGATCTAACGTCGATTCAGTTGCCCCGGGTACCAGCTCTGTTGTCCCGGCTCCAAGAACTATTATGCGCAGGAATTGACCGTCATCTTTCCAGTTGATGGTTTTTCTGTCACCGGCAGGGTTGGCAACAAAGGCTCTCCCGACGCCACCATGTAAAGAATCCGCGTCATGTTGTAGTTCAAGCTCGACTGCGGCCGGTAATGTCGTGCCAGAAAAGGCAACGGTATAGTGAGTACTGCGTTCCATTGCTTCCAGATGGCTTTCGGATAGTGGGAATACTCCGCCTGCACCCAGTGGGTCGGTGTTGAACTGGAATGCCTGGCCAATTCCTGCATCAATAATATTTACCGGCACAGGGCCATAAGAGGCGCCCGACAGACTCGTTATAGTTACCTGCGCCGTCCCGGTGCTGAGTCCGGACGGTAAATCGAGAAACACTACTGTCTGCCACCAGTCCGGGTCATCTCCAGTATGATATTGTTCAATGACATCGGCGTAAGAGGCGGCCTCGCCGTATTTTGTCCCGCCATCACTTCCGATGACGCCGCCCACAGCCATCCAGGAAACAGGATCAGGGTAGAAATTTACTGCAGCACGTATTGCCGGGTCACCGGGGCTATAGGTGTACACGGCGCCATCTGAAGAATTTATGGTGACGCTGATATTCTTTCGTGTATATCCCTGCTTCCATCCTGTTGCCAGGGCAATAGTGTCACCCGCTCTTGCAGATGTCGGGAATGTTTCTATTCCAGAGCACCCGGACAAAAGAAGTGCGATAGAGCAGCAGATAATAAAAAGGCGGGGGAGCTGGAGGTGTGATTTTTTTTGCATTAGAGTTCATCTCCATGGGTAAAACGAACAGATAGGTAATTGTAGAGCAGAAGTGAAGGAATCACACGTTAAGGCGTGAATTTTCTAACCTCCTCTATCAAGAATAATAAGACTACAATATTCTAATATAGTGAAAGTATTCTGTTTGGTGCTATTCTCATTGGTGGCAGCTTGCCAGCCCCGTAACTTGCGGATTTAAGAGAGTTTGATTGATGGCGAAGAAAAATATCCGGGCCGGTAATCATGCCCGGTCAAGGAAACGGCAGATTAAACTAAAGGCTGCTGCAGCGTTTCAGGCTGGGCACTTTAAAAAAGCCCGGTTACTGTATGAAAGAATATGCAAAATCAGCCCGGGAGATGGCGAGGCGTGGTATCTGTTAGGAAAAACTCATATAGCGCTTGGTTCGTTACAGGAAGCTGAAAAGTGTCTCAGGAAAGCTGTAGCCATCACTCCGGATAGCGCTCATGCAATGATGACTTTGGGCGAATTGCTTGATTCGACAGGAAAGCTTGGGGAATCCATAGGTTGCTACGAGCGTGCACTTTCAATCGAACCGACCAACGTAACCCTTATTCACAAGCTGGCCTCAGCCATGATGAAGCAGGGGCGTGTGACCGATGCGATCCCCCTGTTGCGCCAGGTCCTTTCTATAAAGCCGGAGGCGATGGGTGCGCGCTCATGTCTGTTAAGCGCTTTAAACTACTGTCAGCAGGATGTAGAAGAAGTTTTTCATGCGCACGTGCAGTGGGGGCAGGCAAGGGAGAGACAGTCTGTCCCTGCGGCCAGTGTAAAAAATGATCTGGCAGCAGATAAGCGGCCGTTACGCATTGGCTATGTATCGCCGGATTTCTGTGCGCACCCGGTGTTCTTTTTTATCGTAAATCTTCTGGCGAATCATGATCCAGCCAATGTTAGGACATTTTGCTACTCTGATGTCCTGAAGCCAGACGCGATAACCACGCAATTGCATACAGTGGCGCACGTGTGGCGCGATATTCAGCTAATGACAGATGACGAAGTGGCTGATCTGGTCAGACGTGACCAAATCGATATACTGGTTGATCTGGCCGGTCATACTGCGCGCAACCGGTTGTCTGTATTTGCCCGAAAAGTGGCGCCGGTGCAGGTCAGTTACCTCGGGTATCCCAATACGACCGGCTTGTCGGCAATGGGTTATCGTTTCACTGATGCCTGGGCAGACCCCCCCGGGCAGACCGAGCATTTACATACCGAGGCGCTGGTACGCCTTCCCGGCGGTTTTCTATGTTACAACCCCTTGCAAGGTAGTCCGGCTTCACCGCCACTCACTCCGTCACCCTGTCAGGTAAATGGATACATTACCTTTGGATCGTTCAATAACCTGGCCAAGATTACTCCGGAGGTTTTAGAGCTATGGTCAGAAATTCTTTGCGCGGTACCGGGGTCACATCTGGTATTGAAGAACCGCCCGCTAAGCGATGCAGTAACCCGCGAGTATTTTTACAGCTTGTTTGAGGGCCATGGTATTGGGCGGGAGCGTCTGGAGTTAATTGGCTGGATTCCCAATATGGGCCAGCACATGTCCACTTATAACAAGGTAGATATTGCGCTGGATACGTTTCTCTATAATGGTACTACAACGACCTGCCAGGCAATCTGGATGGGTGTGCCAGTAATTACACTGGCGGGACAGGCGCATGCAGGACGAGTCGGCGTGAGCCTGCTGTCGCAGTTAGGTCTGGATCAGTTCATTACACATGGTGCTGAACAATACAGGGCCTGTGCAACCGCATTGGCTCGCGATACTAAAACGCTTGGTGTGCTCAGAGCAGGGTTGAGGGAGCGCATGGCAACTTCACACCTTTGCGACGGGAAACAGTTTGCCCGGCAGATCGAATCAGCTTATCGCGATATGTGGGAAACTGTGGCTGAGGGGATATCCCAAGCTTAAGGTCGCCTTAGGGTATATTATTTCTGGTACATAAAAAAACGGGTGGCCAAATGGCCACCCGCTCTGCTTACTCTTACTTGTCTTCCGGTGTTCAGGCAGACTTGCGACGACGTGCTACGCCAACCAGTCCTACCAGGCCAGAACCAAACAGCCAGACTGCTGCCGGAACCGGAACAGCAGAAGGTGCGGGTTCAAATCCGGACAGGCTCATAGTGGCAACATCGAAGTTGGCATTGAAACCCGGGAACGGACCATTGTCCATGCGGATGCCTGAAAGGCCGTCCTGGTGGCGGTTGCCGGTAAATACGATATCATCGGCTGTACCCAAAATACCGTCTGCACCAGGCTGAGTAATGGTTACATTTTCTGATGCAAACGGGTTGCCATCAACTGTAGCCATAAAGCGTGGACCGCCGGTTATGAGTGTTGTCTGACCGAATGCAGATGCATCGTTTACAACGTTACCGCTGGTCTCATCTACCCACGAAGTGGCACCTCCGGCAGGATCATCGAGTGCGATAGTACAAACACCAAACGATACGTCGATACAGCGTGATTCATAGTCCGGAGCAACAGCGCCCGGCCCCATGGTTAGTGCATCGCCGATGCCAACGCCTGTCATGTCAGCTGTGAAGAAACCGGCTGCATCCAGAACGATTTCCACAAAAATGTTTTGAGTGCCATTCCAGTCAAACAGCATAGTGCCGGCTACCAGGGTGCCTGGTCCTGCACCACTGCCATCGCCAATCGCCTGCATGGTGATGTCGTGGGCGACTGCAGGGCCGCCACCGAAGAAGTCAAATGTGTTTACAGTCGCAGCGCCAGCGCCGGGGCCATAGGTCACAGTGCTGCCGTCAAAGGTCGTTGACTGCGAATCAGTCTGACTGGTGTTGAATACCATGGTACCAGTGATCTCGGTTTGTTTGCCTTTTGTACTGTTGCCAGCAAAATCCGAGTTGACCAGTGTCTGGTCATTCGGGTTGATCATGGTAAAGGTGCCAGTCCAGTCAAATTTAACGATATCAGCTTGAGCGCTCCCGGCGCCCATTGCCAGTACCAAAGCTGCGCTAAGGGCAGTTTTATTCATTTTCATAAATCCTCCAACGATTCATAAGGAAGTAATTTAAGGTGGCCAAAATACATAAAGTTTTTAGACCGCTAACAAGTACTTGTTACAGACTTGAATTTAATTGCCAAATTGCTTGTATGGTTTTCTGGCTTCTAGGCCTCCCCAAACGACTACTTGGCATCCAGAGTGAAGGCAATATTCAGGCCAGCTAATAAAAATACATGTTTATCAATCTGTTGAGTTCGGAGTGGCCCTATGCAAGATCGAGCGCAAACCAAGGAATGTAAAGTTGATCGACGGTGCCAAGTTGTATTCAGCGTGCATCTGCTTGTCCAATACAATTTACAAACAACTAGTTACTTGAAGATCAGCATCAGAAACAAAAGGGTTGGGGGTTGTTAAATAAATCGACATCCTGTTGCAGGTTCT
Source organism: Thiogranum longum (assembly GCF_004339085.1). Lineage (NCBI taxonomy): Bacteria > Pseudomonadati > Pseudomonadota > Gammaproteobacteria > Chromatiales > Ectothiorhodospiraceae > Thiogranum > Thiogranum longum. The sequence goes on along the minus strand of NZ_SMFX01000001.1, from coordinate 2,720,241 downwards.
AAAGAATCGTATTTGTCTCTTTAAACTTCAATGCTGTGATGGATTATTGCGGCAAATGTATCCTTGACAAAATAAAGTCCGCCAGTGATGATGGCGCCGTCATTACGACAAGCATATCGTGTGACTCAGTCGAAATACACGTGGCCATATTCTTTAAAGAAGGTATATATATCTCGCCTGAATGTGGTTCGATTTTGAATGTGATGTTGTGTCAGCTGCTGCTCAAAGTACGTATGCAGTGGTGGTTGACAAGCTAAATACAAATAATATTTTGTTGTTTTGGTATCCAAGCAACACTGGAGGAGTTGAACTATGAAAGTGCTATTCAGGCGCTTGTCTGTACCGTTTTGTGTTTTTTTGATTTTAGCACCTGCGGCTGCATTTGCCACCAATGGGTATTTCCTTATCGGGTTTGGGGCGAAGTCCCGCGGTATGGGCGGAACGGGCGTAGCCTACGGCACTGATGGTCTGGCTGCGGCGGCCAATCCCGCTACCATGACCGATGTAAAAATGGATACGATGCGCGTTGATGTCGGTGGTGAATTTTTTGTTCCGAGACGGGCCGCATCCCACAATAGCGCTCTGTTACCCGCGGATGAGGTGAGTGGTTCCAATCTGTTTCTGATCCCCAATATGGGCGGTATTTACAAATTTAATCGTCGCATGACGATAGGCATGGCAGCTATCGGCGCCGGACTGGGTACACGTTACCAGCAGGTGGTTCCGGGGACGACTGGTTGTATCAACGGAGATAGCAGCGGTGTTCCTGCCGGGGTCAATAACAGTTATTTCTTTAACTTTGCCTGTAATGCGGATTCCACCACCGTGGGTGTCTCGTTGATGCAAATGCAGATGTTGCCCAGCGCAGCGTATAAAATTAACAAACAGCATTCGGTGGGGGCTTCACTCGCGATAGGTGTGCAGCAGTTCCGTGCATATGGTCTTGGCGCATTTGAAAGCCTGGGATTTGCGGGCAGCAACAGCAATGTCTCGGGTGAAGGTAACGACTGGTCCTACGGTGCAGGTATCCGGCTGGGCTGGCTGGGTAAGTTTTTTAATCAACGACTTAGCCTGGGAGCCAATTACGCCTCACGCGTTTATATGACTAGGTTCAAAAAATACAAAAATCTGTTTGCTGAACAAGGAAGCTTTGATATCCCGGAACACTTTGCGTTCGGGCTGGCATTCAAGGCAACTGATGCCGTGACGGTTGCTGCGGATGTGCAGCACATTCTTTATAGCTCCGTCAGGTCTGTCGGAAATCCTGGCCCGACACTGGACCCGTCTTTCTTTAATCCGGACCAGGCGTGTAAAGACGCGTTGCTGGCGACTGGCAATGAACCAGCGGAATGTAAGCTTGGTGGTGACAAAGGGCTTGGTTTCGGTTGGCAGGATCAGTGGGTCTACAAGCTGGGTGTAAATTATCAGTACAACAGCAAATGGGCATTCCGGGCGGGTTACAATTACGGTAAATCACCCATTGATGAAAATTCACAGCTGTTATTCAACTTATTGGCTCCCGCCACTGTGGAGCACCATATAACTTTGGGTGCAAGTTATGCGCCAAACAAAAACATGGAATGGTCGGCTAACTTTATGCACGCCTTCAAGAACACCCTGAAAGGTCCGACCCGTTTCCCGCCAGCAGGTGCTACAGCGCCTGTGGATAACGCAGCGATATCTATGTACCAGTATTCTGTTGGTATAAGCTTCGCTTACAAGATGTAAAGTAGCCGTCATCCCGGTATCAGGGGTATGTGAGAGCTGCGAAAATATTATGTTGGAGGATTATTTCATGCATTCTGCTCAATGTTTTAAAACTAAAAAAAGAATCCTGGCTGCAGCAGTTTTGACTGCGCTGAGTGCCGCTGCGGTTGGTCCCGCGAGGGCGGACGTGCAGGTTTACGACTGGACTGGCACGTTCACCATGATCAATCCGGCGAACGTCACGCTTGTGAATACCGATGTGGCTGGTAATCCCACGAAGGGGAACCAGACGGAAGTTACTGGTACTTTCACTTACCGGACAGGCAGCGATGATCTCGTGAACGGGGGGGGCGGTAGTGGCGATATTGCGATTGACGCATTCAATTTCTTTGGCGGCGGCCCTGCAGTGGCGCACGATGCCACCTTTATCGCTATTGGTGACGGGCATGGGTTTAACGGAGACAGCTCTGGTATTTCAAACGGTCCGGGGGATCTTCTGAAAGGCGATTTATTGTTTGACTGGAATGGTACAAATAATATTGTTGTTGAGATCATCTGGAATGCGGGCGGATTTCTTACCAGCGATATGGGGCTTGCCGGAGGCGTCGGAAGCAGTGTTGTTGCTGGTGCGGGGGCTATTGCACCTGACTATGAATCACGTTGTGTTGACATCACCTTTGGCGTTTGTACTATTGCGCTCGACGATCCTGCTGCAGGTGCAACTGAATGGATAAACCCCGCTGACGGCACCCTGGTACCGGATGCGAGTGCGTTTGGTTTAACCACGGACGTGTCTGGCGGTCCGATATTGCTTGCGACGGTGGATGGGAATCCATTTGCGCAGGAGTCGGTGGATCCGGATGGCCCAGGCAATCCAATTCCGCCGGTTAATCGCCACATTGACGGGTTATCAGGTATAGCCATGGACAACGGCCCATTCCCCGGATTCGGTGCAAATTTTGACGTACGCACCATGATGCTTACTGCATTCACTGACACCACGCCACCGGTGGTTACCCTTAGCCCTAATTCGATTTCCATTAATCAGGGGGATGCATTTGATCCACTGGCACCGCCGGGGGTTACTATTACGGTAGTGGACGTTGTCGATGGTACGCTTGATGTTGCGACTGATTGTTCTATTACGAACGGTGTGCTTACGGGTGCAGCGGGTAACTATACAGTCACCTATAATTGTAGCGACTTGTCTGCTAATGCGAATGCTGATAATGGCTCCGAGGGCGTGCTGAATGTTCAAGTGGTCGCAGCGGGTGCCCCGATCATTACCTTGAGTGGCAACGCCTCCGTAACGCAGGAATGTGGCGTGGCTTATACAGATGCCGGAGCCAGTTGTACAGATGCTTTGTTGAACCCCATTACTGCGCCGGCAGATTTCTTCCTGGACACATCGGCTCTGAACGTAAGTACTCTGGGCGTGCAGTCAGTGACATGGAGTTGTACGGACACAGGAGGCGGCGGCACTACGACAGTAGATCGTGTGGTGACTGTGGTTGATACCAGTGCTCCAGTTATCTCTCTTAATGGAGCGGCCTCAGTAGCTATTGAGGAGGGCAGTGTTTACACAGATGCCGGGGCTACTGCGACTGACGGGTGTGATGTCGGTTTGCCGGCGTTGACAGTAGTTAATACCGTAGACACATCAGTACCTTCGACCTACCTTGTGACCTATAGCGTTTCCGATGCATCCGGGAATCCTGCAACTGCCAGTCGTACGGTAGAAGTGCAGCCGTCAGCACCAGCAATTGTGTTGCAGGGCAATCAGACAGTTAACCTGAATGTGGGTGATACGTTTGATCCTAATAATCCAGGGGCTGTCTGTAGCGATGCGCAAGATGCTACTGCCCCGGTCGTAAGTGTAGCCAGTAATGTTGATGTAACGCAGCCAGGTACTTACGAGGCTGTGTATTCCTGTACTGACACTGACGGAAATACGGCATCTGTTACTCGAAATGTTATTGTGCAGGGTGCCGGTTTCTTCTCGGCGGTTGACAGTAATTTCACGATGTTGACTCCTACGGGTGATTTTCAGAACGGCGCTAATGATATCGTCGCAACCTGGGATGGTACGTTCAATACCTCGGTCAGTGATTCTAACTTCAACATGACTCTTGCAACGGCAACGCCGACACCTTATGAGGGTTCAGTGTGGACGGCGCATAACATACGTGTATTTGGTCCTGGCTCGTACCAGTTCGATGTTGACTGTACTCCGGCCCAGATTCAGGCAGGTATAACTGACTGTCCGGTTACTGATCTTGATAAACCGGAGGGGCGCGTTCTTACGCTGGATGTGGGGCCGAATCAGTTGGGCGCTCATATTCTGTTTGACTGGAGTACCACGAGTAATATTGATGTAGTCAACCTGTGGAATATTGATGGTGCGTTTACCAGTCCATCCGGGTTTCTGGGTGTAACAGGCCGGATCTTCAACCTTGTATCTATTGACGCTAATGGGAATAACTTCTCGGGTGTGCCAATGGTTGATGGGCCGTTTATAGGCTTCCATGCCAACTTCAACCTGGATTTCAATCCGCCTATTCAGCCTGCAGCTGGTGTGCGGGCGCCGATCCTTGGCGCGATTCAAAATGGCGCTACACGAAGAGCGGTGCTTGTTACCGACGGTATAGTTACTGTATCAACTGATATTGGTACGACATTTGACTGGAGTGCCACGGACGACGCGCTTGATGGAGGTGCCACGGTTACTACGTCTTCTTTGAGCTTTGATCCGGCCAGTGTGGCCCCCGGGTTTTATTCTGTGGGTGTCACTATTGATTCCGGGCTTTCCAGTGAGGCGACTGGCAGCTTGATACTCGAAGTGGTCGCTAGCGTACCTTCTGTCGGTCTGGATGACAGTGATAATGACGGTATTCCGGATAGCGTGGACGATAGTGGCCCGGCAAATAGCCTGCTGGTGGATGCAGGCGATGCCACATTGGGAAGTATTATATCCAGTCCCGGAACCAGTCTAAGCGTTGGGAATAACGCTTATATTGCCGGAATTTTCGGTGGGAGCATACCCAGTACTGATTTGCCTTCAGACAGTGGAGTCGAAGAGAGTTGTATTGGCGGGTGTTTTGACTTCCAGGTTTCGGGTGTATCCCCGGGTGGCTCTGTTATGGTGGTGTTGCCCTTGTCTGAACCACTCCCTGGAGGTAGTGTTTACCGGAAGTACAATCAGAGCGCTGGTACGTGGGTCGATTTTGGGGTCGGTGCAGGTAATGCAATCGCTTCTGCCGGCAAGATTGCAGGTGGACTCTGTCCCGATGAATCCAGTGCGTCATATGATGATACGCTGGGCCTGGTGGCAGGTGATGAATGTATCAGGTTAACCATTGTGGATGGTGGTGCTAATGATATGGATTCTGCAGCAAACCCGGCTAACGGTATCGTGTACGATCCTGGAGGGGCAGGCGTGCCAGCTACACCAGTGTTTGCATCGCCAAGTACAAGTCTGGGTAGTGCAAGTGGGTGCACCGTTGTAACTGCACCAATTGATCCGAGGCAACGTGGCGACTGGTGGTTGTTGGCTATGTTGCTCGGTTTGCTAGGGTTCCATGCTCATATGAGGCGATCCAGGCATTAAGAATATAGCTTGGGTGGTGAATAGATAGCCGGAGAAGCGCAACCTGGAATGGGTTGCGCTTCTCCAGTTTTGCTAAAGGCTTGTTTTGAAAATCGCAGATATGACATGAAGAAAATGGATAAACTGCTTACTCTTAACGGCCCCAACCTGAATTTGCTTGGTACACGCGAACCTGCGAAGTACGGGCTAGCCACACTCGAAGAGCTTAATAGTCATTTGTTGGAGTATGCAAAAAAAGCTGAAGTGGATTTGCAGGTATTTCAGTCAAATTCTGAAAGTGAGTTGATTGATCGTATCCATGCTGCCGCTCAAGAAAATATTACTTTCATCATCATCAACCCCGCCGCCTTCACTCACACCAGCGTCGCCCTGCGCGATGCCCTGCTGGGCGTAAAGATCCCGTTCATCGAAGTCCACCTCTCAAACGTCCACGCCCGTGACGACTTCCGCAAGAAATCCTATTTCTCCGATATCGCCGTCGGTGTCATTACCGGTCTGGGGCCCATCGGCTACGAACTGGCCCTTCAGGCGGCCCTGTCGTATCTCGGCGACAAAAACAGCAAAAGCTGATCTTTCAGCGGATTTCGCGGATTTTCGCTAACATTTCACCGCAAGTAGCGGTATACTGCCGCGCAAATTCATGACCTGTGGAACGTTTCTGGATGGATATTCGCAAAGTCAAAAAACTGATCGAGCTGCTGGAAGAATCCGGCGTGGCGGAAATCGAGATTCACGAAGGCGAGGAATCGGTGCGTATCAGCCGTTATGCCGCCAATGCACCGGTTGCCGCGGCGCCGGTCGCCCTGGCTGCCGCCCCGGCGCCTGCAGCGGCACCGGCCGCAACGCCCGAGCCTGCGGGTGGCGATGAGGCAGACAATATTCCTGCCGGGCACATCGTCAAGTCGCCGATGGTCGGTACCTTCTACCGCGCCGCTTCACCGGGTGCTTCAGCTTTTGTCGAAGTCGGGCAGAGCGTCCAGCTTGGTGACACCCTGTGTATCATCGAAGCCATGAAGATGCTCAACCAGATCGAGGCGGACAAGACCGGTGTCATCAAGGCGATCCTGGTCGAGAACGCGGAGCCGGTAGAATTCGGCCAGCCGCTGTTTGTCATCGAATAACGGTTTGGCGAAGACGTATGCTGGATAAAGTTGTTATCGCCAACCGTGGCGAAATTGCCCTGCGAATCCTGCGCGCTTGCCGCGAGCTGGATATCAAGACCGTTGCGGTCCATTCCGAAGCAGACCGCAGTCTCAAGCACGTGCTGCTGGCCGATGAATCGGTGTGTATCGGTCCTGCGCCGTCGGTGGACAGTTACCTCAATGTCCCGGTCCTGATTGCCGCGGCCGAAGTCACCGACGCCGTTGCTATTCACCCCGGCTACGGGTTCCTGTCCGAGAATGCCGATTTTGCCGAGCAGGTGGAAAAAAGCGGCTATATCTTCATCGGTCCACGTGCCGACACGATCCGCACCATGGGTGACAAGGTTGCCGCCATCCGTGCCATGAAAGAAGCCGGCGTACCCTGTGTGCCGGGCAGTGACGGGCCACTCGGCGATGAGGACGAAGCCAATATCAAAATGGCGCGCAGCATCGGTTACCCCATCATTATAAAAGCGGCTGCCGGTGGTGGCGGACGCGGTATGCGCGTGGTGCATGCCGAAGCCAACCTGCTCAATGCCGTCGCCCTGACCCGCACCGAGGCACTAACGGCTTTCGGTGACGGCACAGTGTACATGGAGAAATTCCTGGAAAAACCGCGCCACGTGGAATTCCAGGTAATCGCCGATGGAGAAGGTGGCGCCATTCACCTCGGCGAGCGCGACTGCTCCATGCAGCGCCGCCATCAAAAAGTCGTGGAAGAAGCGCCGGCGCCCGGCATCAGCCTGGAGCGCCGCCTGGAAATGGGCGAACGCTGTGCCGAAGCGTGCCGCCGTATCAACTACCGCGGTGCAGGTACCTTCGAGTTCCTGTACGAAAACGACGAGTTCTATTTCATCGAAATGAACACCCGCGTACAGGTCGAGCACCCGGTCACCGAAATGGTCACCGGCGTGGACATCGTCAAGGAACAACTGCGTATTGCTGCCGGCGAGGGTCTGACTTACAAACAGGAAGACATCAGCTGGACCGGCCACGCCGTGGAGTGCCGCATCAATGCGGAAGACCCGGTCAATTTCCTGCCATCCCCCGGTCCTATCACCCAGTACCATGCGCCGGGTGGTCCGGGTATCCGCGTCGACACTCATATATACAATGGGTACAACGTACCGCCGTATTACGATTCAATGATCGCCAAGCTCATTGCCCACGGGGATGACCGTGCTTCGGCCATGGCGCGTATGCGCGGTGCGCTGGCGGAAATCGTGATCGACGGCATCAAGACCAATATCCCGTTGCACCAGGATATCTGCAGCGATGCAGCCTTCCTGGCCGGTGGTACCGATATCCACTACCTGGAGAAGAAGCTCGGTCTGTAATTTGCCAGCCACGTCATTGCGATGCCTCGACCCAGAGGGTGAGGTACTCATAATGAACCCTGTAAGGGTTCTTTGAGCGTAGCGAAGCAATCTCCCAACTATCATGCCCTGGCTACAACTCACTCTCGAAGCCGGCGACCTCGACGTAGAAACGCTCAGCGACTGGTTCGAGCAGCGCGGGGCGGTGTCGGTCACGCTGGTCGATGCCGCCGACCAGCCCCTGTTCGAACCGGATCCCGGCACCACGCCACTGTGGTCTGCCACGCGGCTTACGGCGATGTTCGAAGCAGACGCCGATGCGGATACCTTAAGCGCACAATTACGCCAGGATTTCGGGGCCGCGGCTGTAAAGCGTCTGGGCAGAAGCCTGCTGGAAGACCAGGACTGGGAACGGGTCTGGCTCGACCAGTTCCATCCCATGCAGTTTGGTGAGCGTCTCTGGGTTTGTCCGGCGGGCAAGTTACCGCCGCAGGGTGAGAAGCCGGTGATTGTTAATCTTGATCCCGGGCTGGCATTCGGTACCGGCACGCATGCCACCACTGCACTGTGTCTTGAATGGCTGGATGCCAACCCGCCGCGGGACCAGGCTGTGCTCGATTACGGTAGCGGTTCGGGTATCCTGGCAGTTGCTGCGCTGAAACTGGGAGCTGCAGCATTGTGGGCTGTCGATATCGATGAACAGGCGCTCCTGTCGACGCGGGACAATGCTGCGCGTAATGCGGTTGATGACAGGCTGCACACCCTGTTTCCGGCACAGTTACCGGAACAAGCCTTCGATCTGTTACTTGCCAACATTCTTGCTAATCCGCTGATCAAGCTGGCCCCTGACCTGGCCGGACGGGTTCGATGCGGGGGAAACATCGTGTTGTCCGGTATCCTTGCTGACCAGGCCGATGCCGTGCGCGAGGCCTATGCGCCCTGGTTTCGACTGTCCGACACAATCGGTAAAGAGGGCTGGGTGCGCCTGCAAGGTGAAAGAATTTGACCGCCACCCCTGTCCTGTGGTCTGTTAATGCGTATGTACGCTGCCTGCCCAGCCTGTAAAACCGTTTATCCGATCACTGCTGACCAGCTGCGCATGGCCGGCGGCCGTGTGCGCTGCGGAAACTGTCATACCGTTTTTGATGCGACCGCTGCGCTGTTCGATGATCCGCAGCAGGCGCTGGAATTTGCCGAACAGCAGTTGAGTGCTGTCAGCCAGGAAATCGACGACCTGGTGGATCGTGCGCTGGATGAAGTTCCGGCAACCGATGCTGACGAACCGGTAGAAGATTCGCGCATCGAAGCTGACGCGGTTGAGCCCGATGCGGAAACGCAGGCCGATGTGCCTGACCGCTATGCGCCGGTCGCCAGCGCCATTCCTGAAGCGGTCCAGACAGACCAGCCGGTTTCTCGTGAACAGAAGGAGCCAACAGCCGATCTCGTTGATATTGCGATCGGGCGTCCAGGCGCTGGCCCCGGGGCTGACAGGGACACCTATGCGGCGCCGGTGTCTGCCGAGTTTGTATCTGCCGCGAGCGCCAGTGAACAAACTGGCGAAGCGCATGCAGCAGCACTGATGTTTGATACCGGAACTGACGGTGCGCGCACATCCTGGGGCGCCATCGCCGCTGCACTGTTTCTGACCGTGTTACTACTCGGTCAGTATGTATGGGCCGAACGCTACCGTTTGTCCGCTATCCCGGCTTTTCGACCGTATCTCGAAACGGCTTGTTCTGTCCTGGGTTGTGATTTGCCGTTACGTCACGAAACGGCCAGGCTGGAAATTATCGAACGTGAAATTCGTAACCACCCGAACGTCAATGATGCGTTGCTGGTGAATGCCACGTTTATCAATCGCGCTGATTTTGCACAGAGTTACCCGGTTTTCGAAGTCGCCTTTTCCGATGTTTCCGGTACCCCGGTTGCCGTGCGCCGGTTTTTACCGGATGAATACCTTAAGGAAGTTGATCCCTCGCGAGGTATGGCGCCGGGGCAGCAGACACGCGTGATGCTGGAGATTATAGACCCGGGTAACCGCGCCGTGTCGTTCCAGTTCGATTTTCTCTAGACAAGACATTATTCATTCCCCCGTCATCATTGCGAGCGCAGCGCGGCAATGACGTGTAAGTCAATACTTGTCCGTTAAATACATCCTTTAATCCGCCTGTCAAGACTTGACTCCCAGCAAATCGCTTAAAAATAGGGGTTCCGGCAATTTTCGGGCCACCTCAAAAAAATCATTTCAGTGCTTTTCCCCGTTGAAAAGTGCGCGTATGATTGGCAGCCCTTTCGCTGAAAACCGTCATCAAGGAGCACGTGCGCTGTATGCAGATTGGTCCGTACAAGTTGCGTAACCCGTTAGTGCTGGCGCCCATGGCGGGAGTAACAGATCGGCCCTTCCGCCAACTGTGTAAAAAACTCGGCGCGGGTATGGCGGTTTCTGAAATGGTATCGGCCAATTCGGCGTTGTGGGGCAGCAAACAAACGCTGCGGCGAATGGATCACAGTGGCGAGGTCGAACCGCGCATTGTCCAGATAGCCGGCGCCGACCCACAGTTGATGGCTAACGCGGCACGCTTCAATGTTGAACGCGGTGCGCAGATCATCGACATCAACATGGGCTGCCCGGCGAAAAAAGTCTGCAATGTCATGGCCGGCTCTGCGCTGTTGCAGCAGGAAGACCTGGTAGCGCGGATTCTCGATGCGGTGGTCGCGGCCGTCAACGTGCCGGTCACGCTGAAAATCCGTACCGGCTGGGAGCCGGAGAACCGTAATGCACTGAGCATTGCGAAGATCGCAGAACAGGCCGGTATTCAGTCGCTTGCCGTGCATGGCCGCACCCGCGCCTGTGGTTATTCCGGTGAAGCGGAGTACGACACCATTCGTTGCGTCAAGCAGCAAACCGGACTGCCGGTTATCGCCAACGGCGATATCGACAGCCCGCAAAAAGCCAGGAAGATACTGGAGTACACCGGCGCGGATGCAGTCATGATTGGCCGCGCGGCACAGGGACGTCCGTGGATCTTTCGTGAAGTTGAACATTTTTTGCTGACGGGTGAAGTGTTGGAAGCGCCCGGGGTGGAGGAAATACGTGCTGTCATGATAGAGCATCTCAATAATTTATATGCATTTTACGGGGAGTACACCGGCGTGCGTGTGGCACGTAAACATATTGCCTGGTACAGCAAACGGCAGCCGGGTGGTGCCGCATTCAGGGCATCAATCAACCGCGTCGAGTCGCTCGACGAGCAACTGCGCAAGACGCACGCCTTTTTCGACCGGCTGGCAGAAAAGCAGGAGCTTGCGGCATGAGTGCCGTGATCCGCGAAGGCGCGGCCGTTGCTGCGTCGCTGCCAACACGCGAGCGTCGCAGCCAGCCGTTGCGTGCCTGCGTGCAATCCGCACTGGAAATCTACTTCAAGGATCTCGACGGACACGATGCCGAAGGGATTTACGACATGGTCATTGGCCAGGTCGAGCAAGCCATGCTGGAAAGCGTTATGCAGCAGGTGCGCAGTAACCAGACGCGTGCAGCCGAGGTGCTGGGGATCAACCGCAGTACCCTGCGCAAGAAATTGAAATTGTACGGCTTACTCTAGGAATACATCATGGCAGTCATTCAGCGCGCGCTGATCAGTGTGTCGGACAAAACCGGCATCGTTGAGTTTGCACAGCAATTGCACCAGGCGGGCGTCGAAATTCTGTCGACCGGTGGTACGGCCAGTTTACTGGCAGAGCGTGGTGTACCGGTGATCGAGGTGTCGGACTACACCGGCTTCCCGGAAATGATGGCCGGGCGTGTCAAAACCCTGCACCCGAAAATTCATGGTGGCATTCTCGGCCGGCGCGGTACGGATGACGCTGTCATGCAGGAACACGGAATCGGCCCCATCGATATGGTGGTGGTCAACCTCTATCCCTTCGAGCAGACCGTGGCCAACCCGGATTGTGATTTGCCCACGGCGATCGAGAACATCGACATTGGCGGCCCGACATTGATTCGTGCTGCTGCCAAGAATCACGCCGCCGTCACCGTGATTGTCGACAGTGGCGATTACGGGCGTGTGATGGAAGAGATGGCGGCCCGGGGCGGCGAAGTGAGCGACGCCACCCGTTTCCGGCTGGCGGTAAAAACCTTCGAGCACACGGCGCGTTATGACGGTGCCATTGCCAACTACCTTGGCGCGCTGGGTGAAGACGGTGAAAAGCGTGCTTTCCCGCAGACGCTCAGCCTGCAGTTTCGCCAGCTGCAGACCATGCGCTACGGCGAGAACCCGCACCAGTCAGCGGCATTTTTCGTCGAGCATGCCGGGTCCGGGGCCAGTGTTGCCACGGCAAAACAGATCCAGGGCAAGGAACTCTCCTATAACAACGTCGGCGATACCGATGCCGCGCTGGAATGTGTCAAACAGTTCGACGAAGGTGCGGCCTGCGTCATCGTCAAGCACGCCAACCCCTGTGGTGTGGCCTATGGTGAAAACCTGCTCGATGCCTACGACCGGGCCTACAAGACCGACCCGGAATCGGCCTTTGGCGGAATTATTGCGTTTAACCGCACACTCGATGCCGACACGGCGCGGGCCATCGTCGATCGCCAGTTCGTGGAAGTCATCGTGGCGCCTGCTGTTGACGAGGCCGCATTGCCGGTGCTGGCGGAAAAGAAGAACGTGCGCGTCCTGAGCTGTGGCGAGTGGCCTGCCACGCCGGCACCACGTCTCGACTTCAAACGGGTTAATGGTGGCCTGCTGGTGCAGGATGCCGACCTGGCGTTACTCAATGACACCCGCGTAGTGACCGATCGCACGCCGGATGATGAAGAGATGAAAAGCCTGCTGTTTGCCTGGCGTGTTGCCAAGTTTGTGAAATCCAACGCCATTGTCTATGCCAACGACAACATGACGATCGGTGTCGGCGCCGGCCAGATGAGCCGTATCAACAGCGCGCGCATTGCCGGTATCAAGGCTGAACATGCCGGTCTGACGGTAAAAGGTTCGGTCATGGCCTCGGATGCCTTCTTCCCGTTTCGTGACGGTATCGACCAGGCGGCCGAGGCCGGCATCATCGCCGTGATCCAGCCCGGCGGTTCCATGCGCGATGAAGAGGTTATCGCCGCCGCCAACGAACACGGCATGGCCATGGTGTTTACCGGCATGCGCCATTTCCGGCACTAACCTGTCATTGCGAGCGCAGCGCGGCAATCTCCGTCAGCCTGGTACCAGACTTTAAAAGATTGCCGCGCTACGCCCATAGAATCCCTACGGGCTTCATTACGGGTACCTTACCCTTGTGGGTCAAGGCATCGCAATGACGGATTGATCATGAGGTTGCTCAGGTAGTGAAAAAAGTACTGATCATCGGTGGCGGTGGCCGCGAACACGCGCTGGCCTGGAAGGCGGCGCAGTCGAACCAGGTGGACACCGTGTTTGTCGCGCCAGGTAACGCCGGTACCGCGCAGGAACCCGGTTTGCAAAATGTCGCCATTGCTGCGGAAGACATCGATGCGTTGCTGGATTTTGCACGGCGCGAAGGCATCGACCTGACCATCGTCGGCCCGGAAGTGCCGCTGGTGGCCGGTGTGGTCGACCGTTTTCGTGACGCCGGCCTGCGTATCTTCGGCCCGGATGCGGCTGCGGCGGAACTGGAAGGCTCCAAGGCGTTCACCAAGGATTTCCTCGCCCGCCACAATATTCCGACGGCGGCTTACGGCAATTTCACCGATCTCGATGAAGCGATCGCTTATGTCAGGGCGAAGGGTGCGCCCATTGTCATCAAGGCCGACGGGCTGGCGGCAGGCAAGGGTGTCATCCTCGCGCAGACCGGGGAGGAGGCCATTGCTGCCTGCCGCGACATGCTTGCGGGTAACGCATTCGGTGAGGCCGGTCACCGTGTGGTGATCGAGGAATTCCTCACCGGTGAAGAGGCGAGCTTTATTGTCATGGTCGACGGTGAACAGGTGTTACCGCTGGCCACCTCGCAGGACCACAAGGCGCGCGACCAAGGTGATACCGGCCCCAACACCGGTGGTATGGGGGCCTATTCACCGGCGCCGGTCGTCGACGAAGCCATGCACCGGCGCATCATGGACGAAGTCATCCTGCCTACCGTGCGGGGAATGGCGGCAGATGGCAAACCCTACACGGGTTTCCTCTACGCAGGCATCATGATTGCGGCCGACGGTACACCGAAAGTGCTGGAATACAATGTACGCTTCGGTGACCCGGAGACGCAGCCCATCATGTTGCGCCTGCAATCCGACCTGGTGGCGCTCTGCGAGGCGGCGCTGGATGGCCAACTCAACAACGTGACAGCCGACTGGGACCCGCGAGCCAGCCTCGGTGTTGTGCTGGCCGCCGGGGGATATCCCGCCAGCTACCGCAAGGGTGATGAAATCCGCGGTCTGGACAGCGACTTCGGTGAAGGTGTGAAAGTCTTTCATGCCGGCACCGCGCTGGACGGTGACAAGGTCGTGACCGCAGGCGGTCGTGTGTTGTGCGTCTGTGCGCTCGGCGACAACGTGGCCGAAGCGCAGCGCCGGGCCTACCAGGCCGTCGACAAAATCAGCTGGGAAGGTATGTACTGCCGTCGCGATATCGGACATCGCGCAATCAACCGCTAACCTCCACCCTAATTACACACCCTCCCGTCATTGCGAGCGCAGTTGCCTCAACAGCAGCGTCACCGGGTGGATGACTTCCACCTCGATGCCACGCGCACGCAGTCGTGCCTGCAGCTGAATCGAGCAGCCGATGTTGGTCGTCACCAGCGTGCGCACAGCGCTGTCGATAATGCGTTCCACAACCGCATCACCCAGCGCATCGGAAAATGCCGGCTGGGTCACCATATAACTGCCTGCTGCACCGCAGCATCCGCCTTGCGGGTTGATGTGGCGTGTTTCCAGTCCCGGAATCCAGCGTAAAACGTCAAACAGGGCTTGCGACTGGCGCAAGGCATTACGCTGGGTGCACGGCACATAAACGCCCACCGGTTCCTCGCAGGGGTCGAAGCGCACGGTGGCCGCATCCTGTTCCGCGAGGAAGGCCATGATTTCGCTGACGCGCGATGAAAAGGGCGCGGACGCGTCAAGGGTGTCCACCGCATCGTAGCCTTGCAGATGTGCTGCACAGCCACTGGCGATACTGATCACCGGCACTTCATCATCGCCCAGCGCGGTATGGTTATGCCGGGCAAGTGCGGCCGCCCTGTCCGCTTGTCCGATGTGCTGCTGCAGTGCCCCGCAACAGGCCGTTTCGCGGCTGATCACGGCATCGTAACCCCGTGCCCGCAACAGCTGTTGTGCATCGTAAAGCGTTTGCCGGTCCAGCGCATGGCCGGTGCAACCGGGAAACAGGTGCAGGCGGGGCAGGTTGCCGGCCGGCCGTGCCAATCGGTGCCCGGCACCGGTTTTGCGGCTCAGCAAACGATTGAGCCGCCCCACCGTACCCGGCAGTTTTCCCAGTAAGGCCGGTAACCCCAGGCGGCGGTAACCTCCCAGCACCGGGCCGGCCAGCCGCAGTGCGCGGGGCGAAGCCAGCACCCTTGAGCCAATACCGGCCAACAGTCTGTTGCTGAATCCCTGCCGGTGCTGCGGCGCAAGCCTGGTCCGCGCGGTATCCATCAACGCGCCGAACGGTACTTTGGACGGGCACATCGCCTCGCAGGCGCCACATTGCAGGCAGCGGTCGATATGGTTCAGGAACCCCTGGGAGATTTCCGGTGATGCTTCCAGCCACTGCATCAGGCTGATGCGCCCGCGCGGGGAGTCGGCTTCATTGCCGGTGAGTGTGAAAGTCGGGCAGTGCGGCAGGCACAGACCGCACTTCACACAGCGGTCTGTCGCGGAGAGGTCGTCCATATATACAGGAATACCGGCACTCGTCGCGGGATACAAGCACCATTGCTTTTTTTTTGCGTGATCGGCTAAGGTGCGCGCATGTCCTATTACAAACGTCATGTCTTTTTCTGTACCAATCTCCGTGAGGACGGCTCGGCCTGTTGCCAGCGTTTCAATGCCCAGGCCCTGCGCGATTACGCCAAAAAGCGCAGTAAAGAACTGGGAATTGCCGGGAAAGGCAAGATCCGGGTCAATAGCGCCGGTTGCCTGGACCGTTGCAGTGAAGGGCCAGTGCTGGTCGTTTACCCCGAGGGCGTCTGGTACAGCTATATCGACCAGTCGGACATCGATGAAATCATCGATGAGCACCTGGTGAACGGGCGGGTGGTCGAGCGGTTGAAGATCTAGGCAAATATTTCAAAAAGAGGGTTGACAAGTAAAGAAGCATATTAGAAAATACTTACAAGCTGATCGGGCGACCCCCCAACCGTATGCCTGATCAGTCTCCTCCAATCCTCCTTTGGTGGTATTTTAGGCGCAACGACCCCCGTTGCGCTTTTTTTTGTCTGGAATTCGGGTGCCTCAAGTGCTTGAATCCCCCCGAAGCTTTCTGTACTATTCCCGCTCTTTTGAAGCAGTACCGGATTTTCGGAGCAGATTCCAATGAAAACCTTCAGTGCCAAGGCGCATGAAGTGCGGCGCGACTGGTATGTCGTCGACGCCGCCGACAAGACCCTCGGACGCCTCGCCAGCGAGATTGCACGACGCCTCCGTGGCAAGCATAAACCGGAATATACGCCGCACGTGGATACGGGCGACTATATCGTGGTGGTCAACGTGGACAAGATCCGCGTCACCGGGCGCAAGGCGACCGACAAGATGTACCACCATCACACCGGTTACATCGGTAACATGAAGTCCATCAGCTTTGAAAAGCTGCAGGCCAAGGCCCCTGGCCGGGTGCTGGAACTGGCGGTCAAGGGCATGCTGCCCAGGAACCCGCTGGGACGCGCCATGTACCGTAAACTGAAAATCTTCGCAGGCGCTGAACATCAGCACGCTGCCCAGCAGCCCAAAGCGCTGGAAATCTAGACGTTTCGAGGCGATAGAGCAACATGAGTGATACATATTACGCAACCGGCCGCCGCAAGAGTTCCACGGCCCGTGTCTTTATGAAGAAGGGCAGTGGCGCCATTACCGTTAACCAGCGTCCGCTGGACGAGTACTTCGGTCGCCCGACCGCACGCATGATCGTGCGCCAGGCGCTGGAAGTGGTAAAGCTCGATGACCAGTTCGATGTGAATTGCACCGTCAAGGGTGGTGGTACCACCGGTCAGGCCGGCGCCATCCGTCACGGCATCACGCGCGCTATCATGAAGCACGATGGTGAGCTACGCAGCCCGCTGCGCAAGGCAGGCTTCGTCACCCGCGATGCCCGTGAAGTGGAGCGCAAGAAGGTCGGTCTGCGCAAGGCACGCCGCGCTACGCAGTTCAGCAAGCGTTAAAGTTTGTTGGCGGATCGTCTAACGGCAGGACAGAGGCCTCTGACGCCTCTAATCTAGGTTCGAATCCTAGTCCGCCAGCCATAAAACCAGGAACCCGCCGAAAGGCGGGTTTTTTGTTTGTTGTTTTTTTGTCCTTCCCTAAAGAATCCCAGCAAATGGACGCCAATAAACTGACGATTTTTCAAACTATCTGATTAGGTGCTATTTTCTCTATCTATAAGTTGAGTGGGAAGCAAACAGGGCAAGAATGTTGTAAAAAAACATCATTAATTCGCTAATGTTGTTTTTTTGAAAAAAGTTGTTGCATTTATGTTTTTCCTTGCGATAGAGTAGCGCCTCGTAACGATAATCTTGTGTTGCTTATAGCTATGAGTAAGAGGAGTTCTCTCATGAACAAAAAATTAATTGTAACGGCAATGGGTCTGGTGCTGGCAGGCGGTATGGGTCTGGCCAACGCAGACGTGAAGCTCTACGGTCAGCTTGACGTATCCATCGATTCCACTGATGTGGATGGTGGTGATGACGATGTAAACATGGGTTCCAACCGTTCCGCCATTGGCGTGAAAGGTAGCGAGGATCTGGGCGACGGCATGTCAGCCTTCTTCAAGGTTGAGTGGCAGGTTGATATCGATGACTCTGAACAGGGTCCTGGTACCAACGAAGATGATACTGTTGGTCGTAACAACAGTGAGTGGAAGGGTCGTGACATGTACGTCGGCCTGAAATCCAAAGGCTTTGGTAAGATTGCTTTCGGTAGCATGTCCACCGCCTACAAATCACCGGCTTCCAAGCTGGATCCGTTCTACCGCACCCGTAACCAGGCCCGTAACATTGGCTTGCAGTCTTCACTGCACAAGGGTCGTGGCGAAGAAGGTCAGGGTCGTGCCACCAACACCATCCGCTATGACTCCCCGACGTTTGCCGGTGGTGCGAAAGTGTTTGGTACCTACACCCTCGACAACAACAAGAACGATGCAAACGATGACGATCCCTACAGCCTGGGTGCCAGCTACAAGGCCGGCAACATCTATGCATTTGCTTCCTACCTGACCACGCAGACTGGCGGTGATGATGACGCCACCCAGTTCGGTCTCAAGTACACCTTCGGTGATGTTGCCGTGTGGGGTATGTATGAAATCGACGGTGGCCTGATCTCCGGCGACCAGGATGCCAATATCTTCGATGTTGGCGCTTCCTACACCATCGGTAACAACCTGGTTTCCTTCGACTATGCCGAAGGCGACGAGTCTGATGATGGTGTCAGCATGGATGATTACACCACCTGGCGTCTGGGCGGTTATCACAAGTTCAGCAACCGTACACGCGTCTATGCGACGTATGCTCAGCAGGACTTTGATAACACAGGTGAGATTGACATCTTCTCACTGGGTCTGCGTCACAACTTCTAAACGAAACCTTGTTTCGTGACGAAGTAAAAACGGGGTCTTCGGACCCCGTTTTTTTATGCCTGCGTTTTATTTCGCTGGCATTACTCTTTCTGGTGTCTGGTTGTTCGGTTACAAAAAGCCAGCCGCCGACACATCTGTTATCCGGGGTTCATCCCGGTGGTGCGCAGCGCATTGCTTTCTCGCCCTCCGGGCGCTTGCTGGCCAGCGGTGGATTGCATGGCGAAGTTATCATCTGGTCGGTTGGCAGTGGTATGGAGCAACGCCGCCTGCCTGCACACCGGTCAAGGGTGCAAGGGCTGGCCTGGCAAGATGAGCTGCATTTACTCAGCGTGGACAGGACGGGTGAATTGCGCCGCTATCATGTGGGCACCTCCGACGTAGTGTCGCGCTTTTTTCCAGGGCCCGTTCGGGCAATGAAGATATCAACGGACCGGCGCTATGTGTTGCTGGGGCAGGCCAACCGTGTGCTGCGGGTCAATACCGGGAGTCTGGGTGTCGAAGCGCAAGGCGAAATCGGTGGCCGGATTATTTCCGTCGCGGTTGATGCAGGAGGCGGGCAGGTGGCTGTTTCCACCGCAGATGGGCGCGTGCTTGTGGGAGATCGTGATCTGTCACACTGGCGCGAGCTGGAGCGACCCTCATCCGATGCAAATGATCTGCATTTCTCTGCGGATGGCAGCAGGCTATTGGCGGGAGGCTGGTTCAGGCTTTGGGTCTGGGATGTAACCAGCGGTGTGCTTGAGCCAAGGCCGACCGCGCACCTTGGGCAGGTCATTTCGGTGGACATCAACCCCGACAAGCAAACCTGGCTCACGCTGGGTCGGCAAACGGATTCTTCGTTGTACCTCATCGACGCACAGAGCAACCGTATCTTGCGCCGCCTGCAGGCGCACAACCTGTGTGGATGGCAGGCGCGTTTCAGTCCGGACGGGCGTTACGCGGCCAGCGCAGGGGAAGAGGGTTCAATACACCTCTATGATATGAAGGCGCCGTATCGCCCTGTAACGGTCTGGGGTGAAGAAAGCGAATAGTGTTACAATGCGCTCCTGTTAAAGCACCAGCGCGGCCCGGCATGCCCCATCGCATACGCGAAATCCCCTATAACTATACGTCTTTCTCCGATCGCGAAATTGTATTGCGCTTTCTCGGTGAGGAGATGTGGGGCGTTATCGAAACGCTGCGTGGCGAACGCCGGACCGGCCGTTCTGCGCGCATGCTGTTCGAAGTCCTGGGCGACTTGTGGGTCGTCACGCGCAACCCTTATATCCAGGATGACCTGCTGGAAAACCGTAAACGCTTCGAGCAGCTGATCCATGCCCTGAATCATCGACTGGATCAGGTGGTCAGTCGTGCCAAGGGTAATGTCGAAGCGTTGCGACTGGTGGAGCGGGCGCGAGACGCCGTCAGTGCCTTTGCCGCCTGGTTCCCCAAAACACGTGACTTGCGTGCGCGCATTCGCAAACGTCTGGCGCGGGTAACGCGGGCAGACAATATCGACTTTGGCGGGCTGGCGCGTGTGTCGCATGCCACCGATGCGACAGACTGGCGCGTCGAATTACCCTTTGTGGTGATCAGCCCCGACAGTGAGCAGGAAGTGCGGGAGATTGTGCACGCCTGTATCGACCTCGGGCTGACGATTATTCCGCGTGGTGGTGGTACCGGTTATACCGGCGGCGCCGTGCCCCTGCATGGCGATGCTGCAGTGATCAATACCGAAAAGCTCGAAGCGCTCGGCGAACTGGACATGCGACAACTGGAAGGTGTCAGCCAGCCGGTGCCGACGATTCGCGCCGAAGCCGGGGTTGTGACGCGCCGGGTTTCGGAGCGTGCCGAGGCAGCCGGTTATGTTTTTGCGGTTGACCCTACCTCCCAGGACGCTTCCACCATCGGCGGTAATGTTTCCATGAATGCCGGTGGCAAGAAGGCTGTGCTGTGGGGTACCACACTCGATAACCTGGTGTCGTGGCGGATGGTGACGCCGGACGGTGACTGGATGGAGGTGGAACGCCTCGACCATAACCTGGGGAAAATTCACGATCAGGAAACAGTGCGCTTTCGTGTTCACCGCTATGAGGCCGATGGTGTTACGCGCAAGAGTGAGCCGGCGTTGCTGCAAATGCCGGGTGTGTCCTTGCGCAAGGAAGGCCTTGGCAAGGATGTAACCGACAAGTTTCTCGGTGGTCTGCCGGGTATCCAGAAAGAAGGCTGCGACGGCCTGATTACCTCGGCGGTATTTGTGGTTCACCGCATGCCCGAACAGATCCGCACCGTGTGTCTGGAGTTTTTCGGTTCGGATCTTGCGCGCGCCGTCCCTGCCATTGTTGAAACCAAGGATTACCTGGACGCACGCGACGGGGTGGTGTTATCCGGCCTGGAGCACCTCGACGAACGCTATGTGCGCGCCGTGAAATACAGCACCAAGTCGCCACGCCGCGAGTTGCCGAAGATGGTGCTGGTCATGGATATCGCCGGCGAGGACGAAGCGGCGGTTGCCGAAGCGGCCTCGGCGGTTGTGCGGCTGGCCAACCAGCGCGGTGGTGAAGGTTTTATCGCGGTCAGTCCTGAAGCGCGCAGGCAGTTCTGGCTGGACCGTGCGCGTACCGCGGCCATCGCCGCGCATACCAATGCTTTCAAAATTAACGAAGACGTGGTCATTCCGCTCGACAGACTGTCCGAGTACAACGAAGGAATCGAGCGCATCAATATCGAGTACTCGATCCGCAACAAGCTGGCGATGATCGACGCAGTACGCGAATACCTGGGCGCTAGCCTGCCCGAACTGAAGCAGTACGATGACTACGAAGACAGCGAAGAGAACCGCGCTATTCTCGCTGACAAGCAACGCGCTGCCTGTGAGCGCCTTGATGCGGTCAGCGCGCGCTGGAAGACTATACTGGAAAAACATGAGCAGCCGGTGGCCGAATGTCGTGAGCTGGCCGAAGGGGTGGACGCGGATGCAATCCGTGACAATGACCGGTTGATTGATTTGTTGCTGCGGCGTGACCTGCGCATTTCCTACCGGGAGACCATCGAACGCCCGCTCAAGCACAGTTTCAGTGGCCGTGAATTCGAACCGGTGCGCGAACGGCTGGATGAAATCCATGCGCAGGTGCGTTCCGGTCGTCTGTTTGTCGCTACCCATATGCACGCGGGCGACGGCAATGTACATACCAACATACCGGTTAACTCCAATGACTATGTCATGTTGCACGAAGCCGGGCGTATCGTGGACCGTGTTATGGCGCTGGCCCGTTCGCTGGATGGTGTGATTTCCGGCGAGCACGGTATCGGTCTTACCAAAATCCAGTACCTCGATGATGCAACACTGGAGGCCTTCTCTGACTACAAGCAGCTTGTTGATCCGCGCGGGGTGTTTAATCGTGGCAAGCTGTTAAAAGGCTCGGGGCTGGAGAATGCCTATACGCCCTCGTTAAGACTGGTGCAGCAGGAGGCCTTGTTGCTGGAAGCCAGTGAGCTGGGTGAGTTGAATGACGATATCAGCAACTGTCTGCGTTGCGGCAAGTGCAAACCGGTGTGTACCACCCATGTGCCGCGCGCCAACCTGCTGTACTCGCCGCGCAACAAGATACTCGCCACCGGCGTGGTGATCGAGGCGTTCCTGTATGAAGAACAAACCCGGCGTGGTATATCCACCCGACACTTCGACGAAATGAACGATGTGGCCGATCACTGCACCATCTGCCACAAATGCCTGGCGCCCTGTCCGGTCGATATTGATTTCGGTGAAGTGTCTGTGCGCATGCGCAGCATTCTTCGCGAGCAGGGCAAGAAACGTTTCAACGCGGCCAGTTGGGCCGCCATGGCGTTCCTCAATATTACCGATCCGACCACCATCAAGCTGATGCGCAAGGGTATGATCGAGTGGGGTTACAAGGGGCAGCGGCTGGCGCGCCGCGCGCTGCAAACCCTGACCGGGAAGCATCGTTCCGCGTTACCGCCGGCTACCACCGGCAAGCCGAAAATGGTCGAGCAGGTCGTACATTTTATGAACAAGCCCATGCCGGGCGGTTTGCCGACCCGGACCACGCGCGCCATGCTGGGCATCGAGGATGGCAGTGTTGTGCCTATCCTGCGCGACCCCGGAAAGGTCGATGATCGCTCGGATGCGGTGTTCTATTTTCCGGGTTGCGGTTCGGAGCGGTTGTTCAGTGAAGTGGGTCTCGCCACACTGGCCATGCTGTATGAAACAGGTGCGCAGACCGTTTTGCCGCCGGGTTACCTGTGTTGCGGTTACCCGCAAACCTCGTCCGGTGATCTCGATAAAGGCAAGCAGATTTCCACTGACAACCGTGTGCTGTTCCATCGCCTCGCCAATACACTCAACTACATGGACATCAAAACTGTCATCCTGTCCTGTGGCACCTGCATGGACCAGTTGCAGCAATACCAGTTCGAGCAGATCTTCCCGGGATGTCGTTTGCTCGACATCCACGAGTACCTGATGGAGAAGGGCGTCTCACTGGAGGGTGTGGAAGGGCAGCAATACCTGTATCACGAGCCCTGTCATACGCCAATGAAAACGCACAACTCACTGAAAGTGGCGGGCCAGTTACTGGGTGCAGACGTCAAGCTGTCGGATCGTTGTTGTGGTGAGGCAGGAACACTGGCCGTATCGCGCCCGGATATTGCCACCCAGATACGCTTCCGCAAACAGGAAGAACTTGAAAACGATTTGCGCGGTCTGACCGGCAAGGACAGGGTGACAGATGGCTCGGTCAAGTTGCTGACATCCTGCCCGGCCTGCCAGCAGGGGTTGTCGCGTTACGCGGAAGACACCGGCCTGGAAACCCGCTATATCGTCAGTGAGCTGGCGGATCGTCACCTGGGTAAAGACTGGCAGAAACGCTTTATCGAACAGGCGCGGGACGGTGGTATCGAGCGCGTGCTGCTTTAGGAAAGTGCAGGCTGGCAGCCAGTAGTTAAGGAAGTTCTGATTAATCAGAGGTTCCTTAATCTTCCGCCAGCGCGACAGTCGCTTCACCACTCTTTTTGTTTATATCAAACATCACTTCACAATATTCAGTTTGTGCCTCGACCGGCGTTGGGTCATCCGCACAGCTGCAACCGGCAATAATTCCCGAGTAAAAGATACCGGCGCGTACCTGAATATGGCTTTCTGTTTCCGTGGTGCCGATAACCATAACCCGGAATGGCTCATCGCTGACGTAGCTGCTTTGTGACAGTCCTGCCTGGAGAGGCAGTTGCGAAGCATCCACCTGTTCAATTTCTTTTTTTAGCTGCTCATCAAAGCAGGCGCTTCCCCAGCCCATGTGTGCTTTTTTTAAACGGATCATTTGCAAATCTTCAAGCCTATGCCTTCCTGTTTCTTGAGATACGCAATTATTTCAAAGAGGTTTCTGGCCTGGGGGTTTCCTTTTGGACTGAACATGCGCATCAGGCTTTTCGGCTGTTTATGGGTTTTCTCCCCAAGCTTCTTAAAGCCAATGGTTGCATTGATATAATCGCGCATAATGGCTTTTCCCGTATCCATATCGCCATCCAGCATACACTGGACAGATTCACGCAAAAGTGCCCGTCTGAAATCGGGATCTGTGTTCACCCGTTCCAGAATCGTTTCCTTGAAGTCACGTGTCAATGCCATTGCTAGTTCTTAAGCCTCTTGCGGCGTTTATAGTCTTTCCAACGTTCCTGTGCGGCGTGTATGTCGCGTTGTTGTTTTTTCTTCGTGCCACCGCCAAGCAGGATGATGATTTTCTCGCCATCCTTGCCGAAATAGATACGGTAACCGGGCCCAATATTGATGCGAAGTTCCTGCACACCGGCGCCGACGCTTTTATGATCGCCCGAATATCCTTGCTCAAGTTTTGATAGTGCGACAGTGACTCTCGCGGCTGCCTGGGCATTCAGGCGCCTGAACCACTTTTCAACGGGGCATACTCCCCGTGCGTCGATGTATTCCCTTACTTCGACCATAACTAAAGGTAACTTAAGTGTTACTTAATAGCAAGGGGTTTATTCCTGAATTTATGCCTGATGTCCGTGTACAGGCATCCTTGGCATTGCGGGGTTTCCTGGCTCAACTCACCAGCTGCGGCCAGTTGTCATTATTAGCCTTCAGGTAATCGCGCAGATTTTTGGGCCGGTATTTTGGATCCAGGTCCCAGCGTATTTTCACAGACTTGTGTATCAGTATTTCACCCTTGCCATGATCGATGGGGCGATAGTAGGGCCGTTTTGAACGGTAGATAAACTTGCGGGACTTGTGCAGTGTGGCATCCGGTTCGGGCTTCAGGCTTCTGCCCAGGTGGCGCTCCAGGGTCAGGTTGAGCTTCCTGGCTTCACGCATCATCCAGTCCATGGCGTAGTCTGATGCCAGGCCGCCATCCTTGTCGGGCGCGTAGCTGCCGCCGACATCACTGTGTACGCCGGCGAACCAGGCCTGTTTGAGGTCGATGCCCGGGCGCGGTTCCCAGATAGTCGGCTCGAAATCACTGCGCAATTCATCGATGGCCATGGCGTGTCGCGCAACCTTGATAATGGGCCCCATCTTGTTATCGTAAAACTCGTCCTTGCGGTCCAGCAGGCCAAGAAAAGAGAACGGGATGCCGAGTGCGCCAACCGTGTCCCAGACGCCGACAAAGGCGATATCGCGGCCCCGGTGTGAGTGCTTGCGGCGAAATGCGACAGATTTTTCACCCCTCGGGTGCCAGGCCTTGCCAGGTTTTTTATAGTGATTGAAAGCCTGCTGGATGAGCCGGGCATCGGGGCGTTTGAGTATACCGATGTTGTTGATCATCCCGCACAGGGAGCGAACGGTGTAGGCGCCGCGGCTGAAGCCGAAAAAGAATAACTCATCGCCGGGTGCATAGTTCTGGACGATATACCGGTAGTCGTCCATGATATTTTTATTGATGCCCTTGCCGGTAATGCCGCCGCTGAGTTTTGCATAGTACGATCCTATGCCCCAGTCATAAAATACCTGTTGCGGGACTTTATCGCTGCCGATCGGTTTAATCGCACGTGCGAGTTTCAGGACATTAGTGGGGAAATCCTTGTCGAGATCTTTCTCGGGACGGTTCCAGGTGCCGTCGGCACAGATGATAATCCGTTTTTTCACTATCAGCTTCCCTCTGATTTGCCCGTCATTGCGAGCGTAGCGTGGCAATCTCTTTGGGCGGGTGCCAGGCTGTGGGAGATTGCTTCGCTGTGCCCATAGAATCCCTACGGGCTTCATTACGGGTACCTTACCCTTGCGGGTCAAGGCATCGCAATGACGGTGGTGACTGAGCTCTTCAGGCCGTAAGCGTTTTTACCCCGTTGGCCGTGCCAAGTAACAGCACATCAGCAGGCCGGTTGGCAAATATGCCCACGGTGACGATACCCGGGATATTATTCAGCGCAGACTCCAGCGTACAAGGTTCCATAATTTCCATGCCCTTGACGTCGAGGATGATATTGCCATTGTCCGTCGTAAAACCCTGGCGTAGCTCCGGCATGCCGCCGTGTTTGACCAGCTCACGTGCAACAAAGCTCTGCGCCATGGGGATAACCTCGATGGGCAGCGGGAAGGCGCCGAGCATTTTCACCAGCTTGCTCTCGTCGCAGATACAAACGAATTTGCGGCTGGCACCGGCGACGATTTTTTCACGTGTCAACGCGCCACCACCGCCCTTGATCAGGTGCAGCTGCTCGTTGGTCTCATCGGCACCGTCTACATATACCGACAGTTCACCGACCTCGTTCAGGTCCAGTACCGGGATGCCGTGTCCCTTCAGCCGTTCGGCGCTGGCAATCGAACTGGCGACGGTGCCGTCGATCTTGCCCTTTATTTTTGCCAGTGCGTCGATGAAAAAGTTGGCTGTCGAGCCGGTGCCGACGCCGATGACGGTGCCTGCTTCAACATACTCGATGGCCGCTTCGGCGACCTGTTTCTTGAGTTCGTCCTGGTCCATAGTGCGCTCCTGAAAATCAATTCTCCCGATAATACCGGACAATCAAATTGACTCCTACCCTGTTCCGTTTATTATCCGTCTATGCCAGACAAATACCTGAAAATGATCCTCAATTCGCGGGTCTACGACGTTGCCACTGAAACCCGCCTGGATTTTGCGCAAGGCCTGTCCGTGCGGCTGGGCAATGATGTGTGGTTGAAGCGCGAGGACCTGCAGCCAGTATTTTCCTTCAAGCTGCGTGGCGCCTATAACAAGATTGCCAGCCTCGATGCGGCGAGTTGCGAAAAAGGCATTATTACCGCATCAGCGGGTAATCATGCGCAGGGCGTAGCACTGGCGGCGAAACATCGCGGCATAAAATCCCTGATTGTAATGCCGCGCACCACACCGGGGATCAAGGTCAGCTCGGTGCGTGCGCTGGGCGGCAAACCGTTGCTGCACGGTGATACCTACGATGAAGCCTGCGAGCATGCGCACAAGCTGGCGAAAGAACGCGGCATGATATTTATCCACCCCTATGATGACCCCGAAGTGATTGCCGGGCAGGGCACGGTGGCGATGGAAGTGCTGCAACAGCAGCGTGACCCGATACATGCCGTGTTTGTTCCGGTTGGCGGTGGTGGGTTGATTGCCGGCATGGCGGCCTACATCAAGGCCTTGCGCCCGGATATCCGCGTCATTGGTGTAGAGCCCGAAGATGCGCCGTGCATGTACGAGGCGCTGAAACGCAAACGGCGCGTGGTGCTCGACCAGGTCGGTATTTTTGCTGACGGTGTTGCGGTGCGACAGGCCGGCAAGGAACCTTACCGGTTGGCGCGCAAGTTTGTGGATGAGATTATGCTGGTCAGCACGGATGAAATCTGTGCTGCCACCAAGGATATCTTCGATGATACCCGTGCCATGGTGGAACCGGCCGGAGCGTTGGCCGTGGCCGGCATAAAAAAATATGTCGAGCGCGAGGGTTGCACTGATGAATCCCTGATTGCGATTAACAGTGGTGCCAATATCAATTTTGATCGCCTGCGCCACGTGGCCGAGCGCGCTGAAATTGGCGAACGCCGCGAAGCCCTGCTGGCTGTCACCATCCCCGAGCAACCCGGCAGCTTCCTGAAATTCTGTCGCACACTGGGCAAGCGGGGGATTACCGAGTTTAATTATCGTTATGCCGATGCGCACGATGCACAGGTTTTCGCCGGTGTGCAGTTGAGCGGTGGTGACGAAGAACGTGAGGAGCTGCTCGATACACTGCGCAAGCAGGGTTATGCTGTGGTCGACATGACCGACAACGAAATGGCCAAGACCCACATCCGTTTCATGGTGGGGGGGCACGCCTCGGGCATCGACGATGAAGTACTGTACCGCTTCGAGTTTCCCGAACGCCCCGGCGCACTGCTGAAGTTCCTTGCCAGCATGGGCAAGCGCTGGAATATCAGCCTGTTTCATTACCGTAATCACGGTGCGGCCTACGGCCGGGTGCTGGTCGGGGTGCAGGTGCCGCCAGCGGAGCGAAAAGGCTTCCGCGCCTCGCTGGATGATCTGGGTTATACCTGGTTCGAGGAACTGGATAACCCGGCTTACACACTGTTTCTTGGCTGACCGGCTTTACTGTTTGCCGGGTTGCGTTTTCTTCACCGGGCCAGCCCCTGAAAGTGCCGCAGTCCCGTCAGGTGCCAGGTAAGGCAGCAGTGCGGGAACCAGCAATGATGCACCGAATCTCGACAGGTGGTCGCCATCGGCATAGACCAGTTTCCCGTCGATCAGCAGCGGGCAGGACGTGTCGCTGCACAGCCAGGGTCTTATTTTCAGCAGTTCTGTGTTGCCCGGGAGTTCGGAGAGCACTTCGGAAAAGATCTTTTCGTATTTGTCGGTAGTCAGTTTGTATTCAAATTGTGCCGTGTGTTCAGTCCCGAGCCAGGCCTGGCGAATAAAATGGTTGGCCACGGATTTCCCGAACTGCGAACCAACCTCCGGGATGTCTTCGACAATAACAACCTTGCGGTTTTTCAGTCTCTCCAGTGTGCGGTGCAGGCCACGCTCGAATACCAGGCGGTTTTCAGCCGGCGAGGTGGTACCTGTTTTCTCGTCCATGATGAGAAAGTTGCTGTTGTCATACCCCTGGCTGGTCAGCGGAATGCGCCAGTAACCGGCAAGGAATACTTGCCGGATAGAGGGTGTTTCTTCAATCAGCTTCAATGCGGCGTCGTTGAACTTCAGGCACTTTTCCTTGTGTTTCCGGTACACGCCGAGTAGTGGACGACAGCCCCCCAGTGTGACTGAGTAGCCGCTTTTGCCGGTTTGCAGGGCAGCCAGATGCAGTGCGTGGGAAAGCGACTGTGCGTGTGAGTCACCCCAGATGATAAAGTCGGGTACTCCACCCTGTTTTCCCAATTGGCAGAGTTTCCCTTTTTCGTCTTCTTCTCCCAACCTGTTTTCAGTGAAGGTTCGGCACTTTTCCGGTTCGGCGTCACCATGAGTTGTCAAGGCAACGTGCATTACTGCGTCCGGTATTCTCTGTGCGAGGCCTTGTCCGGAAATAATAAACACAGCACCGGCGGCGGAGAGTGCGCCGATCGTTCCGAGTTCGCCGGTGATGCGACGGGCGGGCAGGCGCTCACTGGGTTTGCGGTAACGGCTTTCGACATAGCGGTAGGAAAGTGCGGAAAGTGCGATAGACAGCGCGACGATAAACAGCCGGCTGTTGCTGGAATCGGTCAGCATGCCGGTATAGACCGTTACCGGCCAGTGCCACAGGTATAGCGAGTAGGAAATCAGTCCGATCCAGACCAGTGGCTGGCGGCTGAGCAGCCAGCTGACAGCGGTGGAAACATGTGTGTTGCCATGCAGCACCATTACCGTACCCAGCACGGGATAAACGGCATTGATTCCCGGGAATACCGCGTTTTCACCCAGCAGCAGCATGGTGCCGATGATGAGTGCCAGCCCGATGCTGGAGACAATATTGGCGGCCAGTTGTCCGCGCACCTGGGGAATAAGGCCAATAGCCAGCATGACACCGGCCAGCAGCTCCCAGGCGCGGGTCGGGATCATATAAAAGGTAAACGTGGTGAAATCCGCTGCCAGCAGAATGTTGGCGGCGAGCGATACCGCCAGTATGGCCACCAGGGCCAGTTTCATTATTTTTTTGTCGAAGTACTTGTATAGCAACAGCAGAAGGCCGGGGAACAGGATATAGAACTGTTCCTCGATACCCAGTGACCAGGTGTGCAGCAGCGGCTGGGTTGCGATGTCCAGGCCAAAGTAGGTGCTGGCGGTATTTTCAAAATAAATGTTGGGCACGAACGCCAGGGCGGCCAGGGTGGCTTCCGACAGGATGGCGTATTCATCCGGAAGCAGAAAGAAGTAACCGGCAAGCAGGGTGGTGAACAGCACGACCAGCAGGGCGGGGAGAATGCGCCGTGCCCGGCGTTCATAAAAGCGCAGGAAAGAAAAGCGCTGCTGTTTCATTTCCCTGAGGATGATGGAGCAGATCAGGTAGCCGGAGATGACGAAAAAGACATCGACCCCGACAAAACCACCGGGCAGCCAGGAGTAGCCGGCGTGAAAGAGAATAACCGGCAGTACGGCAATCGCACGTAACCCGTCGATGTCAGTACGGTGCTTCATCTGTCAGCCGGGTTTTTTATCCTCAAGCTTCAGAATAAAATCCCACTGTTTTTTTGTAAGCGGCATAATCGACAGGCGGTTGCCCTTGCGCACCAGCGGGCAGTCTTCCAGCGCCTTGTAGCCTTTCAGCTCCTGCAGGCTGATCAGGCGTTTCGTCATACGTTTGTAGCGCACATCGACCATATACCAGCATGGTTTGTCGGGGTCGCTTTTAGGGTCGTAGTATTTTTGTTCCGGATCAAAGGCGGTAAAGTCCGGGTAGCCTTCGCGGACCACTTCCATAATGCCGACAATGCCAGGCTCGGTGCAGTTGGAGTGGTAGAAAAATACCATGTCTCCTTTTTTCATTTCATCGCGCATCATGTTGCGGGCCTGGTAGTTGCGCACGCCATCCCAGTGCTCGGTTTTCTTCGGCATTTTCTTCAGGTGTTCGATGCCGAAGACATCGGGTTCGGATTTCATCAGCCAGTAGTTCAAGGTCTGCTCCAGTAGTGCTCTCGTTAACGGAATTCGGTAATCTGGGTGTCGGTGGCGACAGCGGTCAGTGGTACATCCCAGGGTTGTGCGGGCAGGTGTTCAACCTGCTGGAAGCCGTATGCCAGACCCACAAGGCGCGGTTTCAGCCAGTGCCGGCGACGTAGCAGGTGGGCAAAGCTGCGGTCATAGAACCCGCCACCCATGCCCAGCCGGTTGCCTTTCAGGTCAAAGCCGACCAGCGGCGCCAGCACCAGGTCCAGCGCAAAGGCTTCAACGCGTTTGTTATGGTCAATTTCCGGCTCGGCAATACCATAGCGATTCTTCACCAGTGGTGTACCCGGTTCATAGCGGGCAAACCAGAGTCGGTTATCACCGAAAGGGCGCAACACGGGCAGGTAAACCTGCTTGTTCATGGCCCAGGCGCGTTCAATCAGGGGGTGGGGATCGACTTCGCCATCTGCCGACAGGTAGGCGGCGATACGCTGACTGTTGCGAAACAGGTGGTGTTTCGCCAGTTGCCGGCACAGCAGGCGTGAACGCTGCAGGCGTTCCGCCGGTTCGAGTGCGCAACGCCGGTCGCGCAGTTGTTTACGCTGGTTGGAACGGTTGGGCATGGTGTCCAGACAATAAAAGGCATCTTCCGCGAATACCGTTGCAGCTATTGCCCTTGAACCAGAGGTTCAGGTGGGGATGAGTGCAGAACCTAAGGCTTTCCACCGCAGTGGACATGCTCACTGGCCCGGCAAGCCGATCCCCTGGACAATTATTAGGCTCAAGGAGATCTTAGCCGCTAACGTGTACCGCAGAAGATGCGGAGTATCAGTATAACGCAAATGCCGATATGGCGAACCATGGGCAATCCCTGTCACTGCGAGGGGCAATCCCCGTCATTGCGAGCGCAGCGAAGCAATCTCTTTGGCCTGGTGCTGGGGGGTGAGAGATTGCTTCGCTGCGCTCGCAATGACGGGGGATTCGGGTCGGGCAGGTGTCATTCAGCTCAGAGTTCGAGCTGCCTGCCCTGGTTGAGCGCAACATCTATCTTGTCCTGCAGGGCACGAATGCGCTTGCTGACGTCAAACTGGTAATCATCCTTGCTGCTGCGGTGTCCCAGCAGCTCGTGGGCCATATTGAGGGCGGCCATCACGGCGATCCGGTCGGCGCCGACAACCTTGCCGTTATCGCGGATTTCTTTCATTTTTTCGGTCAGGAACTCGGCAGAGGCGAACAGCGCCTCGCGTTCTTCATCCGGACACGCCACAAGGTATTCCTTACCGAGGATCTGGATGCGCATGGGCTCGGCCTTGCTCATGCCCCCTGCTCCATGGCTTTCAGGCGGTTGATCATGGCTTCGACCCGGGTGCGGGCCATTTCGCTTTTTTCGATCAGGCTGGCGCGTTCGGTGACCATGGACTCCTGCTGGTTACGCAGGGAGCGGTTTTCCTCTTTGAGGCGGGTAATGGTGTCGACCAGTTCTTCAAGACGGACTTCCAGTTTCTGGAGTTCTTGTTCGGTGACGGACTGCGGGCTTGTCTGTGTCATGCGCACACTATAGAGAAGGGTCAAAAATGCGTCAATGTCGGCGCTGTGCAATAATCAGGCAATGTCAGAAAATCAAGGTCTTGAGTACTACGATGTACAGGATGTGCTGGATCTCGCCAACCCCGGCGCAGACCCGGCGGACAGCCACGGGCTGTTGTGCGGGTTAATTTGCGCAGCGGGCTTTGCCGACCCCCAGCGCTGGTTGCCGGAGGTGTTCGACGACTTTGATCCACGCAACAGCGCCCAGGCCAGGGCCTACCAGTGCCTGCAGGAGGTCTACGAGCAAACGCTGGCCAGCCTGCACAGCGAGGAACTGGATTTTGAATTATTGTTGCCGGATGACGATGCGCCACTGGCCGAGCGCACCGAATCACTGGGTGCCTGGTGCAGCGGTTTTCTGTCGGGACTGGGGCTTGGCGGGCTACCGGAACGGGACAAATTATCGGAGGAGCTCGCCGAACTGCTTGATGATGTGGCGCAGATCGCAAAGGTCGACTTTGACCTGGAAAGCCCTGATGAGAACGAAAACGTTGCGTTTGAGGAGGTCGTGGAGTACTTGCGTATTGGCGTCCTGTTCGTCCACGATGAACTGCAACCGGCCGCCGCGCCGCAACAGATCCAGTAACTGTTATGGAACAGAAAGAATTTGCCCGCCGCCGCAAGCAGCTGATGCGCATGATGGGGTCGGACAGTATTGCTATCCTGCCCACCAACCCGGAGCAGTCACGAAACCGCGATGTGGATTTCCCGTTTCGTCCGGACAGTGATTTCTACTATTTGACCGGTTTTGCCGAACCCGAAGCCGTAGCGGTGCTGATGCCCGGACGCAAGCACGGCGAGTTCCTGCTGTTCTGCCGTGATCGTGACCCGGAGATGGAAACCTGGCACGGGCGTCGCGCCGGTCCGGAGGGTGCGGTCGAACGTTTTGGTGCTGACGACGCGTTCCCGATCGGTGACATCGACGATATTCTGCCCGGCCTGCTGGAAGGTCGTGACCGCGTGTTTTACACCATGGGCACGGCACCCGAATTCGACCAGCGCGTCATTGGTTGGGTGAACCGCATTCGCAGCCAGTCGCGTGCCGGCAAACATACGCCCGAGGAATTTGTGTCCCTGGAGCATTTTGTTCATGACATGCGCCTGTACAAGAGTCGTGCCGAGATCAAGACCATGCGCCAGGCTGCCAATATTGCCGCGCGTGCGCACAAGCGTGCCATGCAGGTGTGTGAGCCTGGCATGATGGAGTATGAGCTGGAGGCCGAGTTTCTCTACGCGTTTCGCAAAGCGGGTGGCGAACCCGCCTACCCGTCGATTGTCGGTGGGGGTGAAAACGCCTGTATCCTGCATTACACCGAAAACAACGCGCCGCTTAACAAGGGTGAGGTGGTGCTGATCGACGCCGGTGTGGAACACGATTACTACGCGTCCGACATCACGCGCTGCTTTCCGGTCAGTGGCCGCTTCAACCCGTCGCAACGCGCAATTTACGAGCTGGTGCTCGATGCGCAACTGGCGGCTATCGAGGAAGTCTACCCGGGTAATCACTGGAATGCGCCGCATGCGGCGGCGGTCAAGGTGCTGACGCGCGGGCTGGTCAAGCTCGGTCTGCTCAAGGGGAGAACGGCTACCCTGATCAAGGAGCAGGCCTACCGGCGTTTTTACATGCATCGAACCGGGCATTGGCTGGGTATGGATGTGCATGATGTGGGTGACTACAAGGTCGGTGAAGCCTGGCGTGAACTGGAGCCGGGTATGGTGTTGACCGTTGAGCCGGGTCTGTATATCCCTGCGCACAGCAAAGGCGTGGCACGCAAATGGTGGAATATCGGTATCCGTATCGAGGATGACGTGCTGGTCACGCGTGATGGTTACGATGTGCTGAGTAAGGCTGCGCCGAAGACTGTCGATGAAATCGAAGGCCTGATGGGCTGATCGTGATGAGCCATGAGCCCCGTCAGTCAGATGTGCTTGTTGTCGGTGGCGGCCTGGTTGGCGCCAGCCTGGCGCTCGCGCTGGGACGCGCGGGGCTTGACGTCGCTATTGTCGAAGCACATCCCTTTCGTATTAATGAGCAGCCCAATTATGACGAACGCAGCATTGCACTGGCGCAGGGCTCGCAGCGTATTTTTACCGGCATGGGAATTTGGGATGCGCTGCAGAAAGAGGTGTGCCCTATTCATACGATACACGTATCCGATCGGGGTCATTTTGGTTTCACGCGACTGAAACGTGAACAGGAGGGTGTGGAGGCGCTGGGTTATGTCGCCAGTGCGCGCTTGCTCGGCAATACGCTGATACGTGCCCTTGAACAGACGTCTGTGCAACTGCTTGCACCTGCCCGACTCGAGTCTTTCCAGACTGACGGGGACCGTGTGCAAGCTGTGCTGAACCATGAAGGGAAGTCTGTAGAACATACGGCACGTCTGCTGGTTGCAGCCGATGGCGTGCAATCCCGGGTGCGCGAACAACTGGCTATCGATACGCATCAATGGGACTACGGGCAGACAGCCGTGATTGCCAACGTTACACCCGATCAACCCCATAAACAGGTTGCCTACGAGCGTTTTACGGATACCGGGCCGATGGCCCTGTTACCGCTTAATGACAACCATTGTTCACTGGTCTGGACACTCCGGGCTGACCAGGTCGATGAAGTGATGGGGCTCGAAGACACAGAATTTCTGTCGCGTCTGCAGGCGCGCTTTGGTTATCGGCTGGGCCGGTTCACCAGGGTCGGTACGCGTCACGCCTATCCACTTCAGTTACTGCGCGCCAAACAGTCAACGGCGCAGCGGCTGGCATTGATCGGCAATGCGGTGCATACACTGCATCCGATTGCCGGTCAGGGTTTCAATCTTGGCTTGCGGGATGTTGCGGCACTGGCGGAAGTTGTCATCGATGCGCAGCGCAGGGGGGGCGATATCGGTGATGTTGATGTATTACGGCGCTATGCAGATTGGCGACAGACCGATCAGCGCCGCGTGGTCGCCTTTACCGACACGATGGTGCGCCTGTTCGGGCAGTCACTGACACCGGTTGTCGGCCTGCGCGATGCCGGCATGCTGGCGCTGGACCTGTGCCCGCCCGCCAAGCACTGGTTTGGCCGCCTGACCATGGGGCGTGCCGGGCGGCTGCCAAGACTTGCGCGAGGGCTGGCGTTGTAGCTATGGATCACCAGCCGACAGATTTCGATAGTGTTATCAGCGGTGCCGGTCTCGTGGGCCTGGCGCTGGCGGCAGCACTCGGGCGCGAGGGTTTCAGCGTTGCCATACTTGAAGCCCGCGAACCCGTGCACGACTGGCCGGCGGACAGTATCGACCTGCGTGTCTACGCCATTTCCCGCGCTTCACAGCGGTTGCTCGAGTCTCTCGGTGCCTGGCCAGCCATCGCACCGCTGGCACAGCCCTACCGCGAAATGCAGGTGTGGGACGCCGGCAGTGAAGGCGAGATTCACTTTGACAGCGCTGAACTCGGTGAGCCTGATCTTGGGCACATTATCGAGTCACGTGTCATCGAGCGTGCCTTGCTCGATGTGGTGGAGGGTACGGGCACTGTCACGCGTTTCTGTCCGGCCCGTCTGCAGACCCTTGAATATAGCGGTAACCGGCAACACATCGGGCTGGATGACGGCAAGTCACTTACCGCACGGTTACTGGTCGGCGCCGACGGTAAACATTCCCGCGTGCGCGACCTGGCCGGTATTCACGTCCAGGTATCCGATTACGGTCAACAGGCGTTGGTGGCCGTGGTGGAGACTGAAAAGCCTCACCAGGAAACGGCATGGCAGCGCTTCCTGCCCAGCGGTCCGCTGGCTTTTCTGCCACTGCACGACGGGCGCTGTTCGATTGTCTGGTCTGCCACCAGCAGCAAGGCACAGGCATTGCTGGCGCTGGATGACCAGGCATTCTGCCGTGCCCTTGGTGAAGCCTTCGAGTACCGGCTTGGTGAGATCCGGGCCGTTGGTGACAGGGTGCTGTTCCCTTTACAGGCACAGTCGGCCGAGGCTTATGTCAAACCCGGACTTGCACTGGTTGGCGATGCCGCCCATGTCGTTCACCCGCTTGCCGGGCAGGGCGTCAACCTTGGCCTGAAGGATGTGCAGGCGTTGGCCGACGAGCTGCATGCTGCCCGTGCATCGGGTCGCAACCCCGGCGCCTTTACCGTGCTGCGCCGCTACGAACGTGCCCGGCGTGGCGATAACCAGCTGACCCTGGCGGCGATGAGCGCCTTCAAGCAGTTATTCGGCAGCACGCTGACGCCGGTGCGCCTTGCGCGCGGCCTGGGCCTGAAGCTGTTTGATCGTGCAACACCGGTCAAGGCGCAGATCATTCGTTCGGCCATGGGGCTATGAAACTCACCGAAATCAATATCTATCCCGTCAAGTCCACGCGTCGTATCGCGCTGAACGAGAGCGAAGTGTTGCCGCGTGGTCTGCCGTGGGACCGGCGCTGGATGCTGGTCGATGCACAGGGCAAGTTTATTACCGCGCGACAGCACCCGGCACTGGCCGTGGTGGATACGCGCCTGGATGATACAAGTTTGCATGTCAGTGTTGCCGGCCGGCCGGAACTTGTCCTGCCCTTGAAGGCAGACAACACCGATCTCACGAAAGTCACG
The DNA here is from genome assembly GCF_004339085.1 of Thiogranum longum. Taxonomy (NCBI): domain Bacteria; kingdom Pseudomonadati; phylum Pseudomonadota; class Gammaproteobacteria; order Chromatiales; family Ectothiorhodospiraceae; genus Thiogranum; species Thiogranum longum. The sequence goes on along the minus strand of NZ_SMFX01000001.1, from coordinate 2,683,530 downwards.
ATCTGGCGTGACCAGTGCGATGCAATTTCTGCAGGGCCTGAAGCCGATGCCTGGTTTTCCGAATACCTCGGGATCGAGTGCCGCCTGGTACGGATGACCGATGACCTGGTGCGTGGCGTTGACCCGGACTATGGCCGGCCTGGTGACCAGGTCAGTTTTGCTGACGGTTTCCCGCTGCTGCTGATTACCGAAGCATCCCTGAATGATCTCAATACCCGGCTCGAACAGCCCGTATCCATGCGCCGTTTCCGGCCCAACCTGGTGGTGGATGGCGAGTTGCCCTATGCAGAGGATAACTGGCACCGGATCCGCATTGGTGAAGTCGAGTTTGAAGGGGTGAAGAACTGTTCACGCTGTATCTTTACCACCATTGATCCAGATACAGGGATTAAAAGTACCAAAACGGAACCATTGCGCACACTCAGCCAGTACCGGAAACGGCCGGAGGGTGGTGTGTATTTCGGGCAGAACCTGATACCTCGTAGTGGCGGGGTGGTGCATGTAGGCGATGTTGTTGAGGTTGTTTCCGAAAGCAGGCTGGTGTGATCCGTGCTCTTTGAATAAAGCGAGTATTTTAACCTTGTCCAGGTGCGCTGTGTTTGCACCTGCTTGTAAAGTCAATACCGTAAATCTTCATTCTTATGAACGCACAAATTCTTGTAACGGTACGTAATCATGATTATCGGCCGCCCGGAGCGCGGCAATGTAGGCTTTCCGTGTCTCACTGGCATCGACAAGATTGACCTGGCCCCAGGTGAATGGATGGCATCCCACTGCTGCTAGCAGAAGGTCGGTTGTCAGACGGGCATGGCGACCATTGCCATTCGGGAAGGGATGGATCAATACCAGTCGGTGATGGAACCGTGTCGCGATTTCATCCGGTTCATAGGTTCCATTTTCTATCCAGTAATGACAATCATCGATAAGTTGTCGAAGCTCGGTTGGGATGCGATAGGCCTCTACGCCGATATTGCGTTCGGACTGACGAAACTTGCCAGCCCACCGCCAGACCCGGCCAAACATTCTCTTGTGAAGGTCTTTAAGGAACTTCTCATTGAGCACATCGCGGTTGCGCGTGACTGCCCATTCCTCTGCTTCCAGAATATTAGCCTGCTCAGCCTCGTTCAGTTCCGGGCGAAGCGTGATGTAGGAGGGGATCAATGCTGCTTTCTCTTCTTCCGTCAAGGGTGTGGCGGCATCGTCCTGTTCATCCAGGGGATCGGTCATAGATCCTCATCCCAAAGCTCGGAACCTGCCTTATCGAGCAGACTCTGGATCATGCGTTTGAGTTGCTCCTGCTCATCCGCTGTATCAACTTCCTGGTCTTCGAGGGCCATGCTGTGACTCGTTGATTTCAGTCGTTTCTTCGCAAGGCGTTCAGCCCGTTCGGTGACCTGTTCATCGAGTGGTTTTCGTGGCACCAATGCATAGACAAGGCGGCAATCCAGGGCATTTGCAGCCCGCTCAAGACTATCAAGGGTGATTGAACCTTTGGTTTCGGCATGCTCGATTTTAACGACGCGCGGTTGGCTGACGCCAAGGCGCTTGCCAAGCTGGGCTGTTGTCATGCCCAGTGCTTCTCGGATGGCTTTAATCCAGCCGCGTGGAGGGCGTGCAAAAGCGTCTGAATATCGCAATGAGTTCAGTCGCTTATCGAGTTGTTGGCGCGCTACTGCGCGATCTTTTGCTCTCATAAAAATAACCAAAAAGTTATTTATAATTCAGTATAAAATAATATATAAGTTATAATAATTAGTCAATAATAATATAAAGATTATTTAATGGTCTATAAATAATAACATATAGATTATTATCAAGTGTTGGTTGTCACTGTCGCTGAAGCCTGCACGGTCTTGGTGAGAGGGGGTAGGGGCGATTGATCGTCGTCCAGCTCGCCGTTTCGGAGCCGGGTGGCGGTATGTAACAGGGTTATCCCTGACTCCAGGGAGCAGTCCTCCGGGCGCATGTTTTTTCTTTCAAGAAGAAAGTCGAGCACGCTGCGATTGTTTTGCTGGATCGCGGCCATCATTGCCCAGTCGGCTGTCTCGCTGTGCGGGTTGTCGATAGCCTTGTCCAGGGCGGTAAGATTGCCGTGTTTTACCAGGTCGATAATGACGCGCTGTTGTCTGGATAGTCAGAAGACTAAATCATCGTTTTGCAGGGTTAAAGCTGTTTTCCCGATCGTGTAACGATTGCACGCTTGGCTGGCCTGCGCGGGCAGGGTATAGTCCGCCTTCGATCTCGCGCTGCTGCGGGAGAGAGCCGGCCCAGCCGGCCGCCGAAGGCGCAACCCGCCCGGAATCGCTCAGGCAAAAGGACCGCGGCAGCAGGCATTATTCAGCCGGATTGACTCTGGAGAGCGGCCATATCGGCCCACCGAAGGGGAAGGCGGCCAAATGGTCGCTCACACTCTCAGGTTACCGGACAGAGGGGCGACGGATATTCAGCCGTCGTTCCGGATGTTTTCGGGCGGCATGACAGCCAACGCTTTCAGAATGACAGAGTCAGTTATGGGAAACAGAACCCCCCTGTACGAATCACACAAGGCCATGGGCGCCAAGCTGGTGGATTTTGCCGGCTGGGACATGCCGATCCACTATGGCTCGCAGCTCGAAGAGCATCACGCAGTACGCCGCGATGCCGGAATGTTCGACGTGTCGCACATGACGGTCGTCGACCTGCACGGTGACAAGACGCGCGACTTCCTGCGCTATCTGCTGGCCAACAATATCGACAAGTTGCAGAATCCCGGCAAGGCATTGTACAGCTGCATGCTTAACGAGCAGGGGCGTGTGCTGGATGATCTCATCGTTTATTTCCTGACCGAGAACAATTTCCGCCTGGTGGTGAATTCCGCTACGCGGGAGAAAGACCTGGCGTGGATTATCAAACAGGCCGCTGCTTTCGATGTGCAGGTGATCGAGCAGCCACAACTGGCCATGATTGCGATCCAGGGGCCGAACGCACGCGAAAAAACCCTGTCACTTTTCAATGCGGAACAGCGCAAGGTCGTCGAGGGGCTGGATCTTTTCTTTGGCGCGGAAGTCGATGACTGGTTTGTCGCGCGCACCGGTTACACCGGCGAAGATGGCTTTGAAATCATGTTGCCGGATGTCGAGGCGCCGGCCTTCTGGCAGGCACTGGCCGACGCCGGTGTACAGCCTTGTGGTCTGGGTTGCCGCGATACGCTGCGTCTGGAAGCCGGGATGAACCTGTACGGTGCCGATATGGATGAAAGCGTCAGTCCACTGGTGTCCGGTCTGGGCTGGACGATTGGCTGGAAGCCGGAAGCGCGTGATTTTATCGGCCGCAAGGCGCTGGAAGCCGAACGTGAAGCCGGCCCCGAACAGAAGTTTGTCGGTTTGCTGCTGGAAGGCCGGGGTGTGTTGCGCGGGCACCAGAAAGTCGTGGTCGGTGACCAGACCGGCGAAACCACCAGTGGCGGCTTTTCGCCAACACTGCAGCGTTCCATTGCACTGGCGCGGGTACCGGCTAGTATCGGTGCCAGGTGCCAGGTCGAAATTCGCGGCAAGTTGCTGGACTGCAAGGTCGTCAAGCCACCGTTTGTGCGTAACGGCAAGGCGCAAATTGAACTGTGAAAACGATACGTCATTGCGAGCGCAGCGCGGCAATCTCTTTCAGTCTGGCACCAGGACAAAGAGATTGCCGCGCTGCGCTCGCAATGACGGGGGTCTGCCACCAGTTGATCTCTGGAGAGTTGAAACAATTGAAAAAGAGGAACATACAATGAGTGAAGTGCCGGGTGATCTGAGATACAGCACGAGTCACGAGTGGGTGCGGGTGAACGAGGATGGCACGGTTACAACCGGCATCAGCGACCATGCACAGGAGCAGCTGGGCGACCTGGTGTTTGTCGAGCTGCCGGAGATTGATCACGAGATGGAGGCTGAAGAAGCCTGTGCCGTGGTCGAATCGGTCAAGGCGGCCTCGGATTTTTATGCGCCTATTGCCGGAACCGTGGTCGAGGTCAACGAGGATCTGGCCGGTGCGCCGGAGGCCGTCAACCAGGATCCCTATGGCGCCGGCTGGTTGATGCGCATTCAGCCATCCAGTGTGGATGACGTGGATCGCCTCATGAGCCCCGAAGAGTACCGGGAATTTATAGAGTCAGAGTAAAACCAGATGCCGTTTGTCCCCCATACTGAAGACGATATCCGTGACATGTTGAAAACCATCGGCGTGCAGGATATCGAAGACCTGTTCGATGAAATTCCGCAGCAATTGCGTTGTGGCACGCTGGAAGGCATTCCGCAGGGCATGACCGAACAGGACGTCAGCCGGCTGATGCACGAGCGTGCTTCAAAAGACGGGCAGCCGCTGTGTTTTATCGGTGCCGGCGCCTACGAGCACCATATTCCTGCAGCGGTGTGGGAACTGGTTACGCGCGGCGAGTTTTACAGTGCCTATACGCCTTACCAGGCAGAAGCCAGCCAGGGCACACTGCAACTGGTCTATGAGTTCCAGAGCATGATGACGGAGCTGATGGCGATGGATGTGTCCAATGCATCGCTTTACGATGGCGCTTCGGCGCTGGCCGAAGCCGTGCTGATGGCGATTCGTGCCAACCGGAAGTCAAAGTCGCGACGCATTCTTATGCCGACCAATGTACACCCGGCCTACCGGGCCACCACGCGTACCATTGTCACCAACCAGGGTATCGAGCTGGTCGAGGTGCCGTTTGATAACGAAGGTGGTCACCTCAATCTGGACAGCCTGGAGGCATACAGCGGCGAAGACATCGCCGCGCTGGTTATCGCGCAGCCCAACTTCTTCGGCGTGCTGGAAGACGTCGATGCACTGACCGACTGGGCGCACGCCAACGGTGCCATGGTTATTGCCGTTGCCAACCCGGTGGCTGCTGCACTGCTCAAACCGCCGGGCCAATGGGGTGAGACCGGTGCGGACATTGCGATCGGTGAAGGACAGCCGCTGGGTGTGCCCCTGTCATCGGGTGGCCCCTACTTCGGTTTTATGTGTGCGCGCCAGAACTTCGTGCGGCAGATGCCGGGGCGTATTGTCGGGCGCACGGTCGACCGCGACGGACGGGAAGGCTTTACGCTGACCCTGCAGGCGCGTGAGCAGCATATTCGTCGTTCCAGGGCGACCTCGAATATCTGCACGAATCAGGGTCTGCTGGTAACGGCAGCCACGATTCACATGAGCCTGCTGGGCGCCGAAGGTCTGCGACGTGTGGCGTTGGCGAGTCATGCCAATACCCGCAAGCTGGTGGACAAGCTTGCCAACGACCACATCAGGTTGCGTTTCAACCGCCCGTACTTCCATGAGGCGGTTTTGACCACTGAGCTATCCCTGGATGGCCTGGTCCGCCCGCTGTATGCGCACAATCTGCAGCCCGGATATATGCTGAACGACGACTACCCGGAGCTGGGTGAGTCGCTGCTGGTGTGCGCCACCGAGACAAAAAGCGACGCAGACCTGGATCGCTTTGCCGACCACATGGCCCGCGCCATTGAAAAACAAACTACCGCCGGACATCCGGTGCAGCCAAAAATGGCTTGACTGACGAGGAGAGGAAATATGGCGACGATTACGCTGCAAGGAAACGAAATACACACCAATGGAGAACTCCCTGCTGTTGGCAGTGATGCCCCGGATTTTCACCTGGTCGACGCAGAGCTGAATGACAAGCGGCTCGCTGATTATGCGGGCAAGAAGATTCTTATGAATATCGTGCCGAGTCTTGATACCCCGGTATGCGCAACTTCGACAAAGAAATTTAACGAAGTGGCGGCCGGCAAGGACAATGTAGTGATGCTGGTGATAGCCGCAGATCTGCCGTTTGCCATGAGCCGCTTCTGTGGTGTGGAGAATGTCGACAAGGTGGTTCCATTATCGATGATGCGTTCACGCAATTTCGCCAAGGACTATGGCGTGCTGATCGAGGATGGTCCGCTGGCGGGTATTACCGCGCGCGCCATTGTCGTCATCGACGAGAACGGCAAGGTGGTATATACCGAGCTGGTACCGGAAATTGCCCAGGAACCGGATTACGACAAGGCGCTGGCTGCGCTTTGATACACCGGCAAATACCGGTTAAACCGTCATTCCGGCATTTGCCGGAATGACGTCGAGACATCTGGATCAGAGTATCCACCAGGTATAACGAGTAACCACATGCTGATTTTCGAACACTCCCGCCCCGGCCGTCGTGCTGCGGTACAGGCCCCCGATCTCGATGGCGTGGAAAATGACCTGCCCGCCGAACTGTTGCGCGAGGACCCGCCAGCCCTGCCGGAAGTGTCCGAGATGCAGGTGGTGCGGCACTACACAAAACTGTCGCAGAAAAACTTTTCCATCGATACACAGTTCTACCCGCTGGGTTCCTGCACCATGAAATATAACCCGCGCGCCTGCAATACGCTGGCGATGTTGCCGGGCATACTGGCAAGGCATCCGCTGGCGCCGGCCAGTGAAGGGCAGGGCGCACTGGCCTGCCTGTACGAGTTACAGGAAATGCTCAAGGAAGTGACCGGCATGAAAACCGTGTCGCTGACACCGGCGGCCGGTGCGCAGGGTGAGTTTGCCGGTGTGGCGATGATTCGTGCCTATCACGATTCACGTAACGACACGGCACGCGATGAAATCCTGGTGCCGGATGCGGCGCATGGCACCAACCCGGCCACAGCGACCATGTGCGGATACAAGGTGCGTGAGATTCCTACGCTGGATAATGGTGACGTCGATGTGGATGCATTGCGTGGAGCCGTTGGAGAACATACTGCCGGCATCATGTTGACCAATCCCTCCACGCTGGGTGTATTCGAGCGGCGCATCAAGGATATTGCCGATATTGTGCACCAGGCCGGTGGTCTGCTGTACTACGACGGTGCCAACCTCAACGCCATTCTCGGCAAGGTGCGGCCGGGCGACATGGGTTTCGATGTGATCCACATGAACCTGCACAAAACGTTCTCAACGCCGCACGGCGGTGGCGGCCCGGGGGCGGGTCCGGTGGGCGTCGGCGAGCGGCTGGAGCCTTTCCTGCCGGTACCGATGGTTGGCTACGATGGTGACGAGTACTTCTGGCTTACCGAAAAGGAAGTGCCGCAAACCATCGGTCGACTTTCAACTTTCATGGGTAACGCCGGTGTCTTGTTCCGTGCCTATATTTATGCCCGGCTGCTGGGACGCGAAGGTATGCACCGCGTGGCCGAGTTTGCCACGCTCAATGCCAACTACCTGATGAAGCGTCTGGAGGCAGCAGGTTTCGACCTGGCCTTCCCGGAGCGTCGTGCGACCCACGAATTTATCGTGACGCTGAAAAGGCAGATGAAAGAACAGCACGCCAGCGCCATGGACTTTGCCAAGCGACTGCTCGACTACGGCTACCATGCGCCAACAACCTATTTTCCCCTGCTGGTACCCGAGTGCCTGCTCATCGAGCCAACCGAAACGGAGAGCCGTGAGGAAATCGATGGTTTTGTCGATGCGATGGCGAAGATACTTGAAGAGGCGGCTGAAGATGTTGAGTTACTGCACGAAGCACCGCATACCTTGCCGGTGCGACGTCTGGACGAAGTGCGCGCGGCGCGCGAACTCGACCTGCGCTGGAAGGCGCAGGGCTGATGGGCAAGGCGGGTAATACGGGTTTAAGCCGTATTATCCGTGCCGCCGGCTTTTCCCGGAAGGGCTTTGTTTCCGTGTTTAAAAACGAAGCGGCCTTCCGCCAGGAACTGGCGCTGACCCTGCTGCTGATTCCGCTGGCGTTCTGGCTCACACAAGACGCTGTCGAACGGGCGCTGATGGTGGGGTTCTGGTTGCTGGTACTGCTGACGGAGATGTTCAACTCGGCCATAGAAGCCGTTGTCGACCGCATCAGTGACGAATACCACCCGCTGGCCGGTGTGGCAAAAGATGTGGGCTCTGCCGCGGTGGTGTACGCCATGCTGGTGGCAGCTGCCGTGTGGGGTATCCTGCTGTTTACCTGATGCCGTTTCCCGGTATGCATTATGTCGGGTTATGATGCCGGCCTATAAATTTACGTTTTCGGAGAAGAAATACATGTCGGCACTGATTTGCGGTTCCTTTGCGTTTGACACCATCATGGTGTTCCAGGACAAGTTCAAGAATCACATCCTCCCGGACAAGGTGCATATTCTGAACGTTGCTTTCCATGTGCCGGAGATGCGCCGTGAGTTCGGCGGTTGTGCGGCGAATATTGCATTTAACCTGAAACTGCTGGGTGGTAATCCACTCCCGATGGGGACGGTAGGCAAGGACTTTGCTCCTTACGCCTCGTGGATGAAGCAGCACGAAATCCCGGTGACACATATCAGGGAAATCGGTGAGGCCTACACCGCGCAGGCATTTATCACTACAGACCAGGATGATAACCAGATCACTGCTTTTCACCCCGGTGCAATGGATTATGCCCATGAGGTTAAAGTCGCTGACGCGAAGGGGGTAAAGCTCGGTATCGTGTCGCCGGATGGCCGCCAGGGGATGATCGATCATGCCTGCCAGTTTGTCGAAGCCGGTATACCTTTTATATTCGATCCCGGACAGGCCATGCCGTTGTTCGACGGCGATGATTTCAGGAAGTTCATCGAGCAGGCAACCTGGATTTGCGTCAATGACTATGAGTCGCAGCTGTTGCAGGATCGTACTGGCTGGTCACTGGAAGAAATTGCGTCGCATGTCGATGCGCTTGTGGTGACCCGTGGCGGAGAAGGTTCGCAGATCTTTACCGATGGCGGCTGCATCGAAGTCCCGACAGCGAAGGTGAGTGGTGTGACAGATCCGACGGGTTGCGGTGATGCTTACCGCGGCGGTCTGCTATATGGCTTGATGAACGGGCTTGACTGGGAAGTTACCGGTCGTATTGCTGCCCTGATGGGCGCAATAAAGATCGAGCAGCATGGCACCCAGAATCATGCTTTTACGCTGGACGATTTCCGTGCTCGTTACAAGGACAGTTTTGCAGCTGACCTGACGGTTCTTCAAGAGGGCTGACAGGTGTTCCGTTCGGCGAAATCACAGGATATTGATGTTATTCACCAGCTGATTATCAGCGAAGCTGCACAGGGTCGCTTTGATCCGCGGTTGGCGGAAGAGACACACCAGGCAGGTTTACGAAAGAACCTGAACACCATTCGTAAACGGGGGCGCCGGCTTGATGAGGATGTCGAGGCGCAGTTGCTGGTATGGGAAACCGTGAGTGGTGAAATGGCCGGTTGCCTGATCAACAGCGCCATTCTTCCGGGTATGGGTAATGAACTCTGGATGGTTGCTGTTTTGCCCGACCTCCGTGGTACGGGTGAAGGTTCGCGTATGCAGGACAAGGCACTGGCCTTCCTGCATCCCCGCGTCGATGTATTCTCGCGTTGTGCGGCAGAAGCCCAGGTTCTGTACCAGATGAATTTACGGCGCGGGTTTTTACCGCTGGATGTCACGGAAAATGGCGTGCGTGTCATGAAGCTTCCGAAGATGGGGGCATCGCTGGCCGGGCAGGATGCTGCTCAACAGGAGCTTGGACCTTTCATCGAGATGCCGCTGGATTAACGACAGTGTTTTTCGAGGTACGCCCTGGCGTCGTTTTTCCTGGAGTCTATTTCCTGGTCTGATAAAAACCGGCGTTGCCCGTTTTCGTCCAGGCGATAGCGGCGCCCGCCTCTTTCCAGGTCGGTCAGCCTGTTTCTTTTCCGGTGGCATTTCTCCTCTTGCTTGACCCGTTTGGCGTCCTGTTCAGCTTTCCTGCGTTTTTCAGTCTCACGTTCTTTTTGTCGGGCATCAGTCCATTTGCGTATGTTTTCAAGACGCTGCTTTGCACTCGGGGCGGGCGTTGCAGGCGCTTTGTTTTGCCGTGGAACGATGACGCTGCCAGAGGAGCCCTCGCCGGGATTTTCATCGTAATGGACCTGGCCTTCTTCGTCGGTCCATTTATAGATTTCCGCAGATGCCGGTCCCGTGACGAACAGAAAGAGTATCAAGGTTAATATTTTCATGGCCGGTGTGAATTCATCAATGCTGTTTTCTCAGTGTGACCAGGTTTCCCTTCCGCTCAAGTTCAAGCTGTGACAGAAAAGACATACCCAGCAGGACCTCTTGCGGGAAAGCGCCTTCCAGTACTGTCGCCTGGATATTTTTGAGTTCAATATCACCGACCCTGACAGCATCGAGTTTCACATGGTAGGCAGGCGAAAGGCCCGACGCGGTAGAGACGGTACCGGGCGTACCGGTGTAGCGGAAGTCGATGCCCAGCTTGTCGGCCACGAGCTCGTTCATGGCCACTGTGGTTGCACCGGTATCAACCAGAAAATTGACAAGGTGACCATTGATGCTTCCCGGTGTCTGGAAGCTTCCTGATGCATCAGCCCAGATTCTGACCTCGGTGCTGGACCTGGCCTTGTAGGTTTTACCTGCCGCGGCAAAGCGCAACGATTGCTTTTTCCCGTGGTAGAGAACAACAGCATGGTTTGCGTTAACAGAAAGCAGTTTGACACCTTCACGGCTCGTTTCGCCCACCTTGAGCGTGCGCTGATTTCCGTCTATATGAATGACAGCTTTATCACCGAACTGGCCGATGAAATACAATGCGGTGTCCGCATGTAGTGAAGACGTCAGAAATACCAGTGCCAGTGCGCAGTATGTAACGATTCCCGGGCTGGCAGTTAGTGGGGCTGCTGTCCGAAAGTTGACCGGTTTTCCGGAGTAGTGCATGCGGCTGGAAACTCTTTATCGCAAGTAATGCGTTGATTGTGTCAGTTGTCCCCGGTAGTGTCGAGTTGTTCCCCCAGCTGCGCGGGGTCGTTGATGGGGGGCAGGCACTGTGTGCCCTGGCACAGCCAGGCCACACCTTTGTCCTGTGGCTTGCGCTCTGCGAGCAGGCCGGGAAGCCCGGTTGCCTCATCAGGAATAATAAAGCACATGCGCCGCGGTGCGTAGTTATTGCCGACAGCCTGCTGCCATATGATCTTGTCGTTGCCGGGTCGTATCACCAGTGTCTCCGGCGGGTTCAGGTATTCTTCGACTGCAACCAGTAGACCGGTGTGTCCGTACGGTCCTTGCTGGATGTGATTCCATGCGGCTTTCAGCGTGCCTTGTGCAGCATCTGTGTAGCGCGTATCACCAAGCAGGTGGCCGAGTCGGCCGAAGACTTTTGCGGCGATCGCATTTCCTGATGGCATGGCATCGTCGCCCAGTGGTTTAGGGCGCTGGATCAGCGCTTCGTGATCGTCGGCGGTAAACCAGAAGCCGCCTTCCGGGTCGGCGAAGTGTTCCAGTACGACATCGGCGAGCTGCAGGGCAAAGGCCATTTCGTCGCTGTCCCAGTGCACCTGCAGGCGCTCCAGAATGGCGTCGATAAGAAAAACATAATCGTCCAGGTAGGCTGAAAGGTGGGCGCGGCCATCCATGCACGTGGCGAGTAGTCTGCCCTCTGACCACAGGGTGGTGCGAATAAAGTCCAGTGCGCGTTGTGATGATGCGAAGTAACCGGGTTCATCGAAAACCCGCGCCGCCTGCGCCATACCTTTTATCATCAGCGCATTCCAGGATACCAGGACCTTGTCATCGCGGCCGGGTCGAATACGCTGCTCGCGTGCGTTAAACAGTTTGTTGCGTGCGCTTGAAAGAAGCGCCTGCACACGCGCCGTATCGTTACCGGTTTTTTGTGCCACAGATTCAAGGGATTCATAGACGTGCGGGTTCCAGTGACCCTCGAAGTTGGGCTTACGGTCAAAACCATAACGCGCGGCGGCCACGGCATACTCATCCTCTTCGAGCAGTGCGTGCAACTCATCCTGCGACCAGACATAAAACTTGCCTTCCTCTCCTTCGCTGTCGGCATCCAGGCTGGAGTAATAACCGCCTTCCGGTGCCTGCATTTCGCGCTGTACCCAGCCGGCGGTCTCTGCAACGATGCGTTGGTAAAGCGGGTTGCCGGTTGCTGCCCAGGCTTCGCTGTATAACGACAGCAGCGGGCCGTTGTCGTAGAGCATTTTTTCAAAATGCGGAATCATCCACTGGTCATCGACCGAGTAGCGACAAAAACCGCCGCCTGCCTGGTCATACATGCCACCCAGTGCCATGCGATCCAGGGTGAACAGCGTCATGTCCAGTGCTTCTGTATCCTTGCCGCCGGTTGCAGACCAGTGGCGCAGCAGGCGTTCCAGACTGGTCGGGTGGGGGAATTTGGGTGCTTTGCCAAATCCGCCAAAGGTTTTGTCGAACTGGCCACCGAGTTGCTGGCGTGCAACATCCAGCGGCATACTGTCGATTGCATCCGCTGAGGGGGATTCGCTGCGATGCATATTGCGCATGAACTCGATCAGTGACTGGTTCTGTTGTTCCAGGTCACTGCGCTTGTCGCGGTAGAAGGCGGTGATCTGTTCACACAGGTCAGTAAAAGCGGGCAGGCCGTGGCGGGGTTGTGGCGGGAAGTAGGTGCCGCCAAAAAACGGGATCCGGTTTTCCGGGTCGAGGAACATGGTCAGCGGCCAGCCACCGTTGCGCTGCGTGAGCAGTGAGTGTGCCGTCTGGTAGATTTTATCCAGGTCCGGCCGCTCCTCGCGATCGACCTTGATATTAACGAACAGCCGGTTCATAACCTCGGCAGTGGCCGGATCCTCGAAGGATTCATGCGCCATGACGTGGCACCAGTGGCAGGCGGAGTAGCCTATGGACAGCAGAATGGGCTTGTTCTCGCGGCGCGCCCTGTCCAGCGCTTCTTCCCCCCAGGGGTACCAGTCGACCGGGTTGTTGACGTGCTGCAGCAGGTAGGGGCTGGTTTCGTTTGCAAGATGGTTGGTATATTGCGTGTCACGGGTCATGGTTGGGATCCGGTATAATTCCTGACTGGAACAGTCAACTATACAGAGGCGGTCTTGCCGCGCACAAGCGAGCGGAAAACCTTTTCAAGCTTATGGATCTTTCCCTCGTAATTCCCGTGTTTAATGAACAGGACAATGTGCAGCCGTTGCTCGATGAAGTGTGCTCGGTACTGGACGGCCGCTTCGACTACGAGGTGATCTTTGTCGATGACGGCAGCGTCGATGCCACGGCCGGGCGGTTGGCGGCGCTGCGAGCAGCGTGCCCCCGCTTGCGGGTGCTTCGCCATGCCAGGAACGCTGGCCAGAGTGCGGCATTGATGACGGGACTGCTGGCCGCACGCGCGCCCTGGGTTGCCACACTGGATGGTGATGGCCAGAATGATCCCTCGGATATTTCCGTCCTGTACGAGGCAGCACAGGCCGATGACACCTTGTGGCTGGTGACAGGCTGGCGTCAACAGCGTCGTGACAGCTGGATAAAACGCCTGTCGTCACGCGTCGCCAATACGGTGCGCGCGGCCTTGCTTGGGGATGCAACGCCGGATACCGGTTGTGGCCTCAAGCTGGTGCGCCGCGAAGCCTGTCTGCAATTACCGCGCTTTGACCACATGCACCGTTTCCTGCCTGCACTGGTTTTGCGTGCCGGCGGCGGGGTGTGTTCAGTACCCGTCAATCACCGTCCGCGCCAGCGTGGTGTCAGCAAGTACGGTCTGCATAACCGTCTCTGGGCCGGCATAGTCGACCTGTTGGGTGTGATGTGGCTGCGCCGCCGACCGCTACGGCCGGATGCCCGCGAGGACGACTGAGTTTTGCACCCGTATCGTCGCCTGTGGAAAGGTCTGTTACTGGCTGCCGTGCTGGTCGCAGTCGGCTGGCTGTTGCAGTCCGGAGCTTTTGGTGTGTTGCCGGACAAGAGCTGGATAGATAGTGAAATCCGCAACGAGGGCCTCGCCGGCAGATTGTGGTTTGTCGGTGTGGCTGCACTGTTTGCTTCGCTGGGGCTACCGCGACAGGTGGTGGCGTTTCTCTCGGGCTACGCCTTCGGGTTCGCGGAAGGCACCGTGCTGGCCATGTTGGCGGTGCTGGCCGCCTGTGTAATGACCTTTACCTATGGACGTGTGGCCCGGCGCTTCCTCGGTGTGTCCGGGGTACCGGAACGGTTCAGGCGTATGGCCGCGTTTGTGCATGAGCACACCTTCACTACTACCCTGGTGATTCGTCTTTTGCCGGCCGGCAGTAACCTGTTGTTGAACCTTGCTGCCGGACTTGGCGGGATACGGGCGATACCCTTTTTCTCCGGCTCGGCGCTGGGCTATATGCCGCAGATGTTGATATTTTCCCTTCTCGGCAGCGGTGTTCATGTTGACCCTGTCATGCGTATCGGTATCGGCGTTGTGCTGTTCCTGATCTCCGGCGTGCTGGGTGTGCAGCTTTACCAGCGCTACCGGCGCCGTTTGCCGGTCGTGCCGGGAGAAGTGCTGTGAAGGGTCGGGAGGTAGTGCATTGGCTGGAGTTGTTGCTGGCAGCGGCTGCACTGTCTGCTATCCAGCTATGGTTGCGCCCGTTGCTACCCGTCGACGAGACGCGCTACCTGAGCGTGGCATGGGAGATGTGGCTGCGCGATGATTTTCTGGTGCCCTACCTGAATGGCGAGCCATACAGCCACAAACCCCCCTTGCTGTTCTGGTTGATTCATGCGTTGTGGTCACTGACGGGTGTGTCGGCCCTGTCCGCGCGTTTGCTGATGGCAGGTCTGGGTCTGCTGGCGTTAGGACTGTCCACGCTGCTGGCGCGTCGCCTGTGGCCGCAGCGGGCAGATAGTGTTGCTGGCCTGGTGCCCTGGTTGCTACTGGGGAGTCTGTTCTGGCAGAACTTCTATACCCTGGTGCAGTTCGACATGCTGCTGGTGATTGCGGCGCTGGTGGCCTGGCTGGGGCTGCTCGATGTGCCACAGCGGCCACTGCGCGGCTGGTTTCTGGTCGCTGTGGCGCTGGGTTTCGGCGTACTGGCGAAGGGACCGGTGATATTCCTGCCGGTATTGCCTGTCGCACTCCTGGCGCCCTGGTGGCTTGCCGATCGGCCACAACACTGGTGGCGATGGTATTCAGGGCTGGCGGGCGCCGTGCTGCTGGCGGCGGTGATTGCACTGGCGTGGGCCATACCGGCCGGACTGGCGGGTGGAGAAGATTATCGCGAGGCGATTTTCTGGGGACAATCGGCCGGGCGGGTGGTGGACTCCTTTGCGCATCGCAGCCCATGGTGGACTTACCTGTGGTTGCTGCCGGTCATGTGGTTGCCGTGGCTGCTCTGGCCGGTTTTGTGGAAGGCCGTTCGGTTACTCGGCAAGCCGGAGAAGTGGGATTCGGGGGTGCGCTTTTGTCTGGCGGTACTGGTGCCGGCATTACTGCTGTTCAGCCTGGTGAGCGGCAAGCAGGGCAAGTACCTGCTGCCGCTGTTCCCGCTGGTGGCTGCATTGCTGGCGCGGGCGTTGATCGAGTGGCAGCAGGTCCGCCCGGAGCAGCGATTCAGCCTGTTGTTTGTGGCGGTGCTGCTGGCGGGAGCGGGACTGCTTTTACTGGTATTGCCCTGGTGGCCGCAGGGCCCGGCGTGGCTCGCCTATATTCAGTTGATGTGGGGCCCGGCACTGCTGCTATGGTCTTTTGTGCTGATGCGATTGAGCCTTCCCCTGCCGGCAGCCGTGCGCGTGGCGGCGCTGACGACTATGTTTATGACAGCGGTGGTGTATGCCGGGGTTTTGTCACTGGCGACCACGCCGTTTGACCTGCGGCCGGCAAGTCACCGGATTGCGCAATTACAGGAACAGGGTCGACCGGTCGCCTGGCTGGGCAAGTACCACGGTCAGTTCAATTTTATCGGGCGCCTGCGACAGCGCATCGAGCCGTTGCGGGACAGGGTTGCGCTGCAACACTGGCAGAAGGCCCACCCGGACGGTTACCTGCTGGTCAATCACAAGGTGTTGCCGGCGCATTTGCCTGTCGATGTGGAGGTCTGGCCTTACCGTGGCGGCAGCCTGGTTTTGTGGCCGGTATCGCGCCTGCCGTCAGCCCCGGATTGGCTCGACGCGATGGCGGCGAGCGCGTAAGCTTGCCGGCTTTGAATGAATCGGTATCAAGGACTGCGTTGTGAGTGAAACCCTGCCCCCGTTACGGTTGAAGAAGAATGAGGAGCGCCGCATTCGCGCCGGACATGTGTGGGTGTACAGCAACGAGGTAGACAATACCGCCACACCGCTCAAGGCGTTCACCCCGGGTCAGGCAGTCCAGGTCCAGGCCCATAACGGTAAATCGCTTGGCAATGGCTATGTGAATCCCGCTTCGTTGATCTGTGCGCGGCTGGTGAGTCGCGATCCGAACTATGTGCTGGATCGATCGCTGATTGTGCACCGCCTCAAGGTGGCCTTGTCGCTGCGCGAATTTTTGTTCGACCGGCCTTTCTACCGGCTGGTGTACGGTGAATCCGATCAACTGCCGGGACTGGTCATCGACCGCTACGACGATATCTGTGTGGTTCAGTTGACCACGGCGGGTATGGAAGCCGTACGCGAGCAGGTGCTGGAGGCGCTGGACAAGGTGATACACCCGAAAGGTGTGGTGTTGCGTTGTGACAGTTCAATTCGTAAATTCGAGGGGCTGGACAGTTATACCGAAACACTGGGAGACGTCCCGGAGCACATCAAGGTAGAAGAGGCCGGGCTGGGGTTTGATGTCTCGTTGCAGCAGGGGCAAAAGACCGGCTGGTTCTATGACCAGCGCATGAACCGGATTCGCCTGCGCGCCTATGCAAAAGAAAAACGCGTGCTGGATGTATTCAGTTATGTTGGCGGCTGGGGCTTGCAGGCCGCCGCGGGTGGCGCCAGCGAGGTATTTTGCGTTGATGCCTCGGAGCAGGCGCTGGATCGCGTCCATGCCAATGCACAAGCCAACGGTTTTGGAGACAAGGTTGCCAGTATCCAGGGAGATGCTTTTGAAGTGTTGTCACAATTGCGTGTCGACCAGGAGCGCTTCGACGTTGTGGTGCTTGACCCGCCAGCCTTTATAAAACGCCGCAAGGACAACAAGGCCGGTGAACAGGCCTACCATCGCATCAATCAACTGGGCATGCAGGTGCTGAAAAAAGACGGGATACTGGTTTCGGCGTCCTGTTCGCATCACCTGGGCGAGGAGCAGTTCCAGAAGATTTTGCTGCAGTCCTCTCGTCACCTGGATCGCAGCCTGCAGATCCTGGAGCGTGGCCACCAGGCGCCGGACCATCCATTACACCCGGCCATCCCTGAAACCGCTTACCTGAAAGCACTGTTCTGCCGCGTATTGCCGAGCTGATTATGTTGACCTATCCGAATATTGATCCGGTGGTTGTTTCGTTCGGGCCGTTTGCCATTCACTGGTACGGACTGATGTATCTGATCGGTTTTATCGCGGTCTGGTGGCTGGGTACTATCCGTGCACGCAAACCCGGCTCCGGGTGGACGCCGGAAGAGATCAGTGACCTGCTGTTTTACGGTGCCCTTGGCGTTATTCTTGGCGGGCGCATCGGTTATATCCTGTTTTATAACTTCGGTCTGTTTCTCGACGATCCCCTGGTGCTGTTTCGCATCTGGCAGGGCGGGATGTCATTTCACGGTGGCATGCTCGGCGTATTCTTTGCCATGTGGCTCTATGGGCGCAAGACCGGGCGTACCTTTTACGAAGTGACCGATGTGATCGCGCCCTATGTGCCTGTCGGTCTGGGCGCCGGGCGGATCGGCAATTTTATTAACGGCGAGCTTTGGGGGAAACCGACAGACCTGCCCTGGGGTATGGTGTTCCCGTTCGTCGACAATCAGCCGCGTCACCCGTCCATGCTCTACGAGGCCTTTCTTGAAGGGTTGGTGCTGTTCATTATTCTGTGGTTTTATTCGGCGAAGCCGCGACCACGCCGTGCAGTGTCCGGCATGTTTATGCTGTGTTATGGCATTTTCCGTTTTGCAGTGGAGTTTGTGCGTACGCCCGATGCACACATTGGTTACCTGGTATTTGGCTGGGTGACCATGGGGCATGTGCTGTCTGCGCCGATGATCCTGTTTGGACTTTATTTGTTGTGGTGGGCCTACTCGGGGAGAGGGAAGCGTGAAGCAGTATCGTGACCTGATGCAGCACGTGCTGGATAACGGCGTGCGCAAGGAGGACCGTACCGGGACCGGAACGCTGAGTGTTTTCGGTCACCAGATGCGTTTCGACCTGGGGGAAGGGTTTCCCGCCGTCACCACCAAGAAGCTGCACCTGCGTTCGATTATTCACGAGTTGTTATGGTTCCTGCAGGGCGATACCAATATCCGCTACCTGAAAGACAACGGTGTCAGCATCTGGGACGAATGGGCCGATGAGAACGGTGAACTCGGTCCGGTATACGGCTCCCAGTGGCGTAGCTGGCCGGCTGCGGACGGCCGCAAGATCGACCAGATCAGCCAGGTCATCGACCAGATCAAAAACAACCCGGACTCCCGGCGCATTATCGTCAGTGCCTGGAATGTCGGTGAAATCGACAACATGGCGTTACCGCCCTGTCATGCCTTCTTCCAGTTCTATGTGGCCGAGGGCAAGTTGTCCTGCCAGTTATACCAGCGCAGTGCGGACATCTTCCTGGGTGTCCCGTTCAATATCGCCTCCTATGCCCTGCTGACCATGATGATGGCGCAGGTGACCGGCCTGCAGCCGGGCGATTTCGTACACACGCTGGGTGATGCCCACCTGTATTCCAACCATCTCGAACAGGCCCGTACCCAGTTACAGCGCGAACCGCGCAAACTGCCGACCATGCAGATCAACCCGGATGTAAAAGACCTGTTCAGTTTCACCTTTGAAGACTTCGAACTGGTCGACTACGACCCGCACCCGCACATCAAGGCACCGGTTGCCGTGTGATGAAAATCTCCCTCATTGTCGCCATGGCGCAGAACCATGTGATCGGCCGTGACAACCAGCTGCCCTGGCGCCTGCCTGCTGACCTGCAGCATTTCAAGGCGCTGACGATGGGCAAACCCGTCATCATGGGTCGCAAGACCTGGGAATCACTCGGGCGCCCGTTACCGGGACGAACCAACATTGTGATTACCCGCGATGTTGGATATCAGGCCGAGGGCTGTGTCGTTGTGCATTCTGTCGAACAGGCACTGGAAGTGGCCGCCGGCAGCGACGAAGCCATGGTCATCGGCGGCGCAAATCTCTACCGGCAACTGCTCGACCGGGCTGACCGTCTGTATCTCACGCTGGTCAAGGCAGATGTCGAGGGCGACACCTGGTTTCCCGAATTCAATCTGACGCAGTGGCATGAAGTTGAACGCGAAGCACATACACGCGATGACAAAAATGAATTCGATTTCGAGTTTGTCACACTGGAGCGCATTACCTGAACGCTGCCACTAAATCTACCCATACCAGCCGCTATTTTTCCTCACGCGGCGACATCGCCCCCGGACAGGCATACTCCACACGCTCCGGCTCTGCCGTGTCCACCCGCAGCGCCGTCAACGTCCCGCCCCACAGGCAACCCGTATCCAGCGAATGAACGCCATTACCGTCATAAGCCCCCAGCGTCGACCAGTGCCCGAACAGGATATTCATATCGGCACTTTTTCTTGGCCATTCGAACCACGGCCTGAGGTGCCTGGGCTGGGTGCCGGGTGCGCCCTTGTGTTCCAGCGCCAGTCGTCCATTGGCATCACAGTAGCGCAGCCGTGTTAAACAGTTGGTGATGAAGCGCAGGCGATCGTGACCGCGCAGCGACTCGGACCACAGGTTAGGGTGGTTTCCATACATGGTCTCGAGAAAGTCTTTGTAGTCCGGGCCTCGTAACACCTGTTCCACTTCAGCGGCACACTGTTGTGCAATTTGCAGGTTCCATTGTGGGGGCAGCCCGGCATGGATCATGGTGTAACCGGTGTGGCCATCATGGTGAAGCAGAGGCTGGTGACGCAGCCAGTCGAGCAATTGTGGTCCGTCATCGGCATCTATGATCTGATGCAGGGTGTCCCTGTGCTTGCGGTATTTCGGGATGTGCGCCGAGGCAAGCAGGTGAAGATCGTGGTTACCGAGTACCGTGACGGCATTCAGGTGGTGGAGAAAGCGAAGGGTCTCCAGTGACTTTGGTCCGCGGTTGACGAGGTCGCCTGCAAACCACAGCGTATCCTTGTGCGTATCGAAGTTTATCTGTTCCAGTAGTGCCTGAAGTTCGTCGTAGCAGCCCTGGATGTCGCCGATCGCCCAGATTGCCACCGGTCAGTGCAGGATGCGCGGAATCGACAGGCTGAAGGGCGGTATATCGGCATCGAATTCGACACCATCATCGGCGACCATCTGGTAGCTGCCTTTCATGCTGCCGACAGGCGTTTCCAGCATGGTGCCACTGGTGTAACGAAAATTTTCACCGGGCTTGAGGTGTGGTTGTTCTCCAATGACACCTTCGCCCTTGACTTCCTGCACGCGGTTGTTGGAATCGGTAATCACCCAGTGGCGACGTAGCAACTGGGCAGGTACATTACCGCAGTTCTCGATCGTGATGGTATAGGCAAACACATAGCGGCCCTGTTCGGGAAGTGATTGCTCTTCGATGTAGTGGGTTTCCACATCGATTTTGATATCGTAACTGTCTGTTGTCATGAATAACGACTCCTGAATACCACGAAAGGATACGTGCTTTACGACAGTGCGTACAGATTACCCCTTCTCATTCCGTGGGAGGCGCAAAGCCGTAAACGGGTCTATATTTATATCGAATACTTTGATGCGCAGGAGAGCGTTATGTTCCTGAAAGACAAGAGTACGGGTGACCTGGTGGAAGTTCTGGATATGGCTGCGATGATAGATCCTTGCAGTGTCGAACTTGAGGGGCGCTACCACGCCGGAGAGGAGTTGCAGGATCCGGCACGTTTTGTAAAAAAACAGCTGGCATTTCCTTCCGGGGAAGAATTGCCACGCTGCTGGATAGACGTTGGTTATCGGAGCGTCCGGCATTAGGGGTGCGCAGCCTACTGAAGGTTCAGTGTTTTTTAAGCGGGAGGGATGGCCCTGCTGTATGCGTTTTCCGTCATTTCGGCATATACTGAAACGACAAATTCGTGAGGGAGTTTCTGGATAATCCCTCATACCGGCTTAATCCATCATACCCGCGCAGGCCGGTATCCCTCTCATTGAAACCGCTGGATTCTGGCATACACCAGAATGACGGAATATGAATTGATCAGAGTTTCTCTGGATTTGTATAGCTATATCAATAACCTGAATATTCAATGGGTTTCTGATCTTGCCCTGTCATAGTCCAGTGCCCGATCTTTTATGCTGCCCTGTGCAAGTGCCAGAAATGTGAACGGGTTCACAGAAAGTTGCCTTGATATCATAAATGATGTCAGCGTCCCCCCGGAATATTGGGAAACGCACTGGCGGTGTTGCTATGAACACAATAAAATCAAGGCGTTATCGAAAGCCGGATCTGATGGTTGTCTTGACCTGCAGTGTTGCACTCGGAGTCGTTTTGAGTAGCGTTGCGCAAGCAGGTGAGGTGTCCGAAGGTAAAGGAAATCCGACGGGCCCGCTGCAGCAAATAAGGGCGGAAATAGTATCCGCAGAGTGGTTACAGTCTTTTTCGAATTTCGATCTGTCTGCCCGGCTGAAAAACTGGCGACCGAAAATTGAAGTGGATAATGGCGGGGATGGCTTGCGAATTGTGCACCCTTTCGGAGGTCATGGGCCGGCGCTCAAATTTTCCACCAGCGTTCCAGGCCATGTGAAACGTTGCCTGCGCGCCGGTGGCGATACCCAGATAGGCAGTCTGAACGACAATCCCGACGGATATCTTTTTTTACAGCGCCGCTGGTAGCGCCGGTGCTGGTCTCAGTGTTCCCGGGTTTTCATTCGCGAAAGCTGGTTGGCCAGTTTGATATATTGCTCCAGGCTGATGGTTTCCGGTCGTACTCCGGGGTCCACGTCCGCCGCTTCGATTTGCTCAGCAGGCAGCAGTTTTTTTAGCGTATTGCGCAGGGTTTTACGACGCTGGGAGAAAGCCGTGCGTACCAGCAGCGACAGGCTGGCAAGGTCATCAAGCCGGGCGGGAGGTTGTTGCCACGGCGTCAGCCTTACGATCGCAGACTCAACTTTGGGCGCAGGGTTAAAGGCACCGGGTTTGACCCGGAACAGCGGGTCGACCTTGCAGTGGTACTGGATCATCACCGACAGCCTGCCATAGTCACTGTTGCCCGGTGCAGCCGCCATTCTGTCCACAACCTCTTTTTGCAGCATGAAATGCATGTCTTGTATGGCCGGTGACTGGTCAATCAGGTGGAACAGCAGGGGTGTGGAAATATTGTAGGGCAGGTTTCCCACGACGCGCAGGCGGTCATCCCCGGCCAGTGTTCCGAAATCGAATTTCAGGACGTCCTGCTGGTGGATAATCAGCTCTCCGATTCCGGCGGCCCTGTCGGCAAGGGGCTGTATCAGGTCACGGTCCAGCTCCACAACCTCGAGTTTCCCGCAAGCTTCCAGTAATGGCAGCGTAATCGCACCCTGGCCAGGCCCGATTTCCACAATTCTCTGGCCGGGTTGCGGACTGACTGCCTGCACGATGCGCTGGATTATGCCGGCATCATGGAGGAAGTTTTGTCCAAAGCGTTTCCTTGGACGGTGACTCAAGGAGCTACCCATATCTTTATCAAGATTTACAGTCCGTTAGTAAACTAGACATTAAAACGTTTTCAACTCTGAAAACGCACTGGTACGAATAAGATGAATGGTTTTTTCTGCCTGTTCTGGTTCTACGCCACACATAACCAGTAATTCATAGGCGTACATCAGGCTGCTTTCCAGTCGGTCATCAAAGACCTGTACATTCAGACCCAGCTCGTCAGCCGTTTTCCAGCCGTGGCGGCTGCGTACCAGCACCGGGAGGTCGGGGTTAAGGCGATGCACATGTGCCAGTACCAATCGTGCTTTCTCTTCATCATCAAAAGCTATTGCCAGTGCCCGTGCCTGGTGGATTTTTGCCAGCTCCAGAATAATGGCATTTGCAGCATCACCAAACAGCAGTGATGGCTCCTGTTTGCGCAGTAACCGAACCCTTTCCGGGTCATTATCAATCGCCACCACATCAAAATCCTGCTCGTTCAGTATGTGCGCAATACCCTGTCCCAACCTGCCATAGCCACAAATAATGACATGGCCATGTAGGTCAGCGGTTTCCTCTGCCACATTTTCCAGTGTGTCGCTTTTCAGGCGCAAGGGATGGCGGCCATGCAATAACTGGGATATTGGGTAATTGAATCGTACAATTACCGGCGCCAGCAACATACTGATGATAAGGCCCGCCAGTACGGGCTGTAAAAAGGCTGCCTCCGCAAGCCCAAGTGAAAGTGCCTGTGCGACCAGTAGCAGGCCGAATTCTCCTCCTTGAGAAAGCGACACCGCACCACGTGCCGCATCCATGGCGTTGTAGGAAAACAGTCGAATCAACGCATACATCATCAGACCTTTTATCAGTGTAAGGCCAAGCAACACAGCCAGAACCATCAACGGTGCTGTAATCAAAACCTGGGGGTTAAGCTGCATGCCGATGCTGATAAAAAAGATGCCCAGCATCAAATCCCTAAACGGTCGAATATCAGCTTCGACCTGATGCCGGAAATGGGTTTCACCCAGTAGCATACCTGCCATGAAAGCGCCCAGCGTGGAAGACAGGCCTGCTAGCAGGGTTAATGCGGCTGCACTTAAAGCCGTCGCCAGCACTGTCAGCATAAATAATTCCAGTGAATGAGTGCGTGCAACAGTGTGCAATATTTGCGGCAACAGGTTGCGCCCGAACGCCACCAGCGCAATGAATACAGCCACTGCTTTGATAAAAGTTACCCATATTTCCCCTGATGTCGCGGTATTGTCCGGGGCAAGAAAAGGCAGCAGGACCAGAAAAGGAATGGCGGCGATATCCTGAAACAGCAATATAGCGGTCGTAATTTTCCCATGCACCATGCCCAGTTCACCCTGCTCGGCAAGCTGTTTCAGTGCTATCGCGGTAGAAGACATGGCAAATGCACCACCCAGCACGAATGCCAGCCCGGGCTGCATGCCTGCCCACATTAAAAACAGTGTAAATACCAGCGTGATCAGTAATACCTGGGCCCCACCCAAGCCCAGTACCAGACGGCGTGAGGCCAGCAGCCTCGGCAGAGAGAATTCGAGTCCGATAGTAAACATCAGCAGCACTACGCCGGTTTCTGCCAGCATATGAATCCATTCTGACTCATGCAAAATACCACTGACATACGGGCCGAACAGTAAGCCCGCAGTCAGATAGCCAATGATCGGCGACAGGCCAATGCGATAGCACAGTGCAACCAGCGAGGTCGTTCCTGCCATCAGTAACAACAGATTCAGAACCAGGCTGTGTTCCATCTTATACCCCGCGCATCAGCCAGCCATCTCGATTGCGCAGTGTATGGCGGCTACCAGGCTTCCAGGGTCTGCGCGGTGAGTCCCGGCAATTTCCAGGGCGGTGCCGTGATCAACCGAAGTACGGATAACCGGCAGCCCCAGCGTAATATTAATCGCCTGACCAAAGCCCATATGCTTGAGGACCGGCAGCCCCTGGTCGTGATACATGCACAGCACGGCATCGGTTTTGGCAAGCCACGGTGGTGTGAACAGTGTGTCGGCCGGCAAGGGTCCGGTGAGACTCATACCTTCGGCCGACAGCTGCTCGATGACAGGACGGATGATGGTGTCATCCTCGTATCCGAGGTGGCCACCCTCACCGGCGTGCGGGTTCAGTCCGGCCACCAGCACACGTGGCGATTTGATATGAAAATGTAGCTGCAGGTCCCGGTACAGGCAGCGGAGGACAGCTTCGAGGTTGTCTGCGGTAATCGCCGCAGGTACTTCGGATAGTGGCAGGTGTGTTGTCGCCAGGGCGACACGCAGGCCGGGTGTTGCCAGCATCATGACGACCTGTGTACTCGCGGTTTTTTCTGCCAGGTATTCGGTGTGGCCGGTAAAAGGGATGCCGGCATCATTGATCACAGCCTTGTGTACCGGTGCGGTCACCATGGCCTGGAAGGTTTTATCGAGACAGCCTTCAATCGCGGTATCCAGCGTCTGCAGGACATAGCCGGCGTTGTCAGGGTTGAGCGTTCCGGCATGTGACGGTGTATTGAGGTTAACCGGTGCTATGCACAGCCGGCCTTTTTGTGCCGAGCTGGCGGGGTTGAACAGCGGCAAGTCTGTTAGCGTTTTACCGGCTACCGTGCGGTTACCCAGAAGCTCCGGGTCACCGATCAGTACCAGCTCTGCGTCAAACAGACTGGCATCCAGTGTTGCGCACAGTTCCGGTCCGATGCCTGCCGGTTCGCCTGTGGTAATGGCAATACGCAGGGTCACGATCCGTTATCGATATACTCGACGTATGCTTCGTCGCGCAGTCGGCGCAACCAGATTTCCAGTTCTTCGTCAGTTTTGCGCTGGCGGATCGATTCGCGAACACGCGCACGGCGGTAGGCTTCCGTATCATCGTGGTCGCGACGGTCCAGTACCTTGATCAGGTGCCAGCCAAAACGGCTCTTGACCGGTTTGCTGACTTCACCGACATCAAGTTCGTTCATGGCTTTCTCGAACTCAGGTACCATCTTGCCGGGGCTGACCCAGCCAAGGCTTCCTCCCTGGCTGGCGGAGCCGGGGTCCTGTGAATGGGCGCGCGCCAGCTCGGCAAAATCGTCACCTGCCATAATGCGGTCGTAAAGCTGGGTGATACGTGTTTTGACTTCATTTTCCGATACCAGCGCATCAGGCCTCAGCAGGATGTGGCTGGCCTGCGTCTGATGGACGGTATGTTGTTCGTCACCGCGAATATCCTCGATTTTTACGATATGGAAGCCGCTCGGGGTGCGGATCAGATCGCTGATCTGGCCAGCTTTCAGCTGCCCGACCACATCGGAGAAGAAGGAGGGGAGCTGCCCGGTCTTGCGCCAGCCAAGATCACCACCATCAAGAGCGGTCTGACTATCTGATTCTGCGATGGCAAGCTGTTTAAAGTCCGCACCGGCCTTGAGGCGGGCGAGGATGTCTTCGGCACGTTTTTTTGCTGCCTGGATTTGTTCCGGGCTGGCGGCTTCCGGCAGGGAAATCAGGATGTGCAGCAGGTGATATTCACGTGACTGGTCATTGAACTCTGCGGCACTGGCCAGCAGATTGTCGACTTCCTGTTCACTGACCTGCACGCGGTTATCCACCATCTGCTGGCGTATCTTGTTCATGATGATCTGGTTACGGAATTCCTCGCGGAAAGCGACATAATCAAAGCCGTCTTTTTCCAGGACTTCGCGGAATTCAGTCAATGTCATCCCGTTCTGTTTGGCCATGCTGCGCAGGTTGGCGTTGAGTGTTTCATCGTCAACGCGTATACCGGAGCGTTCGGCAATCTGTAACTGGAGGTTTTCCAGTATCAGGCGGTCCAGTACCTGTTTGCGCATGACATCCTGTGGCGGGAGCTGTGCATCCTGTTTCTGTAATTGTTCGATGACAAGGCGTTCCCGGTTGTCCAGTTCGCTTTGCAGGATGACGTCATTGTTGACTACGGCCACAATGTGGTTCAGCGGCACATTGGCGAGCAATTGTCCGGGCAGTATAAATACCAGAGTCAGCAGGAGGGATATCAGTTTCATTCAGGTCTCAGTTTTCAGGTCGGTCGGTGTAGCCAAGGATACCATCTTCCAGTACTGACTCGATGTCATTGCCAATACGTGCCAGTCCCTTGAGGACAAACTGGAACATAATGGAGCGTCGGGGTTTATCCTCGTCAGCAACAATATATTCACGGGCAATCAGCCGGACACCCCAGCAGCAGCTGTCATATTCGATACCCGCCATGGTCTCAAGTTCCGAGGATTCATTAAGGTCATAGTACCAGCGTCCGAGTACATGCCACGATGGTGTCAATGGCCACAGGATAGAAGCGTCTATCTGACTCTGGGATTGCCGCAGGAACCGGTAGGACAGGTTAGCGACCTTGCGGTATCCCGGTCGGTACTGAAGTCTCAGGTTGCCGCGCTCAGTCTGCCCGTCGTAAGGATCCCACACCATATCTGCCTTGCCCAGCCAGGAGCGTGACAGTGCCAGTTCCATTTCACCGGCGACGCTGGAGCGGCTGCGCGTCCTGGGTGCGCTGTTGTCGATTGTGACATTTCGATTGGCGAAGTAGAACAGTTCCCCCACCGAGGCACGGAAAAGCTGGGCGCCGGTGTCTGCATCAAGTACGCGCGTCGACACCGCCAGTGCCGCCTGGTTGGCGTCACCCATGCGGTCGGCACCGTTGAAACGGTTTTCGGTGAACAACTCCCGGTAGGTGAAAGTTGGCTCACTGGTATCAAACAGTGGAATGTCTTCCTGGTTTTCACCCTTTACATACAGGTACCAGAGGCGTGGCTCGAGGGTGTGGGTGTAGCGCTTGTCCCCGAAGTTCAGCGGGCGTTCAAGGAAAAGAGTCCCGTCCAGGCTGGCAAGGGGTGTAGTGCGGCGTTGTTGCTTGTTGATGCCGGCATTCTGGTTGTCAAGCTTGTAGGCCGTATGGCGGACGCCAATCCGTGGTGTCAGTTCAAAAGCATTGCGGCGCAGTGGCCAGCTGATTTCAGGTTGTGCGTCGAAGCGGTCTGCGGTAACACGTGCATCCTGGTCAAAGTTGACCAGCGTAGCATCCAGTTTGCTGTCGATACCCAGTGGACGCCACGGACTGCTGGCATTCAGCCTCAGTGCAGGCAGACGTTCGTAGGGCCGGTCCTCGGGGGCGATGGTACGGTCGATGGTCTGGTAGTCGTCAACCTGTATTCCGGCCTGCCACCAGCGGGTCCGGTAATCTGCCTGGGCTGATCGCCTCAGGTGAGTGGCGCTGGCCAGGCTCAGTGAGTCACCCAGGTCGTTCAGGTAATCCTTGTCTGAAACCCGGTCATAGTCGATACGCGTGGTCAGGTGCTGTCCGAAGCGGTTGGTATCCCGGAAGGTAAAGCGGTTGCGGTTTTCTCCCGTGAGGTCGTCGTTGGGCAGGATTTCGTAGTTGATAATGCCATCCTGGCGGCGGAACTTGTAGCGAAATTCGGTGCTCAGCTGTGCGCCACGATTTTCCAGGTAACGTGGCGTCATGGTGGCATCATAGTTCGGGGCCAGATTGAAATAGTAAGGCAGCGAAATCTCCAGGCCCGACTGATTGGAGGAACCGAAGCCTGGTATCAGGAAGCCGCTTTTCCGCCTTTCGTCGATCGGGAATGACAAGTAGGGGGTGTAGATTACCGGTACGCCCTTGATGTTGAGCCGGGCATGACGTGCAACACCCTGACCTTCATCCTGGTACAGGGTTACCTCGCTGGCACGCAGCATCCAGGCGTTGCTGTTGTCGGCGCAGGTGGTGTAGGTGGTTTTGTCAAACTGCGTGATACCGGGTTCCAGCAGCCGGGAGGTTTCGGCGCTGCCGCGTGCATGGCGGCTATAGAGCCGGAACTGTGTATCGTAAAAGATGCCATGATTCTGTTTCAGCCAGAAGCTGCCATGATCGGCAGTCATGGTCATATCCGGCTGGTCAATACGCACCTTGCCTTCAGCCCGCACTTCTTCACTGTCTTCGGTATAGGTGACTTGCTCCGCCTTCAGGCGCTTGTCTGCACGGGTAATTTCGGCGTTGCCGGTTAGCGTCAGCTTGCCACCGGTTTCCCGGATAGCCGTATTCCCGATCAGCATGGTCGGGGCCTTGTCAGGATCACCATTGAAGGCCGGTTGAAAATCCTGCAAAGGTTGCGGTGGGCAGACGGCCCAGGCAGAAGAGGGTTGGTAGGGGTCTTCATGGATGTAGTAGGGGTAGTTCTTGTCGTTCGATTTTTTGTCTTTGCTACCGATATCCTGTGCCAGTTCCAGACCGCTGCACGCCCAGCCAGGCAGGGAACCGGAGCAGTCGGAAGAGGCCGCAGTGTACGGTGCGGGAAGCAGGCCGAGCGCCATGATC
Source organism: Thiogranum longum (assembly GCF_004339085.1). Taxonomy (NCBI): domain Bacteria; kingdom Pseudomonadati; phylum Pseudomonadota; class Gammaproteobacteria; order Chromatiales; family Ectothiorhodospiraceae; genus Thiogranum; species Thiogranum longum. The sequence goes on along the minus strand of NZ_SMFX01000001.1, from coordinate 2,654,701 downwards.
AGGAGAAAGATTCGGATGTTCACAAACAGGAATTCGGCTCGGCTGGTTCAGTCGGGATGCGCCAAAATCGCGCAAGGCGTCAGTATATTCAATTGTTCAGGCAAAATCGCCTCTGATTCTGCTGTCCAGCGGGTAACCGGGCCGGTTATTTGTCATGCCATATCGTTATAATGCACCTTATAACCTCAAAGCTTACTATGGAATATGCATGACAGACCGGCTTGACCTGCTTCGGCAATGGACACTCAGTCAACTCGCCTGGCCGGCTGCAGAGCTTGCCCCGGCCTCATCAGATGCCAGTTTCCGCCGTTATTTTCGCGTTTCCGATGGAAATGAAAGCTATATCCTCATGGATGCGCCGCCCGGGCAGGAAGATTGCCGCCCGTTCATCCACGTCAGTGAATTGATGCTGCAACTGGGCCTGCATGTGCCGGAGGTGATCGCCAGCGACCTTGAGCGGGGTTTCCTGTTGCTATCGGATCTCGGCAGTCAGAGTTACCTGGATGCGCTGGACGATACCACCGCAGACCGTCTTTACGGTGATGCCATGGGCGCATTGCTGGCACTGCAAGGCTGTGTGACGCCGGATTGCGGTTTACCGAACTATGACAGGAACCTGCTAGTGGCTGAAATGGGGCTGTTTCGTGACTGGCTGCTGGACAGGCACCTCGGGATTGAGCTGGACAGTGCGCAGGCGGCAGAACTGGAAGCCTGTTTTATCCGGCTGGCAGAAGCTGCGCTGGTACAGCCGCAGGTCTGTGTACACCGCGATTATCACTCACGTAATCTCATGGTTTGCGAACGGCACAACCCCGGCATTCTGGACTTCCAGGATGCCGTCATCGGGCCGGTGACCTATGACCTGGTTTCATTGTTGCGTGATTGTTATATCAGCTGGCCGCGCGAGCGGATCGAGGGCTGGGTTAGTGGTTACTACGATCTCGCCCTGCAAAGCGGCATTTTTCGCAAGGAGCAGGGGAGTGAAGCAGACTTTCTGCGCTGGTTTGATTTGATGGGGGTGCAGCGACACCTGAAGGCGGCCGGGATTTTTGCCCGCCTCAACCACCGCGATGGCAAACCCGGCTACCTTGCGGACATTCCACGCACGCTGGGGTACGTCCGCGAAGTCAGCGCCGACTACCCCGAGCTGGCACTTTTGGGCGATCTGGCAGGGGACGTCATCAAAACCTTATGAAAGCCATGATCCTTGCAGCTGGTCGTGGCGAGCGTATGCGTCCACTGACGGACCGGCTACCCAAACCACTGCTGGAGGTGGCCGGTAAACCACTTATCGAATACCACGTCGAGGCGTTGCGTGATGCGGGATTTTTCGAACTGGTCATTAATCACGCCTGGCTGGGCGAGCAGATTATGCAACATCTTGGCGATGGTGCGCGCTTCGGTGTAAAGATCCGCTATTCCCCCGAACCGGAAGGTGCGCTGGAAACCGGTGGAGGCATTTACAATGCCTTGCCGCTGCTGGGCGATGAAGCATTCCTGGTGGTCAACGGCGATATCTACACAGACTTTCCCTACGCCACCCTTCGCCATACACCCCGGCAGCTTGCACACCTGGTACTTGTCGACAACCCGGAACATCACCCGCAAGGTGATTTCAGCCTCGAAAATGGCATCGTCACCGGTACAGGTAAGGGTGCACTGACATTCAGCGGTATCGGTTTGTATCGCCCCGAGCTGTTCAGGGATCAGCCGGCCGGCGCCTTTCCGCTTGCTCCATTACTGCGCGAAGCGATACGCTGCAAAAAAGTGACCGGCGAATACTATCGTGGTTACTGGGCTGATGTCGGTACCCCCCGTCGACTGGCGGAACTGAACGAACAATCCGGGAGAGAGGTTCCGCATGGGTGATGAGATCAGTCACAGCCAGTTTGAGCAAGCAGACTTCGACGCCTTTCGTGAGCGCCTGGCATCTGAGACGGCCTTGCTCGGCCAGTGGTTTGAAGAACAGGCTTTCTCCACCCGGGTGCCGGTCAGTGGCCTGGAGCTGGAAGCCTGGTTGATCGATAGCCAGGCACGGCCGGCATCGGTCAACCAGGATTTCCTTGACGCGATGGGTGACCCGCTGGTTGTACCCGAGCTGGCACAGTTCAATGTCGAGCTGAATGTGCACCCGCAGCCGCTCAGGGATCATGCACTGTCACGTTTACACCGGCAGCTTGATGAGACCTGGCACGAGAGTGAGCATGTGGCTGCCGGTATCGGCGGCACGCGCCTGGTAATGGTCGGCATTCTCCCCAGCGTGCGCCAGCAGGACCTGACACTGGATAATATGTCGAAGCTGGAACGTTACCGGGCCCTCAATGAGCAGGTGTTGCGGTTACGTGAAGGCAAGCCGCTGATGCTGGATATACATGGCCGTGAGCACCTCAATATTGTGCACAAGGATGTCATGCTGGAATCTGCCACTACCTCATTGCAATTGCACCTGAAGGTGAGCCAAAAGCTGGCCGTCCGTTACTACAATGCGGCACAGATCCTGTCAGCCCCGCTGGTTGCGGCAAGTGCCAACTCGCCCTGTCTGTTTGGCAAGCAATTGTGGGAAGAAACCCGTATCCCGTTGTTTGAACAGTCAGTGGAAGTGGGCGGTTTTGCCGGTGCCAGTCGCGGTCCGGTGAGACGCGTCAGTTTCGGAACCGGGTACGCGAAGGAATCCCTGTTCGAGTGTTTTGTCGAGAACGAGCAGCATTTCCCGGTATTATTACCCATGCAATACGGGGATCCCGAAGCCGAATTGCGGCATCTTCGATTGCACAATGGCACGATCTGGCGCTGGAATCGCCCACTCATCGGATTCGATGACGATGGTACACCGCACCTTCGTATCGAGCAGCGTGTTATGCCCGCCGGGCCAACGGTCATTGACAGTATTGCCAATGCAGCTTTCTATTTCGGGTTGGTGGAAGCGCTGGTACAGGGCGAGATACCCGCGGAGAACCAGTTACCCTTCGCGACAGCGCGGGATAACTTTTATGCCGCCGCCCGTGATGGGCTGGACGCACAGATTACCTGGCTGGATGGTCGCAAGGGACCTGCACAGAGCCTGCTACTGGACAAACTGGTGCCGCTGGCGGGATATGGGTTGGGTCTGCTGGGAATCGACGAGACAGATCGTGAGAATTATCTTTCCGTTATCAGGCAGCGGGTCAGTAATGCCTGTACCGGCGCCAGCTGGCAGCGTGCCTGGCTGGCGCGTCACGGGAACGATATGCAGGCATTGACCAATGCCTATTATGACCGCCAGAGAAGCGGTGAACCGGTTCATGGGTGGGATACCTGATGGGTAGCATATTGCATAAGGTGGACACCTTGCCTGAGTCTTTTATCGATGCACAACCGGAACAGCTCGCAGACTTGCTTGGCGGCCCGACGCTTGTACACCTGCAGGGGCGGCGTGAGCGCCCTCTGTTTGTATCTGTGCTATTGCATGGCAACGAAACGACTGGCCTGTTGGCGGTACAGGCCTTGTTACAGCGTTATTATGATCGTGAACTGCCACGCACACTGAGCCTGTTTATCGGGAATGTAGATGCGGCCCGTGACGGGCTACGCCGTCTTGCCGGCCAACCCGACTACAACCGGGTGTGGCCCGGCAGCGAGTGCCAGGACACACCGGAGAAGCGCATGATGAGCGAAGTGTTCGACATTATGCGTGAGCGCCGGCCGTTCGCCAGTGTCGATGTCCACAACAATACCGGCATCAATCCCCACTACGCCTGTATCAATCGCGTTGATCATCGTTATGTACAACTGGCCAGTCTGTTCAGCCGTACACTGGTGTATTTTACACGGCCAAAAGGCGTGCAGTCACTGGCGTTTTCCGAAACATGTCCGGCCGTGACGGTCGAGTGCGGCAAGGTCGGGCAGGCGGCAGGTGAGCAGCACGCGCTGGAATTCCTCGACGCCTGTCTGCACCTTAACGCGTTACCCGATCAACCGGTCGCCGACCATGACGTGGACGTGTTTCATACCGTGGCGATTGTGCGGGTGCCACGCAGTTTCAGTTTCGGTTTTGGTGATGTGTCGGCGGACATCAATTTTATCGAGGACCTCGACCATCTGAATTTCCGGGAGTTGCCGGCCGGTAGTACGCTGGCATATCTCAATGATGTGACATCTTTGCCACTGGAAGCATCCGATGAACAGGGGAATGAAGTGGCCGCACGTTACTTCACCATGAAAGACGGTTTGTTACAGACAGCTCGACCGCTGATGCCATCAATGTTTACGCTTGACGAAAGGGTGATTCGCCAGGACTGCCTGGGGTACCTGATGGAGCGATACCCGCTGCCGGCTCAGTAACCGCTTGCTGCCAGGTCGATATGACCGGGGATGTGTTCAAGGCGCGTTATACCGGTCTGCAACTTCCCGTCGGGATGCAGTTCCAGCCAGCGGTAACCGGGCGGTATTTCATCCACGGCAAAGTCCTCGCTGGCGGGCAGGAACTGCAGGCAGGTTGACGGGGAGGACAGCAGGCGCACATCGTTACGCCGTTGATCGAATGCCTGGTGTACGTGTCCCCAGGCAATCGCGCGTACCTGAGAGTGACGGTCAATGACAGCGAAAAAGTCATCCGGGTTATCCACGGCCATGGTGTCCAGCCAACGGCTTCCCATGAGCACGGGCTGGTGATGCAACCAGACCAGGGTTGGCAGGCCGGGGTGTGCGTTGAGCGCCTGTGACAGCGCGTCGAGCTCGCCTTCCGCCAGGTGTCCACCATCCTCACCTTCGACGGTGGAGTCGAGAAAGACCTGTTGCCAGCCACCGGCCAGGTGGCTGCGTACGCAGTGGAAGCCTCCGGCGTCCAGGTATTCACGTATCGCGCCGGCTTCGTCATGGTTGCCTGGCAGGCAGTAGGCAGGGATACCGAGTTGCCCGACCTGTTCCCGCAGACCCAGGTAGGCACTCATGCTGCCATCGTGTGCAAGGTCTCCACTGGCGACCACCAGGTCGAAGGTGGTGTCCTTTCGGACAAGGCGCAAGACCTGTTCAAGGCAATCACGTGTGTTGAGGCCCAGCAATCGACCGTCCGGAGTCGCGTAGAGGTGTGTATCGGTGATCTGGGCTATACGCAATGGTTTCCTGCCCTTCCGCTTTTGCTGCACCTGGCTCCGCCTTTTCTGTTTCCCCGGGTTGATTAAATCAGGACAGCCTCTTGCCGGGCGTCTCAAGTGTTTTTATCAGTACCCTGGCGTTGCGCTGGTAGTTATACAGGCTCCGCCTTTTCACGGGAAGGTCGGCAAGTGCCGCGCTTCGGAAGCCTCGTTCACGGAACCAGTGGGCCGTTCGCGTCGTCAGGATAAACAGTCGTTTGACACCCTCCCGTGCGGCGCGTTGCTCAATCGCCTGGAGTAGCTGGTCGCCACGCCCCTGTTTTTGATAATCCGGGTGTACGGCAAGGCAGGAAAGTTCGGCAACTCCGCCGCTGTAAGGGTAGAGTGCTGCACAGGCGACGATCATGCCGTCACGCTCGACAACCATGAAGTGGTGAATTTCCATTTCCAGCATCTCGCGAGAACGCCGCACCAGCACACCACTGGCTTCCAGCGGCGTGATCAGTTGCAGGATACCACCGACATCATCAATGCCGGCGATGCGCATGCCTTCGTAGGTTTCTGCGCTAATCAGGGTGCCGACACCGTCCCGCGTGAACAGCTCTTTGAGTAGTCCGCCGTTTTCATGCCGGTCCACCAGGTGTGTTCTGTGTACACCGCGCTGACAGCTGTCGATGGCATGACGTATGTGCCGTTCCCGGTCGGGATCCAGCTTGCGCCGGGAATGCAGGAGTTTTTCAGCTTCCTGCAGGGATAACTGCCGGATCGGGCGCCGCCTGCCGTCGCGCAGGTTGCCGCTGTCGGTCAACAGAATCAGTTTGTCCGCGTGAAGCGCAATGGCGGCGGCTGTGGCGACTTCCTCGGCACTCAGGTTGAATACCTCTCCGGTCGGTGAGTACCCGAGCGGTGACAGCAGCACGATTCGGCCAGCCTCCAGTTGCTGGCGTAGACCATCCGTATCCAGACGCCGGACTTCGCCGGTATGGCAGTAATCCACGCCATCATGAATGCCCAGCGGTTTGGCAATTACAAAATTTCCACTGGCGACGCCGATGCGGGCATTGGCTGTAGGGGTGTTGACAAGACTCATCGAAAGTTGCGCCTCGATTTCAACGCGCAGGCTGCCGACTGCATCCTTGACACAGGCCAGTGCCTCGTCATCAGTCACACGCAAGTCATTTACATAATGCATTTTCGCCTTGCGCAGTTTCAGGCGTTGTTCGATTTGCGGGCGTGCGCCATGCACCAGCACCAGCCGTATATCGAAGGTGTGTAGCAGCGCGATATCGTGTACCAGACGGTCAAAATGCTCATCCACGGCCTCGCCGCTGAACATCAGCACAAAGGTCGAGCCGCGGTGCGCCTGGATATAGGGTGCGGCCTGGCGGATATTTTCAACGAAGCTGTCCGCTTTCTTATGGAGTTGTTTGTCGGGCATGCGGGACAGATTACCGGTTTCGTGCCGCGAAAAACAGCTGCAGCATGTTCAGGTCCGGCTCCCGGGTGCGAGACAGAAGCGTGTGATGAGTTGCCTGAGCAGTTCAAGCGTCGGCTCAATGCGATCACAAGCCAGGTATTCGTCTGGCTGATGGGCCTGGTCGATATCGCCAGGACCCAGCACCACGGTATCTATGCCCATGCTGTTGAGATAAGGCGCCTCGGTGCCAAAGGCTGCGGAGGTAGCGTCATATCCGGTAAGAACCTCGCTTGTACGCACAATTTCCGAAGCCGCATCTGTCTCCATGGCCGGCGTACCTTCGAATAATGGATGGCAGTCCAGCTCCAGTCCGCTACCTTCGATAACACCGGCAAGGCGGGTTTGCAGGGTATGGCGCAAGGCCTCGATTTCCATGCCGGGCAAGGGGCGGAGATCAATATGCAGTTCGCAGTCAGCGCAAATCCGGTTGGGATTGTCACCGCCGTGGATATGCCCGAGGTTGAGCGTCGGTGTCGGTACATCGAACAGCGGGTTGTGATGCCCGGCTTGCAGTTCGGTGCGCCAGCGTATCAGTTCACCGATGACCTTGTGCATACCCTCGAGCGCATTGTTGCCAAGCGAGGGGTCGCTGGAATGCCCGGAACGTCCGCGCAGGTGTATGGCCTCCATGAGGATACCCTTGTGCATGCGTATCGGGCGCAATCCGGTCGGCTCGCCAATCACCGCGTATCGGGCCTGCGGGCGCCTGGCATCCACCAGAGCGCGGGCACCTGCCATGGAGCTTTCTTCATCAGCCGTGGCGATGAGGATCAGCGGCTCGCGGAACTGGCTGGCATCAAACCGGCTTGCGGCTTCGATGGCCAGCGCAAGAAAGGCCTTCATATCCGAAGTACCAAGGCCGTACAGGCGATTGTCCTTTTGCGTGAGGCTGAACGGATCAACATTCCAGCGACCCTCGTCCCAGGGTACGGTGTCCGTGTGCCCCGCCAGTACCAGTCCTCCGGGGCCGCTGCCTAGCGTGGCAATCAGGTTGGCCTTGTCCGGTTGCCCCGCCAGCGGCATGATTTCGACCTGGTAGCCGAGTGGGTCCAGCCAGTTGGCCAGCCGTTCGATTACCTGGCGATTGCCCTGATCAAATGCGGCGTTGACACTGCTCACCGAAGGTGCAGAGATCAGGCCATCGATCATTTCCAACAGGTCGGGTGTGTTGTGCATGTGTGCAGCCTAACGCGTATCGGAAAACGGGAAAAGCCTGTCACAACCCCGCAGGGATAATCCGCAAGACTACACTTTCATGGAAACACATGCTGTCGCCCGATTCAGGCAGAGCGGCCAATTGACTGCAAGCCATATTGTTTCAGTTTACGGTACAGCGTCCGTTCACTGATCCCCAGAATTTGCGCAACCTTGGCGCGCTTGCCCTGGTGTTCGGCCAGTAGTTCGGCAATGTACTGTGATTCCAGGCCCTTGATGGAAGGTTCCGGGCCATCCGGGTTCGCTATCGGGTGTGTGGTTTCGGCATACCCTGATTCGATGGGCACATCAAGGTAGATTTCTGCGGGTGTGATAATGCCATTGGTGCTGAGTGCTGTGGCGCGCAGCAGAATATTGCGCAGCTCGCGCACGTTACCCGGGTATTCATGGGTCTTCAGTACCTGTATGGCTTCGTTGGTAAGGTGGTATGCCGCAGTATTTTCAGGTCCCATTCTTTGTAACAGGGCTTCGGCCAGTTCAGGGATGTCTTCACGACGATTGCGTAGTGGCGGAATTTCACACAGGATCCCGGCAATCCGGTAGTAAAGGTCAGCCCGGAATTCGTTGTTTGCGACCCGGTGTCGCAGGTTCTTGCTGGTTGCGCAGATAATTCTGGCGTTTGCACTGAGCAGTTCCCGTCCCCCTACGCGCCTGAACTGCCCGGTCTCCATGGCGCGTAACAAGCGACCTTGCAGCGATTGCGGCAGGTCGCCTATTTCGTTAAAAAACAGGGTGCCGCCATCTGCTTGCTCGAACATCCCGTAGCGGCGTCCGATACAGCCTGTGAAGGCCCCACGCTCGTGACCGAACAACTCGCTTTCAAACACCGACTCGGAGATAGCGCTGCAGTCCACCATGGTAAAGGAATGCCCGTTGCGGTCAGAGCGACGATGGATGTATTCCGCCGCCAGATCCTTGCCAACGCCGCTTTCCCCGAATATCAGAACCGGTGCGCTGGTTGCTGCTGCCCGTGTCAGGTGTTCAATGCATTCGAGGAATGCCCTGGACTGCCCTGACAAACGTTGCTGTTCACAGTCGAGATCTTCGCTGTGGGCGAGAGGAAATACCGCTTCACCAAGAAATAATGAACCGTCCAGGCCATAAATGGGTGAGCCCTTGATACGCACATGCTCAGGTTGTGCGTTGGTGTCATAGTGAATGTGTAATACCTGGTGTGGAGCGCGGGTTTCGAAGACGGCCTTGTGTGGGCAGTCTTCGCCATTCATGTGGCATGGCACGTCGGAGCGGTGCGATACCTGGTGACATTTGTGACCAAGGATATCCTGGGTTTCTACACTGTAGGCCTGTTTGTAGGCAATATTTGCAGCGACTATATTATAGTTTTCATCGATCAGGACAAAAGGATGATCCTGTGCATCGATGAGTGACTGAACCTCGACCGAGATCTTGTCTTTACTCATATATCCTCCTGAACCCGAAAACTTCTGTCATTCTGGCAGGCCCGTATAACGCTGTATTGAGTGTAGACCAGAATGGTGCAATGTACATATGTCAGAGGATATAAGTATTTGATTATCTTTTGGATGTGGCGATATCATGGGGTAATTTATGTATTGTAAGTTACTGACATATTGGCATAAAACTAATTTTTCATGCCTTGGAATTAAAAAAACCGGGGGCTGAATAAGCCCCCGGTTCAGGTTTGCAGAGTAGAAAATCAGAAGCCGAAGAAGCCTCCAAAACCGCCACCACCACACAGGAAGGCGAATGCGCCACAATCTTCAGCGCCACCATTATCTCCAGTTGGTGTACCGACGCCTTCCAGCGGCTGAATGAACTCGGTTTCAGGCCAGCGAGGCGTATTGTTGCTATCCGTGATGTTGGCCCGTGCGCCATTGAAAAGGTTGGCTGCAAGTGCCTGCTGGAACAGTTCGACTGCCTGGATAGGCAACAGGTCGAACGGTCCCGGGCCACCACCGATAACCGGGTCGATGTTGGTGAAGCCGTCGTAGGCGCAGAGAATATCGTCGCCTTCTTCAATGGGTGTACGTCGGCAGCCGGTGATGCTGATATTGTCGCTGTCAGATATTGCCACGCCGGTGTCGCTGTAACTCATGGCCTGAATGCGTTGACCATCAGGGGCGGCCAGGTCAACTGTCAGATCCACACCAGCGAAGCCGTAGGTCCAGCCGCCGCGCTGTTTAAAGACATCGGGAGAGAAGGTACGGGTCAATACGTCCTCGACGATCTCGCGGAAGCGGACGCCAGTGACCTGCCCGGTGGAGATAGAGTAGGCCATCGGGAAGAAACGGTAGGCGTCCTCAATGGTGATTGCGCCGTCGGCCACTGCACCATCTTCATACACCGTACCGGTTGCGCCAATGGTGGCACCCATACGGAAACCGGGTGTCATGGCCATCTGGGTACCGGTCGTCTGGCGTAACAGGTCTGACCAGCCGTTATTGAAACTGCTTTCCAGTGAATCCTTGCGGTCGATCAGGCTGTCGGCATGACCTACCACCGTGTCGATGGACTGGGTCAGCGTCTGCATGACAAACGGGGGCGCCTCCAGGAACACGTTGTCGCCAAGGTAGGGCGCACGGGCTTCGTTAACCAGGGCAACCATGTCCGGGTCTTCTGCCACGCTGTCATCAAGTTCAATCAGGGTCCAGTTTTTACTTTTCACCGTAACGGTGGTGCTGCGCCAGCGCTTGCGAACATCGACTACGATATCCATACGTCCAAGGTAACCGTCGTTGCCGGCTTCCACGACCAGTGCACCACTCTCGGAAGTGATAGGTGTATAGGTAGCTTCGTGGGTATGGGCAGCAAAGAACACGTCAACGGAACCCGGGTCGACCAGGTCGGCCAGGCGCTTTGTCTTGTGAATCCCCAGTTCACTCATAACAACAACCAGGTTTGCACCGTTGTTACGCAGCTTGTCGGCATAACGCTGAACGATATCGAGATGTTCTGATTCGCCCTGGGCAAAGTTAAAGCCGGTGGCGAGCATGCTGTGCATGTCGGCGACAATGTCAGATGTCAGCCCGATAAAGCCAACATTTACACCGGCGATGGTCTTGTTCCATGTCGCGGGCATAAAGTCAGGAAGAATCGGGAAGAAATCCGTGAAATCAGAGACGTTCGCACCAAGATTGGGATAATTCGGCTGAATGATACCAATCAAATTGTCCATGCCGGGGATCGGAACCTGGATGATGCCGCCAAGGCTGGTATCGAATCGCCCATAGCGTGCCCGTGTTACGCCAGGAGTGTAGTAAAAGTCCCAGTTACCGGCAACGCCTACATCGACGCCGAGCGAATTCAGCGGACCCATGATCGCGTTACCCATCGAGAACAGCGCTTCAACGCCACCATGCGTGGTATCGCCGATATTCATCAGAATATTGTTGGGATTATCAGCGCGGATCTGCTTCACCGCAGTTGCGATGCGCGTCAGGCCGCCGCGAGTGGCGATTGTGGTACCACCATTGCCATCAGATACCAGGTCCTTGTGCGGAATCAGGTGCGCGTGCAGATCGTTGAGTTCGATCAATGTAATTGTTTTTGTTGCAGCCTGCAGTGATCCATGGGCCAGAATCAGTGCAGCCAGAGTCAGGTATCGGGTGAGCTTCATTCATGTTCTCCTTCGCGGTATTTCCATCCGTGGCAAAAGATTTATAAGCCATTTATAAATCTGACGGCCTTGCTGACAAGGCCTGTCGTGGGACCTAAAGTCGCATTTTTTCAGGGTGTTGGGGAAGTGGCTTGGCGCCTATTTTAAATAGGGCAATTTACTGTACAAATGTATATCTCTGCAGGAAGGATACGAAGGGCAGCCAGGACAAGACATGGATATACGTTCAGTATGTCTTGTGGTTGGCCGGATCCTGTTGAAATGAAGTGCATTCCGGCGATTAAAAAGTCTTAAAAAAGCCCGGCGTCATGCCGGGCTAAAAGACAGGGTATATGAACAGCCTGATTATCCGCTGGCGTGCAATTTTTTCTGCAGGCCATTACGCAACAGCATGGAAAGATCTTCTACCGGGCTGATCTCGTCGAAGGCGGCCAGTATCAGCTGATTCCTGTTGCTGACCCTGAACTTCTTGAACAGCTTGGCGAGGTGCATTTTCACGCCCTGGTGTGACAGGTGCACTTCCTCGGCGATCTGCTTGATGGCCAGGCCTTTCATGACTTCGCAGAGAATTTCTGTTTCGCGTTTGGTCAGATTGTCGCACAACTGGCTGATTTTCTCGTAGAACTGTGTTTCCAGTACATCATCAAGTTCCTGCTGGGTCTTGATGAAGCGCTCCATGATGTGGCGTTCAATCCAGTTGTTGCCCTCGAGAATGGATGCCAGGGCGCGTTCGATATGTTCACCGGTCATGCGCTCGTTGATATAGCCATGCACGCCGGCCCGCACCAGCCGGTACAGGTAGTCACTGTCCATGTCTTTCCCGAATACCAGGATGCGGATATTCGGGTACTCGCCAAGGATGCCATGGATGGTACGTTCCAGGGGTTCCTTGAGGACTTCCTTCTGGATCATCAGCACATCGGGTTCGGTTGCAACTAACTTCGCCATGCAGGCGTCGCCGGGTTCTACACAGGAAACCATGTAGTTGTTGCCCTTGTCTTCAACCATGCGGGCCATGCTATCTATGGAAAAGTCCTTGTGGCCCAGGATGAATATTTTTATCTTGCCATCCTGTGGCGCTGTTTTGTAGCGGATGCTGGTGACATCCGGTGACGATGCATATAGATTGTTCATGTCATACCCTGCCCTGCATGTAATATTAAAAGTATCTCGCCGCGGTGAAGCGGAACGAGTTGTCTCTTCTGGACTGATAGAGGAAGTCGCCGGGTTCGACGTGAAATACCCCACGGGCTTCCAGCGAAAGCTTCCAGCTTTCGCCAAAACGGCGTTCGGCTTCCAGGTTGTAACTGTGACCGGCACCCTCCATATCCACAATCACTCCGGCCAGTACCTGTGTGCTCTGTACATCATTGAAGGTCAGTCGGGTGCCGACCAGCATGTCATTCTGGAACCGGGAAGGTGTTTTCTCGTCCCGTTCATCCCACGAATATTCCATCAGCGCCCCGATCTCCATACCGTTCTCCAGTACAAAGGTGTATTCAAAACCGCCGACAGCGGCGAAGAAGGGGCTGTGGTCGAAGCCGGTGTTGTGAATGGCTTCCAGTTTCCACAACCATGCGCCGAAAATACCCTGCACTTCCAGCCCGGTCTGGTCGATCTGGGGATAAAACGGCGTCAGAACCGGGGGGGTAAACGGGCCGGTGGGAGTAATGATCATTTCAGGTGTGCGTGCTGTGCCATGGAAATGGGAAAGCCCGACTTCCCAGTCACCGATGTACTGGTACCAGCGTGCTGCAAAGTCGATATGGCGGTCTTCGCTGTTGTTCTCATACAGCGGGTTTTGCCGGTCCACTACCAGCCCGAAGCGCGGCCGCCCGTCTTCATCGAGGAAGGTCCTTTCACGAAAGCCGGGCAGAACAAACAGGTCGAGTGTTCCGAGGTCACCACCGACCAGTGTCAGGTCAAGCATGGGTTGTCCCAGCTTGTCTTCGGTGTCGAGATTCTCTACCAGGTCAGTCTGGTTGACGATATCGACCAGGTGCTGCGACTCGGTGATTCCCCAGTAGACCTTGCTGATCCCGGCTGTCAGTTCCCACCATTCCGAAGTTACGCCAATGTTCAGTTCGCGGATATCAGCGTGTGTGCGTGCGGTATCGTATTGCGCACGACGCAGGAACGGCTCAAATGTGAAGCTCTTCTTGCCGTGGTCCCACTCGTGGTAATACTCGGGCTCGAGTGAAAACGACAGGTAGCTGTCATGCTGGGCATCAGACAGAGCCTGCTTGGGGAAGGCCAGCCATTCCACGCCGGCGTTACCCGACCATTCTCCAGCTACACCGGCGTAGCTGGCGCACATGGCAGTGCACAAGGAGATGGTTTTCAGTCTGTATCCGGCATGCATCATGGGGGCTGGTGTCCTAGCGCGCCCGTTTCAGCGAGTTGCGATCAAAATCACGATCACCCAGCCCGGTGCCGAACGCGTAGTTGCTCCAGGCAAGCTTTGTGCTCTTGCCGGTCTGGTGGTTGGTCATGTCCATTTCTGCAGCTTTCCAGAACTTGTCCAGATACTTTTCATAGCCGGAGAAGGTGAGTGTTTTCAGCAGGGAGTTTTTGCGATCGTAGTAAACAATCTTGCGTTCCCGGTACTCGTCCTGGTCCATCCATACGACCTGGCGGGTATATCCGGATTTCTTGTCAACCGGGTAGCGCTCGAAAACAAACATGGCTTCCCCGTCAAGCGGTTCGTCGCGCAAGTACTTGTAGGTGTACTTCTCGACTTCCTGGGAGCTGATATCCTCGTAGGCAAACTCGCTGCCCATAAACGGGCCTGACTTGTTGTTGGAGGCAATACGCTTGACGCGTTTCAGCGCAGGGAGGTACAGCCATTGGTCATCGGAGCCGGTTTTATGTGTAAAGGTCAGTAGCGCGGTGCCCTTGATATCCTGCGGGCGGTCAAAGATGGTCAGGCTCTTGTCGCCATCGCCTTCAACTTCAAGGTTTTTGGAGCGCAGCTCGCGCGTGCTTTCCTCGCCCTGTTTGTTTCGCAGAACCATCAGCAGGTCGGCAGTAAAATCACCGAAACCGTTTTTGCGTTTGTCTGCCTCAACGGCGATCTCGAGTCCCCTGTCATCTGCCGTATCAGCAAGCAATGGGCTGCTGAAGGCGCTCATACCGAGCAGGGCGATTAAAAACGTATTCAGAATTTTCATCAGACTTTACCTTTGATTTTCAGTAACAGGGGCGGAAGGAACAGGAAGTCGGCAAACAGTGCCAGTGCGATGGTAATGGCCGTCAGGAGCCCCATGCCGGCGTTCATCTTGAATGAAGAAAGGGCCAGCACCGCAAAACCGGCAATAAGTACGATCGAAGTCATGATCAGTGCGACGCCAACACTGGAGAAGGCAGCACGAATCGCGTCTTCGGCGCTCAGTCCCTGTTCGCGACGGGCACGCAGGTACTTGCTCATGAAGTGAATGGTGTCATCCACCACGATACCCAGCGTCATGGCAACTACCACGGAAAGCGAAACACCTACCTCACCGACCAGCAGTCCCCACAGGCCGAAGGCCATAATGGCGGGCATCAGGTTGGGTACCAGGCTGAGTAACCCGAACTTGATCGAACGGAAGGCAAAAATCAGCATGAAGGAGATCAACACCATGGCCATGGCATTGCCCTTGAGCATGCTGCGGATATTGCGCGATGTGATATGCGCAAACATGATGGCCGGACTGGCGCCAACGGTGTGCATGTGTGCGGGTGCGTTGGCTTCCAGCCATTCCCTCGCACGTGCTTCAACCAGAAGCAGTTCGTTGGTGGTGAGATTATTTACCGTTACCGTCATACGTGAGGCCGACTTGTCAATATCGATCTGGTTGTTCAGATCCAGGCCATAGGGCAGCGACATTTCATAGAGAAGGAAATATTGTGCAGCAAGTTCACGGCTTTCAGGTATCCGGTACCAGCTACGGTCATCACCGTGCAGGTTCATGTTCAGCCGTTTGATGATATCGGTAATCACATTGACGTGAATGACTTCCGGCTGTTCGCGATACCAGTTGGCGAAGTTTTCAATAACCTGCAGCTGTTCCGGCTCGTTGATACTGCCGCTACCACCGGTTTTCAGCGAGTAGTCGATGGTGTAGATGCCGGTCAGATTGTCGGTGACGAAGTCTGTGGCGCGCCGGAACTCGATGCTGTCGTCGAAATATTCGACAAACTGGTCGTTCAGTTCATTACGGGTAATGGAGAATGCCAGGACGACCAGCAGGGCAAGGTTGCCCCAGAACAACATACGGCGGTTGTTCAGTACAAACTCACCAAGACTGCTCATCCACTTGCTGGCAGTTTCCTGGTTGGCATGTGTGCGTATCGGAAGAATCATCACCAGTGCCGGCATAAAGACAAAGGAGTAGACCCATGCGGCAATTACACCCATGGCGACGATGTTGCCGAGGTCGCGGAACGGTGGTGCGTCCGAGAAGTTCATGCTCAGGAAGCCAACAGTTGTTGTCAGACTGGTCAGCGCGATAGGCTGGAAATTGACGCGCAGGGCCTCGAACATGGCAGCACGCTTGTCCATGCCCTTCGTCATGTTGTGCATCAATGCAACCAGCAGATGAACGCAGTGCGCAACCGCCAGTGTCAGTACAATAGTTGGTGCACTACCGACCGGGGGTGTCATGCGAATACCGATCCAGCCAGCCAGTCCCATAGCGGTCGCGATGGAAAAAGCCACGACCAGCAGGGTGGCGATAATTCCGGTGAGCGAGCGCAACAGGAACCACAGTGCAACAAACACAACCAGGAACATCAGTGGTACCAGTGTGCGCATGTCGTGTTTGGATGCTTCGGGGAAAGCGTTGTTCATCATCACCGTGCCAGTGATATAAAAGTCCAGGTGCGGGTAGATGTCCTGGTACTTCTTCACCATGTCACGTGCGTACGCCACAACACTGGGGACTTCGGTGGTCTGGTCGATACCCGGTGTCTGGATGGTGATATTGATGCCGGTCACTTCACCGCTGGGTGATATCAGGCGATTCACCAGTAGTGGTTCGTGCAGCGCAATGTTCTTGATGCGCTGAAGGCTGGAGTCCATCAGGTTGGCACCATCTACTACCAGGTCGCCGACTACCAGGTCATCTTCCTCGGCTACTGTGTGCTGGTAGTTGGTCAGTGAATCGACCCGAATCGAGAAGGGCACCTGCCAGGCTTCCTCGGTGATAGCTTCGACGGCGGCCAAGGTCTTGCGTGTGAACACCTTGTGGTTCTTTGGTGCCAGTACTATCAGAACATTGTCATTGTTGGTATAGGTGTTCTGTAGCGCTTCGAAAGCCGTCAGTTGCGGATTTTCCTCACTGAAGAATACGCGGTAGTCGGTTGTCAGCGTCAGGTTGCGCCCGCCCATGGCAGCCCATACGACGAACATGACGGTAAGAAGAACCCACAGGTAGCGTCCTCGCAGGATAGCGGTTGCGATTGTCTCAACCATTATTGGTCTCCATGAGCAGTATTCTGCGTAGTGCGCCGTTTAGCGAGGCGCTTGATGTCTTCATCTGCAAGCAGATACTCGGGACGCGGGGCACCGCCCAGCGGCTGTATTTCACGGTTGCCTGCAATAGGCGGTGGCAAGGGTTTCAGCAGGTTAATGCGATTCAATTCGGGATCGACAGTGTGACCGGGCAATGTTTGCAGGTAGTAGGCTACTACGGCAGTTGCATCGACAATGCCGCCAAAGCGGTCCTTGAGCACCTTGATTTCCAGTGCTCGCGAGCGATTGATCTTGCCGGGCAGATCCAGGTACCAGTAACCCGCCACCGTGTAGTAGCGTTCCGGATCCAGGGCCTCGTTATTGACGCGAATGTTACTGGCGCGGAAGCCCCATTGGTTATACGGATCGAGATCATAGGTGATGCCGGAAAAAGCCAGCAGCCAGCCGCCACCCCAGTAACCTACAATACTGGTCAACGAACCCTGTGCGCCGTTCTCTATCATCAGGCGCAGGTCGTCTCCGCTGATCAGGCCGCAGGCGATCTGCGGGCCAATCGGAATATAGTGGTAGATGTCTTCCAGCTTGATCGGTCCGGGCGCGATATGGGTTCCATAACGAAAACCGCGGATGAGGCCGATGTCTGATTCGCAGGCGCCGCGAAAGGCGTCGGCCAGGAAGTCATGCGATGAACCTTCAATAACTGCCGGCAGGGATTTGGCATCGGCATAGTTGGAGCGGTGCAGGGCCTTCCGGGTATAACCGATTGTTGTATCAATCGGTGCGCGCAGTACGTAGCCGTTCATCGGGTTGACGTGAGGAACAAATTCCGCACCCTTGACGAATGTTTTGCGAATCTCCTCGACCCTGGCGGCGATCATCGGGTCGGGCTGGTTGTTTTCTACCGTGATGCGGTGTGCCTTGAAGTCCCAGCTGGCCAGCTTGCCATTCCTGACTGTCAGGTTCATTTCACCAACCATGGTGCCGTCCTGGCCTTCCTCGACCAGTAGCGTGCCGGATTTTGCCTCGACAACCTTCCAGGTTTCCTCGTGCATGTCCGAGGACAGTACAACATCAATGCCGGGCCAGGTTTCCACCAACTCCAGATTCGCTGCAAGGCCACGTTCAGAGATCAGAACCAGCAGATCGACCTTTTCCTCGTTGCGCAGTTTGGGGATGGCGGCCTGTAGTTCCTCCTCGCCAGGTGTCAGGTAAAAGCCGTCCATGACGCGGGTGCTCACAGCTTGCGGGCCACGGTCTGCGGTAAGCCCGATGATGCCTATTCGTACACCATTAATTTCCTTGATCATGTAAGGGGGCACAACACGCTGGCCGGCCTGTTTTGCATAGGGCGTTTCAGGGAATTCATATAACGTTGCGTAGTAGAGGTTGGCGGACAATGTCTGCCAGTTGAACATTGGCTTGCGTCCGTCTACCTCGGCAAACAGTTCGCGAAAGCGCTCCGGACCGTACAGGAAATCCCAGTTCCCGGGAGCAAAGGCGTCGATTTCAAACAGGTTGAGGATGTCGGCCATGGCTTTACCGCGCGAATACAGTGCTTCTGCAGAACCCTGGATGGTGTCACCTGTGTTAACCAGCAGATTATCCGGGTGTTCGCTCCGGATTTTCTTGATCTGGTCATAGACATAGGCCAGCCCGCCGGACATAACACCACGATCATCGTCACCATCACGCATATTGGGACGCGGCACCAGGTGACCGTGCAGGTCACCGATGTGAATCAGGGTGACTTCACCATCGCCGGCGCTGGCGGCGGATGCGAACAGCACCAGCGGCAGAGCCAGGTTGCGGAGTAGTGTGCGAGTTAGTGTCATGAATCTGTTATCCGTCTCAGGGGCGCACGTAGGCCCAGCCCTGGTATTGTTTTTCAACCAGTTCTGAAACGCCTGAAGGCACGTAGCGCAGTTGCTGAAGCATGTCGGAAGGACGCAGCTTGTGAGTACGCATGGCTATTTCACAGGCCACGATACGCACGCCCTCGACAGTTGCCTCCTCGACCTTGTCGGCAATCGGAATGGGGGCGTAGTACTTCAGTGTGTTGACACCATCACCGAATACGACGATTTCAACTTCGACGTTATCCGGTCCAAACTGGTGCTGCAGGTTGCGCGCAGTGTTCAGCGTGGTATTCATTTTGTCGACACTGTTTTCGCTGACCTGCAGCAGTACCTGGTACTTCAACTGCTCGGCAGCCAGGGTTGTGGATGTAATGGCTGCAAGAGCCAGACCGGTTAACCAGTATTTGAAAGTCATGTGGATTTACCTTTGTTCAGCTCGCGTAATGAATGTTGTACTTACCCAGTAGCGATACCAGGCCACTACGCTGTAGCAGGTCGTCGAGATTATGGTCGCGCAGCCACAGAATCAGATCGCCACCGGACTCCCTGCGCTTGCGTGCTTCCTGCGCGATCGAAGCGGCGCCGGCATCGTCCATATTGTCTATCAGTTCGCCGGCGATTATCAGCGGGTTGGCACGATGATCCTCGTGAGCCAGGTCCGAGAAACCTCGTTCAATAGCGTGTGTGGAACCGAAGAAAATAGAGCCGGACAGTTGCACTACTGTTGCGTCATGCACGCCATCAGGCATGTACTGTTCAGCCTCGTTCTCGAACAGCAGGTCCAGTTCCGGGCGCGATACATGGCGCATGTAGGCAATGATGGAAACCGCAATACCCAGCATGACTGCCCACTCCAGGCCGCCGTAAACCGTGGTGAAACAGACCAGCAGAAATGAAATGCGCGGCTCGCCGCGGATCGCCAGCAGCTTCCTGATGTCCTTTATCTTGATCAGGCCGGCACCGACCAGGAACAGGATGCCCGCCATGACGGACAGTGGCATCTGCGCAATGATGGGTGAGGCAAAAGCCACCAGCAGCGCCAGCACGATTGCCGAGACAATGCCAACCAGTGGCGTTTTTCCGCCGATTTCGATGTTGGATGCACTGCGGTTGAATGATCCGCAGCTGGGGTAACAGCTCAGGAAACTGCCAACCACATTGGACAGGCCCTGGCCGATGACTTCCTGGTCGATGTCCACATGCTGACCGGACTTGACCGCCATGGCGCGCGCGATGACGGCAGACTGCATCAGGCCGAGAAAGGCGATGATGAATCCGCCCATCATCAGGCCTTCTGCCGCTTCGTAGAAGTTGGTCGGACTGAAGTCAGGTGCTGACAGGGGCAGGATTTCCAGTGACAGGTAACCCAGCTTGTCGACATTGGTATTGCCGGCACCGAACAGAAATTCGAGCAGCCATCCACCGGCCATGCCGACGATAACCGCAATGATAATGGCCGGCTGACGCGGGAAGCAGCGTTTGACCAGCATGCCGGTAACGACAGTGAGTATACCCAGTGATGCGGCCCACCAGTTCACTTCGGGCATGCGGAACAGCATGGAATACAGGGTGTCTTGAACCGGTTCGCCGGGGTTGACCGTCAGTCCCAGGAAGTTACCGATCTGCTGGATAATAATAATGATACCAACGCCGGTGACAATGGCGACCATGACGGTGTGCGAGAAGTAGTTGAACACCACGCCCAGCTTCAGCACCCCGAACAGTAACTGTATGACACCGGCGATAAAGGTCAGCGTCAGCGTGTACATGATCCAGTCCGGTGTGCCGAGGCTGGCGTAACCGCCGATGATGGTGGCAACCATTACCGAGATCGAAGTGTTGGGGCCGGACAGTACGTGCCAGGACGAGCCAAACAGCGCACACACGATTACCGGGAAGATCGACGTATACAACCCGATCTCCGGTGGCAGCCCCGCCATGGTGGCCAGTGCAATGGCCTGTGGAAGAATCAGGATGCCGGCGGCAACACCTGCCCAGATGTCATTACGTACCGTCATGGCGTCGAGCATCGGCAACCATTCCGTGAACGGCAGGAAACGACGCACCAGCGGGTGAGTGTTGCTGCGATTCATGCTCAGTTACCTCCGCCGGGTTTTGGTGAAAAGCGGTTCATGAAGAATGAGGCGCGCGGGTCATCCGGGCGGAAGTGAATCCACATGTAGGCGGCAACGTCCAGCGCCTCGTCATCGGTCAGCGTGTAACCGGAGCCCAGCGGCATGTTGGCCTTTATGAACTGTGCCGCGGTTTTCACCTTGTTGAGGCCGGCAGCGCGGTTGAAGGAGTCCATGCCCCACAGTGGCGGGAACATGTATCCCTCTCCGTTACGGTTCTTTTGCCCTTCACCATTGGCGCCATGACAGATAGCGCAGCGGGAGTTGTAGATAATTTCGCCCTCAATAGTCGAGGGGTCGTGTGTTTTCTTGATGCTTGCAAAGCCGCGGCCCGGCAGCGCCACACCAACCGGTGCACCGGTCGAAAGCCACTTGGCGTAGGTCACCAGCGCATCCATTTCCGGGGCATCTACTGTCGGGGCGATACCATCCATGCTGTATTTGAAACAGGACTGAATACGTTGCGGGAAAGTCACGACACGCTTGGTCTTGTTACGGGATTCCGGGTAAATCGGGTAGGCGGCCCACAGCGGGGCCGCGTAAGGCTGGCGCCCCTCTGACAGGTGGCAGCTGACACAATTCAGGCCATTGCCGGCATATCGCGGTGCATATTTCTGCGTGTTCACAAAAATATTGCGCCCCCAGCGAATCATGTCGCCGGTTTTGTCATCCGGGATATCGTCATAGGCAGGCGGTACAAAATACTCGCCCGGGTTAACCACTGGCACGGTAATCAGGTTAGTCGGCAGGCTGACCTGCGGACGTACCAGGGTAGGACGTACCTCCAGCGGATCAAGCGGTTCGGCTTTTGCGATGGGTGGCGCACCCGTTGCTACAGCAATGGCCAGCAGCAGGAAAGGAATTATTTTCATGGTGCCGTTACTCCTGGTTAACGCTGTACGATTTGTTGTTGTAATAGCGTGCGGCGTTAATCTTGTCGCCATCCGTCAGCAGGTTGGCCGTGTTCTTCATCATGGCGAGCTGATCATTGTCCCGGTCGCCGTTTTGCCACTTGTTGATCTGGCGGACAATGTATTTGACCGGTTGCCCGGCCAGTGGCGGGAAGTGTTCGCCGAAGCCTTCGCCATTCGGTCCGTGACAGGCATTGCAGCGCGGCATCAGGTATTCGGGTTTTCCACGTACTGCGAGTTCGTGCCCACGCTCCAGGGTTTCGAAATCGACCGGTTCAGGGTTGGCGGAAAACGGCAGGCTCGCGTAGTAGTGGGATACGTTGTAGATCTCTTCTTCGGTCAGGGCCTGCGCAATCGGGTTCATCATGGCGTCGCGGCGAATACCGGGGGAGTAGATGGTGAGGTCTTTATAGATGCGCGGCGTTTTCTGGTAGTCGCGGGCAATCGGATCGACCTTGACACCGATATCCATCTGGTCACGTGCAAAGTCCTGTAACTGCTTGGCGATGTAGCGCGGGTGCAGGCCGGCAAGTCGCGGGTAACCTAGCGGTTCATTGCCTTCACCGTTCTGGCCGTGGCAGGCTGAACAGGCGGCAATTCCGTCGCGCCCGTTCAGTGCGAGATGCTTGCCTTCCAGTGCCGCAACGGCATCAGTTTCGACCGCCAGGAAGTTGGGCTTGTGAGTGAAGCGATATCCCAGCACAACCGCAATAACTAGAGCGAAAAGCAGCGTCATCATGCGTTTAATGCGGGTACCGAAAAAGGTTTCCTTGACCATAGTGTCTCGCTCCGGTCAGGTACTGCGAACTGCGATGGCATCAAGCGGGCTTGCGCCACCGTCGGGCTCACTGCTGTAACGCAGATGCAGGGAGCCAAACAGGTACATGCCAAGCGACATGGACAGCACGAAGGTGAGAACCTGGGGGTTACCAGTGACGCCGGAAACCAGCGCCGGACCTGGGCAAAAGCCGACCAGGCCCCAGCCAACACCGAACATGGCGGCGCCTGCAACCAGCGGAGTGTCTATATCCATACGGGTGGGCAGCTGGAATTTGTCGCCGAATACACCGCTGTCACGCTTGAGTATCAGTCGCTGGCTGATGAAATAGGTTACTACCGCGCCAAGCAGCACCATGACCAGGCTGGGATCCCAGTTACCTACAAAGTCGAGGAAGCTTATGACTTTTTCCGGTTGCGTCATGCCGGAAGCGGCAAGGCCAATGGAAAAAACAAACCCGCTAAGGAAAATTACAATATTAGGCAACATCAGATCGAACCCCCGAAGTAGTGGTTTACAACGATGGCAGTAATTGCACCTGTGACAATGAATGTCGCAGCGGCGACAATAGAACGCGGTGCGAGTCGGCCAATACCGCAGACACCGTGGCCGCTGGTACAGCCATTGCCGAGACGTGCCCCGAAGCCAACCAGCAGGCCGGCAACGATCACGGCAGGCATGGATCGGTCAACGCTGAAATCGAGCGCTGCGGGGTGAAAAAGATCGATGACAATGCCACCGCTGAGCAGGCCGGCAACAAACAGTACGCGCCACAGGGTGTCGTTCTTTTTGGTTTGAAGGAGTCCGCCGAAAATACCGCTGATACCGGCAATCTTGGCATTGAAATACAACATGGCTGCTCCGGCGAGACCAATCAATATGCCGCCGACCAGCGAAGCCACTGGCGTGAAATTTTCCATTTTTCCCGTCCTCTTGCGGTGCCGGGTCATTTCGTGGATCCGGCCGCCTTGTCTGCTTTTTCGCAGTTATCTGCGATTCATTATGTGAATGTTCATGTTCAGCCATGAACGATCGTCTGGGAACATGGCAAGTTACGGGCCAATCAGGAAAATTACTATATAAACAATAATATACAATTATTTGTGAGCATTGGTTCAGATGCCGGGATATCGGCCCGGAAAAGTGATAGAAATTTCGACATAATTAAACAATAAATACGCCAGGTTGCTGTATTAGCTATCCCTTAAATATTTACATAAGAAAATTATATAATACTAATAATCTAATTTAATTATCCCTCAATCTATTGAAAGATATATATTTATTAGAATTTTGATGGGGATGCTCAAAGGGTATAATTCTGTAACATTCATCGACAGGCCGCTGTAGTCGACTGTCTATTTGTCATGTCATGATGACAAATAGACACAAATTTATCAGGGAGAATGTAAGGGTATTCCAAGTATTTAGTGACAAAGTCACATTCGGTATGTTGCTTTGCAAGTGGTGTGCCATCAAAAAACTCGAGCGGCAAACTCAAGGTGTGGGCCTTTTGCGTCGAAAACAGGCCATGATCATTTTATACAAAACTCTTTTTCCCGCGAGCTGCGTGCTCGTGTTTTCCTTGTTCAGTCTGCCCGTGTTCGCGAATTTGCAGCAGTTTCAGTCAAACTGGGAAGAGTCAAAGTGGGTAGTAGATGCGACACCGAAGCATTGTTCGCTGACGCATCGGATTCCGCGCTTCGGGCGTGTGCGATTTGAACAGCATTCAGGGCAGAGGCTGAAATTTTCCCTGTTTGCTGATCAGCCGCCAGTAAGGGAGCAACAGGCACAGATTCAGTCAGAGGCACCGCCCTGGAAGCACCAGGAAGTTCAGCGAGACCTGGGCAGTTTCAGGCTGAAGGAGGGCAAGACGCCACTCAGTATTCCGCGCGATCAGGCGCTCCGTCTCTACTATGAGCTTGAGCAGGGTATGCAACCGACAATCGAATTCGATGACTGGGGTGATGGGCGCGACAAAGTCAGGGTTACATTGATGCCGGTGCGTTTTCGTGAAGCACTGCCGAAGTTTCTCGAGTGTACGGCAGGTCTGCATTACCTGGATTTTGAGCCACGCGCAGAGAAGCGGGTCTTCTTTTCGACCAACAGCGCAAGCCTGAGTCGTAAAGCCCGGCGCATTCTTGAAGATATAGCACGTGACTACCGTAAAAAACCGGATTTCCGTATTGTGCTGGGTGGTCATGCGGATGAACGCGGTGACCCGGATTTCAATATGGCATTGTCACACAAGCGCGCGGGTATGGTGGCACGCTACCTGCGTTCTCGTGGCGTTCCTGCAAAGTCAATTGAATCGAGATACTTCGGAGAGAGCCAGCCAGAGGTTGAACAGAGTAATGACAGGGCCTGGGCAAAGAACCGGCGTGTTACGGTCTGGATTGCGAATCGTTAATACGGTGTAATTATTTTCTGACCGGATGCTTTGCCAGTTTCCGCTGCAGTGTCCGGCGATGCATATTAAGTTTACGCGCAGCAGCAGAAATATTGCCTCCACATTCTGTCAGGACCTTCTGCAGGTGCTCCCATTCGAGACGCTTGACACTCATCGGGCTGATCGATAGCGGAACCTCGGAGTTTCCTTCATCCCTGTGCAGTGCAGCAAGGATTTCATCGGCATCCGCAGGCTTGGCCAGGTAGTGGGTGACGCCCAGCTTGATGGCTTCAACCGCAGTAGCAATACTGGCATAACCGGTAAGAATCACCATGCGTGTATTTTCATCACGGGCATGTAACTGTGCTGCCAGCGTCAGGCCTGATTCCTGGCCAATACGCAGGTCAATAACCGCATACTCGGGGTCCAGGTTACCGGCTTTCTCCAGGGCGGAAGTGATATTGTGTGCACTCTCTACCTGGTAGCCCCGATCCTGCAGGGCATCTTCGAGTACTTCGCAGAACAGCTCGTCGTCATCGACAAGTAACAGGGTGGGGCGAATACCGGCGGTGTCAGTCATAGAGGGGTATCCAGTCTCGTTAGCGGCAGTTGTATACGCGTACAGGTGCCCCCGCCCTGGCGATCGAACAGGGCTATATCTCCGCCAAGGCGCCGCAGGGTTGCATGGGTTAACAGCAGGCCCAGGCCCATTCCATGTTCCTTGTTGCTGCTCTGTTGTTCTCCAAGTGTGGCCGCGATTTTCGGGTGCAGGCCCGGTCCCCGATCGAGTATATCGATAGTAAGTTTGCTGCTGTCCCGGCGGACCTCCATGACCAGCTCTTCTCCCGAGGCATCTGCTGCATTGTTCAGCAGGTTGATAATGGATTGTTGCAGGGTTTGCTCATCGATAATGGCAGCGTCGGTTATTTGTTGTGGAAAGTTAACGGTAATCGATGCGTCATGGCGTTGGGCTTTCCAGGTATCGATAATATGCTCCAGCCAGGTAAGGACAGGTGCGAGTCCGCCGCTTTCCGCGCGTAGCTCGCCGGCAGAAGCCGAGATAACCGACAGGGCCTGCTTGCAGCGATCAACCTGGCTGCGCAGTATGGTCAGTTTGCGCTTCATGCTGTCCGGTACTTCCGCGCGCTCCAGCTCACGGGTAACCACAGCCATAGTAGAAAGTGGTGTGCCGAGTTCATGCGCAGCACCGGTGGCCAGTGTGCCCAGTGCAACCAGCTGTTCATCGCGCAATGCCTGTTCGCGTGCACGTGCGAGTAGTTCATCACGCTGGCGCAGTGTGTTGGAAATACCAACGACAAACCAGGCAATAAGTACGGCGCTGAGCGCAAAGCCGAACCACATGCCAAAGATGTGCTGGCTGAAAGCCTGATCATGGTGCATGTGGGCGTCATTTCCGAGTGGCTGGTAGAAAAAGAACAGCAGGGAATAGCACAGCGTGGTCAGGGCCGCCATAAACCAGACGGCCGGCGTGGACAGAACCGTTGCAGCGATAATCAACGGAATAAGGAACAGCCACGCAAAGGGGTTGGTAGCACCACCGGTGAAATAGAGTACGGCGGTCAGTGCCAGTACATCGGTGCAAAGCTGCAGAAAAAATTCCCGGTCGCTGATGATCGCGCCATTGCCTGCGTGTTTCCAGGTCCACAGACTTGCGAAAGCCATGAGTGTAAAAATTGTAAATAGCGGTATCAGTGGTAGCGCAATATTGGCGAGGAAATATACCCCCAGGACTACAACGAGTTCGGCGGTCAGCATTAGCCCCCGCAGCAGTGCCAGACGCCTGAGGTTACTCGAACTGCTCGATTTTTCGGGGTTTTTCATCAACATGAAAAGTATTCTATCCGTCGGTGGAAAAAGCAGATTACGGCATATTATTGGGTTAAGTATGTCAGAGATCCGGGTTCATGTTTATTATCCCTGTGTTCCGTTACATTCCGGACGGGTGCGACACTGTGTCGCATTCTCCAGGATGCACGTCATTGTTAAAGTACCCGTCATAAAATCAAAAGATAAATACTTTAACGGGAGTCGGGAATGTCAACGAAAATCACAGCACTACTGGCAACAATACTGTTCAGCAGCCCGCAGGTGCAGGCTGTCGAACATGTGCATCACACCGGCCACGCGAACCACCTCGGGCAGGCGCCTGCCGGGGTCATGGGGGACCACGTCCACACCGCGGGTGATCTGATGTTTACCTACAGTTATATGCGTATGCATATGGATGGTATGCGCGATGGTGACAGTCATATCAGTACTGCAGATATCCTGTCCGAGTATATGGTTGCGCCATTGCGTATGGACATGGAGATGCACATGTTCGGTGCCATGTATTCCGTGAGTGATCGTCTGTCGTTAATGGCTATGGTTCCGCTGCTCCGCAAGGATATGGATCACATCACGCGCATGGGTGTGCGTTTTACAACCCGCAGTGACGGGCTCGGCGATATCAGTCTGCGGGGGGTCTATGCATTGTCTGCCGCGCCGGGCAACAGCATCTTGTTGAATTTTGGTCTGTCTGTCCCGACCGGAGATATTGATGCAAGCGACGATACGCCGGCGGCTGCCGATGCGCAGCTGCCTTATCCGATGCAGCTGGGTTCCGGTACGTGGGATCTTCTGCCCGGCATCACCTGGAGCCGACAGAGCAATGTATGGTCGCTGGGTGCGCAGGCGATGGCAACCATCCGGCTCGGCGACAACGATAATGATTACACACTGGGTGATCGCCTGGAATTGAGTGGCTGGGTTTCCCGAAAGTTGTCGCCTTCACTTAAAGGCTCACTGCGCCTCAAGGCACAGACCTGGGACGAGATCGATGGCGCAGATCCAGAGCTGAACCCGCTGATGGTAGCGACTGCCGACCCGGAGTTGCAGGGCGGCTCACGGGTTGATTTTCTGGTTGGTGTGAACTTTTATGGCCCGCAGGGTGTCTTTAATGGCAGCAGGCTGGCTTTAGAGGCGGGCGTACCGGTTTATGAGAATCTTGATGGCGTGCAGATGAGCGCCGACTGGCAGCTTTCAGCAGGCTGGCAGGTTGTTTTCTAGCAAAGGATTCCAGGTTCAGTTATTCAGCGAATTCCCTCCCACTGAACCGGATGATTAACGCGGGCCATGTGCCCGCGTTTTTTTTGCCTCATTCGATCAAGGTTGACTCCGCCAGATGATTGGTGGATAAAAGGTGTCACTATGAGTGGCGCCCCGAACATACTTGATCAATGGTTTCCGCAGGATGATATGGTCCTGCAGCAATTGCGCAGGCAGGTGCAGAGTGTGCAGCTGCCCTCTGGGCATACCGTATTTCACAGAGGGGATGCCTGCAGGAATTATCTTGTCGTTATCCGTGGCAGTTTGCGTGTTCAGGCATTGTCTTCGGGGGGTCGGGAAGTGGTGCTTTACCGGGTTACCGACGGCCAGTCCTGTGTGATCACTACTTCCTGCCTGATCAGCGAAGAATCTTATCCCGCAGAAGGTATTACCGACGAAGAGACCGACGCGCTGGTGATTCCACAGTCTGTATTCAATGAAGCACTGGGGCACTCCGAAGCCTTCCGGCGGTTTGTCTTCGCCAACCAGGGGCAACGGCTGGGTGACCTGATACAACGTGTCGAGGATGTCGCCTTTGGTCGAGTCGATGCCCGGCTTGCGAAGCATCTTGTGGATCGATGCGGTAATCAGCCGGGGTCGGTATCGGCAACTCACCAGCAGCTTGCCAGTGAGCTGGGTACGGCGCGTGAAGTGGTCAGCCGTCAGCTGAAGGTATTCGAAAAAGAGGGCTTTATCGCTGTACACCGTGGGGCGGTAGAGGTTATCAGGCCTGAGGCGCTGACTCGCGTCTGGGAAGCAGTACACTGACCCGAAACAGCGGGGTTATGTGATTTAGTCACTGCAGCCCCGTATGCCAGCTTTGTATAGTTACTGACACCTGATAACCGAAATGCTGTTGCGAGGTGTAAATCATGGCAAATGTATGTGGGGTTGAACGAGTCATTCGTATTGTTGCGGGCGCTGCACTGGTAGGGCTGACCTTTGCTGGTCCATGGACCGGGATACTTTATCCCTGGGGTCTGATTGGCGTTGTGCCGCTGCTGACCGGTATTGTGGGCTGGTGTCCGGCCTACTCACTGTTCGGATTCGGGGGTTGCCGTTCCGCCGAATGAGAGCCTTCCCGGCGGTTACCGGAAAGCTGAAAAAGCCCGCTTTTCAAGCGGGTTTTTTTTGCAGTGAAGTGTGTCCCGCCCACATTTTTCTTCATGAGCAAATGCTCCGTTGACTGGAAGCATTGACGTACATGACATGACAGACTGGCAGCATGGTCATGCCCTCCGTCGCATTTGTTTACATGTTTGATACAATTATTTAATTGTATTTAAACGATTTATTGTTAACTGCATACTTGTTCTGATCAGATTTTGGCTTGAGCGGGCTTGGCAAGAGCGGATATAAATCAATGTCTATATAGTCACTAATTCCATGAATAATATAAATAAAAATCACTATTTCTATAACTGGCAGTGATTTGAAAATATTTGTCATGTCGGAATTATTTACACTATGAGCCAGATATTATCAAGCGTCGCCTCACGGAGACAGTAAGTCATATAACCCTCTGTTTTAAGTGTGGAAATCAAGTTGGCCCGGCCATTGCAATAGTACTGTTTGCTGAATGGCGCCTGTCCACTAGACGGGTGCTGGTTTACCAAACAATCCACGTCAAGTGGGAGGGTACCCAACAATGAAATTGAAAACGATTAAGCAGACGGCACTTGCTGTCGCGGTCGGTTCCGCCATGGTCATGGCTGGTTCTGCCCACGCAGCCAAGTACTTGAT
This sequence comes from Thiogranum longum, assembly GCF_004339085.1. Classification (NCBI taxonomy): domain Bacteria; kingdom Pseudomonadati; phylum Pseudomonadota; class Gammaproteobacteria; order Chromatiales; family Ectothiorhodospiraceae; genus Thiogranum; species Thiogranum longum. The sequence continues at coordinate 2,624,967 of NZ_SMFX01000001.1, read as the reverse complement.
GGTCTGGACCGGTGATAAAGGCGGTTGGCAGACCATGGACGGAGCAGCACTAGACAACGATTACGATCCCAACTATGAAGTTAACGGCAAGGGCGCGGCAACCACCGGCACCCCTGACGGTGATTTTATTGCTGTCATTAATGCGACCCGAAGTGATATTTACAATTACGGTGCAGTGGCCAACACGGTTCAGTTGCCGCCAGTACTGAATGCCCACCTGTTGGCCGAAGTTGAGTTTGGCCTCGATAGCAGTGTGACAGATGGCAGTATTGTGCCTGTACCGACAGCTGGAACAGGTGGCCTGTTTCAGGGTGGTATTACTTCACAGTTCGCCAACGAGTCTCATCACACTAACGCATTCATCTCTATCGACGAAGATACGGGCGACAAGCTGTTGTTTGCCGGCGGCCTGATTTCTGCCAATGTGTTTGGTTGTAACGTCAATGACCCGATGAACGTTCGTCCGATTGACGGTACCATCGTCGGCGGAGACGTGACCAGCGCAGTGATTCGTTATGATGAAACCAGCATGGGTACAGATCCGGCCTACGACAACATGTGTGGCCTGGTGATTTCAGGTGGTTTTGATCCGCGTACCGATGCGCTGTCCGGCACTGATGATTTCATCGATGTTGGTGACGGCCTGATGGCATCCTCCTTCATGGGTGCCAAGGGTAACTGGGGGTTCCCCAGCAATATGGGCGCAGCGCCTCAGCTGCCTCCGACCTTGACCACGCCGGGTGGTGTGGTGATTTTCGACAAGGACGGAATGGACGTTCGTCAATTCAGTGCTGTCTACGAAGGTGGTGATGCCCCCCAGCGTTACAAGCCTCGCTGGCAGTGTGGTCTGTGTGCGATTCTGGCCGGTGCACCGGAAACTGTTGCACCGAGCACAGCTGGAATTGCGCATCCGCACGGCATCTTCGCGCGTCAGGATCTGAACACGCTGGTGACTTCTGATTATGGTGACCCGGTTTCCCTGGCACTGGCTGGTGCGACTCCGCCTGACAATGAAGAAGGGGCAGCAACAACCCAGACCTATGACATGGGTACAACAATCCGTTTCTGGGATCTGAACAAGCTGAAAACCCAGGCTTCCGGTACCTATACACCTGATGATCTTGCCCAGGTGCCTGACGGTCCTCGTGTTGAGGGTCGTGAAGGTGGTGGTCCAGAGCAGCTAGGTTCCTCGGCTGTTACCATGGAAGAACCGGAAGGCCTGATGGCTGCCTGGACAACAAATGGTGCGGCTCCGTACTACTCCAAAGGCGGTTTCGTGGCTTCCATGTGTGGTGGTACGCTGTTCTACACCCCTGACATGACTACCTGGCAGAATGGTGTGCGTCCTGAATTGCGTGCACTGTATGACAGCGGGCCATGCACCGGTTTCTCGGTGTTCTTCACTACGCAGGACGATACTTACCTTGTCGCTCCGATAGCCGGTATCGTAGCGCCGGGTCAGCCGACCTTTGATCGTGATTACCCGTTGCAGCACTCACGCCGTATCATGCTGTTTGATATACGTCCGCTGCTTGCCAAGGGTGACAACATCAATAACATCGAGTGTGATTACGCTGATGCCAGCTACTATACCGCCAGTGATGATCCGGGCTATGCCCATATGTTCACCGGTGAACCAACCACCACTTTCGCTGCCAAGCGAAACAACGGTGCGTCGGATTGCCCGGTGGTAGCCGACAGCCAGAACCTGGATTCACTGGATAACTTCCTGTCCCAGGGTGGTCCTCACTTCACTATCTACAACCGTGCAGAAAAACGTGTCGCATCGAGCCTGTACTTCGTCGATCTGCGTGAATATGCACTGCCGAACCCGGTTGGTCAGCTGCCGGGCACCGGTTCTGTGGGTGATGACCGTGTCTGCATGCTGAAGATGCGTAAGCGTCTCAACCGTGGTATCGGTAAAGGCCGCATCTACACCGACTCGCTGTTTGGTCTGTTCACCGATGTGAGCTCCTACGGTGATGAAGGTCAGCGCTATGGACCGCATTTCTACTACAGCTACTTCGATGGCTGTGTCGACTTTGACCGTGCATCATGGCCGCACGGTGATACCGGCCACGCTGCGCCTCATGGCATCGCGTGGTGGGAATAAGTCGAACTGAAAAGTTCCTCGCATAAGAACAGGTAGCAGGTAATACTTGGGGGGTCTGGATGACCCCCCTCCTTTTTTCGAACTTTCTGACTACCAGGGGGTTGGAAAAAGGGAAGATTGATGATGAATACCCGGATGGCGCTATACTTGGCCAACCGTCACTCAGGCAAGCAGCACCATGTCCAGAAAAATCACGGTTCTCTATTCGTTGCCTTTATTATTCGTAGCCGGCCTGTTGTCAGGATGGTTGCTGTTTGCCGACCGGAATCCGGTTGTTCAAGGTAAACCGGCACTGGACGAGATCGGGCTGCACGATACAAGCCATTACGTCTGTCCCATGCACCCGGAAATTATTACGTCTGAGGCGGGTAGTTGTCCGGTTTGTGGCATGGATCTCGTGCTGGCAGAAAATGAGGCTGCTGCTTCAGCTGGTGGCCCGCCACAAGTATGGATTTCGCCAGTCATGGAACACAATCTGGGGATACGCACTTCACCGGTGCAGCGCGGGACCCTGCAGCGTTTGATCCGGACTACCGGGAGCATCAGTAAAATCACACCAAGTGGTGGCCGAACTATCATGCCGAGGCTTGCCGGGCGAGTCGAATGGGTGCTCGAACGAAGCACTGGTGAATCTGTCAGACGTGGAGAAGAGCTTGCAAAAATATTTTCACCTGAACGCCTGCAGGCACAGCAGGACTACCTGGCAGCTTTCAGAGCCGGTGATAACGATGCCATGAAACAACATTGGGAAACATTGGCAAAACTGGGTTTCCCGGGAAACAAGGTGCGCAAACTGGAAGAAAGTGGAGAGGTTGAAAGGAATCTTACACTGTATGCGCCACAGGATGGCTCAATTATGGAAATTCCTCTGAAGGAAGGTGATCCTGTTGAAGCCGATACTACTGTAGCCCGACTCGGGGGGCTTATTGTCGCCAATGTTTCGGCTGAAGTTTTCGAACGCCAGTGGACATGGCTCAAGTATGGGCAGCGCGCAGTTATGACGATCCCGTCGCTGCCGGGCGAGGAATTCGAGGGTACGGTAGAGCGTGTTAATGAATCTATCAGTTACAAGACGCGTACCCTGACCGTACGGTTAAGATTCCTGACCATGAACCCGCTGCTGCGTAAATCGATGTTTGCCAGCGTGACGATCTACGCGCAGCCGCACGAGGATGTGCTGTGGGTGCCGGCTGATGCCGTGATTCGTACGGGTGATGGTGAGCGCGTTATCGTGGTCCGGGATGACGGGCATTATCAGCCCGTAGAAGTACGTGCAGGCATTGTCAGTAATGGCCGGGTAGAGATTTTATCGGGATTGCAGGGTGATGAAACTGTTGTAGTGTCCGGTCAGTTCCTGATCGACTCAGAGAGCAGCCTGACGGCTAGCTTTCGTCGTATGCAGGAGCCGGAAGCATCGAAACCGGAACACAATGAAAGTGGTCATACGCACTGACGGGCGGTTAAGATGATCGCAGCTATTATTCGCTGGTCCATACAAAACCGGCTGCTGGTACTGGTGCTGGCGGCACTGGTTTCTGTCTGGGGTTTGTACGCGATGCGTACCATTCCGCTGGATGCCATACCCGATCTGTCTGATGTCCAGGTTATTATCAAGACCAGCTACCCGGGGCAGGCCCCGCAGGTCGTAGAGGATCAGGTCACCTATCCCTTGTCGACGGCCATGCTTGCCGTGCCGGGCGCAACTGCTGTACGCAGTTATTCATTCTTCGGTGATTCTTTCGTTTACATTATTTTCGAGGACGGGACAGACCCTTACTGGGCACGCTCGCGTGTGCTCGAATATCTCAGCCAGGTCTCAGGCCAGTTACCGGACGAGGCAAGTTCGTCGCTTGGTCCGGACGCTACCGGGGTGGGCTGGATTTTCGAGTATGCACTGGTTGATCACAGCGGTTCCCGGGATCTGTCGCAGTTACGCAGTCTTCAGGACTGGTTCCTGAAGTATGAACTGCAGACAGTACCCGGCGTTGCCGAAGTGGCGACCGTTGGTGGCATGGTCAAACAGTATCAGGTTGTTATAGATCCCAATCTGTTGCGCCTGCATTCACTCCCGCTGTCAGCAGTCAAGCGGGCGATTCGCAGCGCCAACCACGAAACCGGTGGCTCGGTAGTTGAAATGGCAGAGGCTGAATACCTGGTGCGATCACGCGGGTATATCGAGTCCATCGATGATTTGCGAAAGATTCCACCACTTGGCGTTGGTGCGTCCGGCGCATCGATAATGCTGGATGATATCGCCGAGATCCGTACCGGGCCACAAATGCGTCGTGGCATTGCGGAGCTGAATGGTGAGGGCGAAGTGGTGGGTGGAATAATTGTCATGCGCTTTGGCGAAAATGCACTGACTACGATAGATGCAGTAAAGGACAAAATCAGTGCTATCCGAAACAGTCTGCCGAAGGGGGTGGAACTGGTAACGACGTATGACCGTTCCGGCCTGATAAACAGGGCTGTCAAAACCCTGTCCCAGCGATTGCTGGAGGAATTCGTTATTGTGGTGCTGGTATGCGCGGTGTTTCTCTATCATTTCCGTTCCTCTCTGGTGATTTTGATCAGCCTCCCGGTCGGTATACTTGCAGCATTCATTCTGATCGAGCAGCAGGGCGTCAATGCCAATATCATGTCACTGGGCGGTATAGCAATTGCCATCGGCGCCATGGTGGATGCGGCCATAGTGATGATCGAGAATGTGCACAAGCACCTGGAACGTTCCGGTGGTGAGAATCGTATTGCAGCAATTACTGCCGCTGTGACCGAGGTGGGGTCACCACTGTTCTTCTCGCTGTTGATTATCACCCTGAGCTTCCTTCCTGTTTTCAGCCTGGAGGCACAGGAAGGCCGCTTGTTCACGCCTCTGGCGTATACCAAGACCTTTGCCATGGCGGCAGCAGCAGGGCTTTCCATTACATTGGTACCGGCATTGCTGGTTTACCTGGTGCGTGGTCATATTCGTAACGAAAATGCCAACCCGGTCAACCGTGGGTTGATTGCGCTCTATCAACCCGTTATCAAGGCAACACTCAACCATCCATGGCGTGTCGTTGGGCTTGCGCTGCTGCTGGTTGCCAGCAGCCTGTGGCCACTTTCGCAGCTCGGCGCGGAATTTATGCCCGAGCTGGATGAGGGTGACCTGCTGTACATGCCAACAGCCTTTCCCGGAATATCAATCGGCAAAGCGCGTGAGTTGTTGCAGCAGACTGACAAGTTAATCATGACGGTCCCGGAAGTCGAGCGTGTCTTCGGCAAGGTTGGTCGTGCAGAAACCGCAACCGATCCGGCTCCACTTACCATGATGGAGACCACAATCCAGTTAAAGCCTCGCGATCAGTGGCGCGAAGGCATGACGCTGGAAGGGATCAAGCAGGAACTCGACGCGCGTGTGCAGGTGCCAAGCCTCAGTAACGCATGGCTGATGCCGATCAGGACACGCATTGATATGTTATCCACCGGTGTGAATACACCGGTTGGTATTCGCATATCCGGCCCCGATCTTGAGGTCATTCAGCGTATCGGCGAACAGATCGAGCCGATCGTACGCACGGTGCCGGGTACCCGGTCTGTGTTTTCCGAACGAGCTACCAGCGCGCGCTATATCGAGGTTGACATCGACCGTGATGCGGCGGCGCGCTATGCCTTCAGCGTGGAGGAGATCCAGGAGTTGATTAATGTCGCAGTAGGCGGCGTTAATGTCACTTATACCGTGGAGGGGCGTGAGCGCTACCCTGTCAACCTGCGTTACCCACGTTATGTGCGCGACTCACTGGATGCAATACAGAATCTTGCAATCGTGACTTCGCGTGACGAGCATATTCAGTTGCGGGATGTGGCAGATATACAAATCACCAACGGACCGGCAATGATACGTAGTGAGGATGCACGTCTGAGTGGCTGGGTTTATGTCAATATTTCGGATCGTGATCTTGGCTCGTACGTGGACGAAGCGAAACAGGTGGTGGCGGAACGTATCGATCTGCCTGCCGGCTATACGGTGCACTGGACAGGCCAGTACCTGTACCTTGAACGGGCGCGGGAGAGACTCAATGTCATTATCCCTGTCACACTGGTGATTATCCTTTTGTTGCTGTACCTGAGTTTTCGAAATTTTACCGAGTCACTGATGGTGATGGGCGCCGTACCGCTGGCGCTGGTAGGTGGTTTCTGGCTGCTGTATGGCCTGGGTTACAATCTTTCCGTGGCCGTCGGCGTCGGTTTTATTGCGCTGGCCGGTGTAGCAGCAGAGTTTGGTGTTGTTATGCTGGTGTATCTTGACGAAGCGGTGCGCCGTCGCCAGCCAACCACTCGCGTCGCATTTCGTGCAGCAGTGGCAGAGGGCGCCGTACAGCGTGTACGCCCCAAGGCCATGACGGCGGCAGTGATTATTGCCGGACTGTTACCGGTTATGCTGGGCGCAGGGACAGGTTCAGAAGTGATGCGTCGTATTGCAGCACCCATGGTGGGTGGCATGGTGACGGCACCACTCGTGTCAATGATTTTGATTCCTGCACTCTATTATATTTGGCAGGTGCGCCGTTATCCCGAGGTGGAAAAATGAAACAGTTTTTAATGTACGGCGCTGCTGTTGTGCTTTTTGCCAGTGTTGTTATAGCGTATCGCTATATCCAGCAGCAGCAGCAAACAGATGAGCATGTGGTGCAGTCAGCGGAAGAAGGCAGTAAGGTGCCTTCCGTTCCTGATGTGGAGCGGGTGCTTGTCCAACCAGGGGCCGCAGAGAGTGCGTCTGACGATATCGCAGGACAGGCGGATGGTTCCCCGGCAACAGGAAATGAGGCCGCTGCCAATGCGCCCGTGGATGAGCCACCGCCTTCCTTGCAAACGGGCTCAGTGCAATATACCGCGCCGCCAAATCCAGGTGCAGCTTCTCTTGGAGAGTTCGAGCAGCATTTCCAGAAGCAGCTTAACCGAATGCCGCCCGAGGAGCGTGACGCTGCCGAATTGAGCCGCCGAATGCAGCGGGACTACAAGGACTCGCGCTCGTCGCTCGCCGATGCGGTGAATAAATCAAAATCAGGTCAATAAAAAGTTACGGGTTATTTGTGCAGCATGCGTTCACGAATAATTTTCCACTGTCCGTCTTCAAATAGCATATCAACGACTATGTTGTAACTTTCATTCTTTTCCTTGCTGGTTGCGTTGTAGTTCAGTTTGCTGCGTCCGCCGGTTATTTCCTTGCTGACACTATTGCGGTCTGTGATGGTGGCCCGGGCTTTCATCTGCTTGAGAGCGGCTTTTTTGTCTTCCCCGGCATTACGCCCAATTCGCGCGGCACGACGGATTTCCTCATTGACTTCATTGATATGATTGATTGTCCAGAAGACAAACAGCTCATCCAGGCTATTCGCCTTCAGAACAGAATCCAGATAGTGGTTGTAGACAGATTCCGGTGTTTCGGACTCGGCCAGCAGGCCTTTGCTGCCCAGCAGGAAAATAATGATTAATGAAGTTCTCAGTAACGTTTGCATAGGTATTGCTCCGGCTGCTTACATCGAGTGATTATTTTGGGGTACAGGCGTAACCGGGACTGCTTCATGTCCTTCCTTGCCGCCGGCATCACGCAGCAACCCGATCAGTTTCTGGTTGCCGCCGTGCAGGGCGAAGCGTAGAGCTGTCTTGCCTTCCTTGTTGGCAATGTTTGGGTTAGCCCCTTTTTCCAGCAGGAATCTGGCAGCATCATATTTGTCATGCCAGGCAGACCAGATTAGGGCCGTCTGGCCAAACTTGTCCCGGGCATCGATTTTTGCACCGCGATCAATCAGCAGCTTCAGGGTGTCAACGTGGTTCTCTGCTGCAGCGAGGATTAATGCAGTGGTTTCGCGTTCGGCTTCCTTCTGGTCAGGGTCTACGCCGGCATCCAGAAGCACTTTTAAAGTATCGGTATGTCCCTTGTGTGCGGCAACCATGATGGGGGTAAACCCATCCTGGGTGAACACATTCAGGTTTGCTCCAGCCTCAATGAGGGTTTTGACGCTGCCAGTATGACCGTTCTGTGCAGCCAGAGTCAGCGCTGACCAGTTTGTCTTGGTGTGCGTATTGACATCGACGCCGGCCTTGATAAGGCGTTTGACCAGTGGCAGATTGCCTGTCTGTGCGGCCACCATCAACGCATTCCAGCCGCGTGAATTGCTGAGTGAAGGGTCGGCTCCTGCATCCAGCAGGTGTTCGGCAATAACCGTTTTGTTTGCGCCTATGGCGAACAGTAGTGCAGAGCTCTGGTCTGAATCCGACTGATCGGGATCGACACCTTTACTGATGAGGGTGTCAACCTCGGAGAGGTTACCTGCCCGCACCGCATCGATCAGTGGCGTGTTTTCAGTTGCCTGGATTAATGGTGTGACAAGGAACCCTGCCAGTAAGGCGAAAGTCAGCCAGAACTGTTTGTAATGATTCATCCGGAATACCCCTGTTATTGTCCGCTAACCAGTTCGCTGGCGGTTTTGGCGCCGGCCTTTTTCAGGCGCTCGACCATGCCCGGTCCGCGTGCGCGCTTGATCGCAAAATCGAGTGCTGTCTGGCCACTGTTATCGATAATGTTTATGTCGGCACCGGCTTTTATCAGCAAATCGACTGTCTCCGGATCACCCCACCATGCGGCAAGAATGAGTGGTGTGGCACCAAGCTGGTTTCTCATATCGACTTTTGCGCCGTGCTTGAGCAGCACCGCAACCGGGTCGGGCTTGTTGATCATGGCCGCGTAGTGGATAGCTGCCATGCGGGCATCATCTTGCAGGTTTACATCGGCGCCCTTGTTGAGAAGTGCTTCCATGAACTTGTCGCGGCCTGATTTCGCAGCTTCCATCAGGGGCGTGATATTTTTGAATCCGCGGGCATCAATATCAATATCCAGGGTGAGAAGGTAGTCGAGTGCATCCTTGTTACCACGGAATATGGCTACCATAAGTGGAGTTCCCCCCTGGCTTTGTTCGCGTGTTTCCAGGTTGGCGCCGGCTTTAACCAGGGTGCGGGCCACGTCAACGTGGTTATTGCCAATGGCATAGGCCAGTGCCGACCAGCCAGTCGTGTTGGTATCATTGACGTGGGCACCATGCTTGAGCAGGAGCTTGACTGCATCATGACTGCCATGCTTTGCAGCCGTCATGAGGGCGGTGCGACCGTGGTTACCCCTGGCATTGATGTCCGCACCCATTTCAATAAGGCGTTTCACAATGTGGGTGCGTTCGCTCGCAGCGGCAGCAATCAGTGCTGTGGTATTACCATCAGTTTTCGCTTTCGGGTCTGCTCCGGCATCCAGCAAGGCATTGGCTATGTCATCGTGGTTATTATGTATGGCCATATGCAGCGCCACGAAACCGGGTTTGACATTGCGTGCGTTGACATTGGCACCTTTGCTGATCAGTGCCTGTACGGTTTTCAGGCTGCCACCTGTTGCGGCATCCATCAATACGGTATTCCCGTCAGGTGTCTTCGCATTAACATTGGCGCCGGCTTTTATCAGCGCAAGTGCGACATCCTCGTAACCGCCGCGTGCAGCCAGCATCAGAGGCGTTTTCTTGTCCGCATTGCGTGGGTCGATATCGGCACCGGCGTCGATTAAGGTCCTGACGACCTCGAGGTTTCCGTTTTCGGTTGCAAAGTGCAGCGGTGTATTCTCTTCATCATCAGCCGCATTGATGTCAGCGCCAAGTTTGACCAGGTGCTTTACCAGATTATCGTGACCACCAATGGAGGCGAACATCAAGACGGTGCGCTCGGCGGAATCTCGTGCCGAGATACTGGCGCCCATCTTGATCAGACGATCAACCAGTCCGGTTTCGCCCTTGTGTGCAGCAATCATCAGTAACGAGAGTCCGGCGGCATTAGTTTCGTTCGGGTCGCCACCTGCTTCGAGCATTTTGTTGACAGTTGCCATGTCATTTCGTATCAGGGCTTCAAGAATCGGTGTGGCCTTGATTTCAGGCGCCCCCTGTTCCTTGCGGATCAGTTCTATTTGCTTTTTTGCGGCATCAGTATCGGCCGGGGTGGTACTGCCCATGCCCGCCCAGGCTTGTGTGATACTGAGCGAGAGTATGAGTGCGGGTAATGAGTAACGGGTCTTCATAGGAGTGCCTCTTGTAAAATATTCTGATCAGCTTGCATATTTTCAGGTTTGGACATGTACTTATTGTGGTACATGTACATGAACCTGCTTTTCTTTACCGCCACGCTGGATACCAAATACCAGTTCCTCTGCTTCAGAGACTGCATCCAGCGCCTTGACAAGTCCTTCGCCACCATCCAGTTCGTGGCCATTTATACTGGTAACGACATCACCCAGATCGAGTCCGTGACGATTGAGAAAATCTTTTTCCTCTTCCGCCTCCAGCTTCATCCCGGCGATCTTTCCATTTTTCATAACAGGCTCCCATTGGATGATCTGCCAGGGGTTGCGTACATTCTCGAGTTTTTTCTTGTGATATTCCTTCACCAGCCTCGTCATACGCTCTACGCGCTCACGGTTTTTGCCTAGCCGCTGGCCAACAGGGCGGGGTTTTGGTGTTTTGAGTGCAATTCGGTTTTCAGGCAAGTGTAGCGTTTCGTAGCGCCCGTTGTGCAACAGGATGACCCGGTCCGGGTAAATTGCTTTTAATGTTGCCATAGCAAATACAGAGTCGCCGATGGAAAAATGCCGCTCGTCTTTTTTCGGGTCCTGGATTATGGCCAGTGCAGTATCCGGATTATCGGTGGCCAACAGGCCTCGCAAGGTCAATTTGAGCCGGGTAGCCGGTGCACTCTGGCCGGGTGCAGGTTTGGAGGTGACCCGTTTGCCGGGCGTGCCAAACAGGTGCAGCTCGGCAATGTTCCGGTCGAGGTCCCGGGGCCGCGTGGGTTGCTGCCGGCTCGGGATATTGTGTTCAGGAATATCAGGTCGGGGGGGCGCGGGAACCAGTTGCCAGGTCAATCGGGCAGCCATCCAGGCAATGACAAGTGTCAGTATGATATTTGTCAGTGTCGGCAAGCGACGATTCAGGGCGCCGATTTGAAAGTTTTCTGGCAGAGTTGTCATCATTATCCAGGGTGTTTTCTGCTGCATCGCGGACGAGCGTTACGGGTGCGCCCCGGGAAATTGGCAGCTATTCATTATTCTAGTCGAAAACAGCGAGTTAACGTGAAACTTAGAGCTGAATATCAGCGCGGGGTTCCTGAGGCGGGCGAAAAAAGCGCCAAGTCTGGACAAGTGTCCAGCGGGAGGCGCCGGCAGCTGATTTCGATACGCCATTGGAGGGCCAGGGATTGACCGGTACAATCGAGTGCTTTGCCGTAACTGCGCCATCCTGGCGCCATGAGGAAGGAAAATGGCTGACAAACTGAACCGCTTCAGTTCCCGTATCACCGAACCCCGTTCGCAGGGCGCCTCGCAGGCCATGCTGATCGGCACGGGTATGAAGCCCGAGGATATGGCGAAAGCCGAAGTGGGTATCTCCAGCGTCTGGTGGGAGGGTAATACCTGCAATATGCACCTCAATGATCTCGCCGCCAAGGTGAAGGAAGGAGTGCGTGCAGCCGGCCTGGTCGGGTTACGTTTCAATACCATAGGTGTCAGTGATGGTATTTCCATGGGCACTGATGGCATGAGCTATTCGCTGCAGTCGCGCGACATCATCGCCGATTCCATCGAAACCGTGATGGGCGCCCAGTGGTACGACGCCAATATCTCGATCCCGGGTTGCGACAAGAACATGCCCGGCGTGATGATCGCCATGGGCCGCGTCAACCGGCCGGCACTGATGGTTTACGGCGGTACCATCAAGCCCGGTCACTGGAAAAATGCCACGCTGGATATTGTTTCGGCATTCCAGAGTTACGGTGAATACCTGGCCGGCAAAATCGATGACGAGGAGCGCAAACAGATTGTTGCGCACGCATGTCCGGGCGCAGGTGCCTGCGGTGGCATGTACACGGCCAATACCATGGCGTCTGCAATCGAGGCGATGGGTATGAGTCTGCCCTACAGTTCCTCGATCCCGGCAATTGATCCGGGCAAGCTCGAGGAATGCCTGCAGGCGGGTCAATCGATCCGTTACCTGCTCGAGCACGATATCAAACCACGCGACATCATGACCCGGCAGGCATTTGAGAATGCCATGGTGATTATCATGGCGCTGGGTGGTTCAACCAATGCGGTGCTACACCTGCTTGCCATGGCGCGAGCCGTAGATGTGCCGCTGAGCATTGATGATTTCCAGAAAATCAGCGACAGCGTACCGTTCCTGGCCGACCTCAAGCCATCCGGCAAATACGTGATGGAAGACCTGCACAACGTAGGTGGAACACCGGCGGTTATCAAATATTTGCTGGAGCAGGACTTGATGCACGGTGACTGCCTGACGGTGACCGGCAGGACACTGGCCGAGAATGTTGCCGATGTGCCGGGGCTGACACCGGGCCAGGAAGTCTTCATGCCCATCGACAGGCCGATCAAGGAAACCGCACATATCCAGATTCTCAAGGGTAACCTTGCGCCCGGCGGTTCGGTAGCGAAGATCACCGGCAAGGAAGGTCTGGCCTTTTCCGGCCCGGCGCGCGTGTTCGACCGCGAGGAAGCCATGCTGGCCGGTCTGGAAAAGGGCCTGATACAGAAAGGGGATGTGGTGGTGATTCGCTACGAGGGGCCGAAGGGCGGTCCCGGCATGCCGGAAATGCTGACCCCGACCTCGGCCATCATGGGGGCCGGTCTCGGCAAGGATGTCGCACTGATAACCGACGGGCGTTTTTCCGGCGGCTCACACGGTTTCATTATTGGTCATGTGGTGCCGGAAGCGCAGGAGGGTGGCCCGATCGGTCTGATCCGTGATGGCGACATCATCAGCATCGACGCCAGTACGCAGCGTCTCGATGTGGAGGTCAGTGATGAGGAAATGGAAAAGCGTCGTGCCGGGTGGACGATGCCGGCCTACACGGCAACACGCGGCACCCTGTACAAGTACATCAAGAACGTAAAGGATGCATCGCACGGTTGTGTGACAGACGAATAGCGTCTCGCGGTTTCGAGACTGCTGTCATTGCGAATACCACGAAGCAATCTTTCCGGCCTGGCTCCAGGCCGAAGGAGATTGCCTCGCTGTGTTTATGCCCTGACTCCGGGCACTCACAATGACAGGGGATTAAAGTGAATCCCAGCTCGACTTCTTGCGCCAGCGAATGCGTGGAATGATCAGGCCGATGATCATACCGAGAAGGATCACCCCGGCCCCGACCATAAACCAGTCTCGCGCAGTACGGTCTTTCAGGCTCTGGTTTTCCTGCAGCAGGCTTTGCGACTGGCGTTCATAGTTAGCAATCCTGCTTTTCAGTTCCTTGTTCTCGGCATCTATGGCCAGCGCGCTCGATGCAGTGCGGCGGATACGTTCCAGCTCCTGACTGACCCGGTTGGCCTCCTTCTGTAACGAACTGCGTTCCTTGTCCGTGCTGCCCTTGGCCTTGCGCAAATCCGCCAGTGCCGCTTTCAGCTTCCTGTTCTCCAGCTCCAGCTGGGCAAGTTTTTTCTCGGCTTTTGCCAGCCGGTCACGTGCCGATGGACCTGACATCAACAGGTGATTGAGTACCCAGCCTTCCACGCCATCCGGCGCACGCACACGCGAATACTGGTTTTCTTTATCAACCTCGAGCACTTCCAGGGGGGTCCCGCTGGGCAGGCTGCGAAGAATACGGAACTGGGTACCCTTGCCGGCGCGCATCTGGATTTCCAGTCGGTCACTGACGTAGCGGGTTTCTGCCATGGCCTGGCCAAGCACGCCCAGCACAAGGGCGAGGGTAAGAATAATCGATTTCACAAAGGCTCCTGATGATCCCTGAACAACAAAACTGCGCTGCATTGTAACGGAACAGGCCGGCACGCCATAATGGCGCAGCGGCAACAAACGGTAAACATAATGGAATTGACGGAAGATGGCGACTGGCTGGTCGATGTTCGGCGTGTTTTGTCGCCGAATTGCGACGAAAGACCGGCTCCCGGTGTGATTTCCCTGATTGTAGTACACGGCATCAGCCTGCCGCCGGGTGAATATGGCGGACCCTGGATTGATGATTTTTTCACAAACCGGCTGGATGTCACTGCACACCCCTATTTCGCTGAAATCGCGGATCTGCGTGTGTCATCCCACCTTTTGATACGTCGTGACGGCGAGCTGGTGCAATATGTGCCCTTCTCACGCCGTGCCTGGCATGCCGGCAAATCCTGCTTCAGGGGGCGTGAAGCCTGTAACGATTTTTCTATCGGCATCGAACTGGAAGGGCAGGACGAAACATCCTATGAACCCGCCCAATACCGCCAGCTGGCCCGGGTAATCCGCCTCTTGCGTACTCATCACCCGGAAATCGGTGCCCAGGACATTGTTGGACACGCGGATATTGCCCCGGGCCGCAAAACCGATCCTGGCTTTGCCTTTGACTGGGAGCGGCTGCACGTTCTGCTGGCTTGACAGTCCGCGCGCGCAACCGGTAGCGTTAGCCGGACTTTCCCACACTGGCAGCCCCATGACACTGATTTCAGCTATCCTTGGCATTATTGCAGATCGCCTGCTGACGCACCTGCACGAGTACCGTCACTACCGGCAGTTCCTCGCCTGGGTAGATGCCGTGCATTCACGGTTCTCCGGTGGTTTGTGGGACGGTATCGCGGGGGTTATGCTGGTACTGCTTCCGGTGTGGGTTCTGACCGCGCTGCTCCAGGTCTGGTTGCACGACATGTTGTTCGGTCTGATCGGCCTGTTGTTCTACGTGGGCACCTTTGTGTATTGCCTGGGGCCACGTGATCTGGCCATCGATGTGAATACCTATTGCGAAGTCGCGGATTCTACCGATGAAGAACTGCGCGCACGCGCTGCCGCCCGCCTGCTTGGTGACGAAGCACTGGCGGGGGATGACAGCGATGAACGCCGGATTGCACGTGCAGTGCTGATCGAGGCCAATGACCGGTTGTTTGCCGTACTGTTCTGGTTTGTGCTGCTGGGGCCGGTAGGTGCCGTGATGTATCGCAGTGTGGTTGTGATGTACCGTGAATGTCGTGAGCCCGGAGACTATGGCGATGCTATCGAGTGGGCCTACAGTGTTCTGGTGTGGATACCGGCACGCCTGCTGGCACTGGGTTACGCACTGAGTGGTCACTTTGATGCCGCTATAGAAGGCTGGCGCGCCGCACACCGCGAAATACCGCGTGGCAGTGAAGGTTCCTGTGATGTTTTGGCTTTCACCGGCGAAGGCGCGCTTGGTCTGTCAGATGAAAGTACGGTTATCGAGGGTGTTGCCTCTCCGGTTCGTGCCGCCATGCGCCTGGTGTGGCGAACGCTCACTATCTGGGTGGTCGTGCTCTCGTTGCTGACACTGGCCGGCTGGTCCGGCTGATTACAGGTAGCCGATGAGCAGGGTACGTTTCGGTATTGACCTTGGAGGCACCAAGACCGAAATCATTGCACTGGATGAAGGTGGCGATGAATGTCTGCGCTGGCGTGTTGCAACGCCGCAGGGTGATTATCCCGCCATACTGAAAACCGTCACCGGGCTGGTAACGCGTGCTGAAGACGAGTTGGCCTGCCATGCCAGTATCGGCATCGGTACGCCCGGCGCCATATCACCAGCCAGCGGTCTGATGAAAAACTCCAATTCCACTTGCCTCAATGGCAAACCACTACGGGATGATTTGCAGCAAGCCTTGCAGCGCCCGATACGCCTCGCAAATGATGCAGACTGTTTTGCCCTGTCCGAAGCCAGCGACGGGATTGCCGCCGATGCCAGCAGTGTTTTCGGTGTGATTGTCGGGACCGGCACCGGTGCCGGCATTGTGGTTGACGGCAAGCTGTTGTCCGGTATCAACGCTATAGCCGGCGAGTGGGGACATAATCCGCTGCCCTGGCCGGCTGATGAAGAACGCCCAGGCCCGGATTGCTACTGTGGCCGATCGGGTTGTATCGAAACCTGGCTTTCCGGTCCCGCGCTGGAACGCCAGTATCAACAGGCGGGTGGTATATTTATTAATGCACAGAAAATTTCCGCCGCCGCAGCGCGTGACGAAGCGCTTGCCGTCAGGGTGATAGACGCCTATGTTGACCGCATGGCGCGTGCGCTGGCCGGTGTCATCAACCTGATCGATCCGGATATTATTGTGCTCGGTGGTGGGGTTGGAAATATCGAACGCCTGTATCGTGAAGTTCCACAGGTCTGGCAGCAATATGTTTTCTCGGATCGTGTTGACACGCAACTGCTGAGGCCGCTTTATGGCGATTCCAGCGGGGTCAGGGGCGCAGCGTGGCTATGGAGTCTGGAAGAAATATTACAAGGCTGAAGCAGAAAAGACAGGAAATGAACATACAGGTAAACAGGGATACAGAAGGGTATCTGATGCATGAGTGAAAAATCACAGTGCGTATTATTGGCGGAATACAACCGCCTGATGAACGGGCGCATCATCGAAGCTTCCGCCGGGCTGTCAGTTGCCGGGTTGGCCGAAGACAAAGGGGCATTTTTCAGCTCGGTGATAGGAACCCTCAACCATATTATGATCGGAGACATCCTGTGGTTGAAGAGATTCGCTTCGCACCCGAGTGCTTATGTTTCACTGGAGCCCCTGAGCAAGATAAAGAAGCCGGATCGTCTGGACCTGGTCCTTTTTGCCGACCTGTCTGTTTTTGCAGAAGAGCGGGAGGTGCTGGACAGTATTATTATCGCCTGGTGCGCTGACCTGAAGGAAGTCGACCTGGATCAGCCTCTCGGGTACACCAGTCACAACGGTGAGCGACATAAAAAACGAATGGGAGACCTGGTGCTACACATGTTTCTTCACCAGGTCCATCACCGGGGACAGATTACAACGCTCCTGTCACAGGCTGGCATCGATTTTGGCGAAACCGATTTGCCGGAAATCGTCCCTGACGAGGTATAGTTTTCCTTTTCAGACACCCTGGGCAGGGTATAGACAAGCTGTCGGCGGTGAGCGGGTGAGCTATCCTGCAATCTTGCGCATGACCGGCACATCCACCCCGTATTGATCCGCAAGTTCCAGGGCGCGTTGCAGGCGTGCCGGTGCACTGCGTCCCATGCACTTGTGTTCGGTATCACCGTTAAAAGCTTCCACCATGGCCTTGATCAGGGCTTCATGGTCGAAGTTGTGGCCAGTGAGCTTCTCCTGCAGGGTGATAACTTCACTGGCCACGGCGCGCGCCAGGTCCTGGTGTTGTGACCATAACTCACCGACTGTGCCGCCGGTTTTCAGGCCGGCAATGTTGGTGGTCAGGATGTAAACATTTTTACGTACCAGCTCGAACAGCAGCTGGTCTGCATCCTCCAGTACAGTGACAGGGATATCGATGTTGCCCAGTGCTTCGGCAAGCAGGCCGGCCTTGGGTCCGAAAGCAGGGGAAGGGATGATGACTTTGGCATCCTGGCCTTTTTTCTTTTCAAACCAGACGGAGATAACGGTGGGATTATCGTAGCCGTATTGTACCCAGTCGGCGGGGAGCAACTCGTTTTGCAGTAGCGCTATACGGTCGCGCCAGACGGTGGGGATCTGTTTCAGAACCGGGTGCAGGTCTTTCTCGGCAACGGCGATCAGTACCAGCTCCGGTGTCTTCAGTTCGGCAGCCAACGCCCCGCAGTCCGTATCACGGGTGACCGGGTAGACCGGGTGCCCGCTGCGCAAAAAGCCCCGCGCGAATACGCCGCCCATTTCACCCAGACCAATAATGACAATCGGATCTTTCATATGCATAACCCAAATATGACTGGCGGCGGATTATACCCGCCTTTTGCGTCTCGCGTAGAATGGCCTGCATGAGAGTATTTCTTGTCTTACTGGTTCTGGGCATGCTGACGGGCCGGGCCAGTGCTGCCGTGGAAGCCAGGGATGATGCAGGCCGTATTATCCACCTGGAACAGCCGGCACACCGGATTGTGAGTCTTTCTCCCCATGCGACAGAATTGCTGTTTTCCGCGGGCGCAGGCGATCGCGTGGTTGCCGTGTCCGAGTACAGCGACTGGCCACCGGCTGCGCGCCAGTTACCACGTGTCGGTAGTGGTGCCGGGTTGAATGTGGAAGCTGTTGTTGCGCAGCGGCCGGACCTGGTGGTGGCGTGGTTAAGTGGCAATGCCAGGTTGCAGCTACGCCAGCTGGAACAATTTGGCATTAAGGTTTTCTATTCCGAGCCACGCGATATAGATGGGATTGCCAGAAATCTTCTTGCACTCGGCCGACTGGCAGATAGTGAGGTAAAGGCGCAGCAGGCAGCTGAAGCATTTCGTGAGCGTGTAGACGCCTTGCGATCTCGTTACGCCGGTCGACGACCGGTGACGGTGTTCTACCAGATTTGGGATCAGCCACTGATGACCGTAAATGGTCAGCATCTGATCAGCCACTGGCTGAGCCTGTGCGGGGCTGTAAATATTTTTGATGATTTAGCAGACCTTGCCCCGGCAGTAGATCCTGAAGCTGTGCTGAAAGCTGATCCGGAGGTGCTGATTGCCGGTCGCCACCCCGGCAAAAGTGCTGGCTGGGAAGAGCGTTGGCGCCAATGGAAAAGCCTGCGCGCCGTTCAGGCCGGTCATCTCTACACTGTCCCGGCAGAACTGCTGGAGAGGCAGACACCGCGTGCCGTGCAGGCGGCACAGGAACTGTGTGAACACATTGATCAGGCGCGACAGGGTAATGTTAGCGGTCGTGACGCCACAGCACGTCCGGTACCCGGGCGCTACGGTTCAGGTGACGTGCCAGCACAAACAGGTAATCCGAGAGGCGATTGATGTATTGAACGGCAGCAGGGTTGATGGATTCAGTGCCGGCCAACGTGATCAGTCTCCGTTCAGCACGCCGGCATACACTACGCGCAAGGTGGCAGTGAGCGGCAGCCGTGCAGCCACCGGGCAGTATAAATTCTTTCAGCATTGGCAGGCTGGCGTTCAACGCATCGAGCTGTTGTTCCAGCTGTTCGGCAGCAGCTGCTTCCAGAATAGTGTGCCCGGGGATAGATAATTCACCACCAAGGTCAAACAGCTGGTGCTGTACTTCAGTCAATTCCGCTCGTATTTCCTCTGGCATTTCACCACTCAGCATGACTCCGATCAGGCTGTTCAGTTCGTCTATGGTGCCGATGGCTTCTATACGAAATGCATCCTTGGAAACCCGTGAGCCGTCACCGAGTCCGGTTTCGCCGTTATCGCCGGTACGGGTGTAGATTTTTGACAGGCGGTGTCCCATGCCTTCAGCTTCCGAGTAACTTGTATTGCACGGGGAGCCGAACTTCCAGAGATCCATTCTTTAGCCAGCGTCTGGCCTGGGGAAGATGTTCGATGCGCTTTACGGCCTTCAGTGCTGACTGGTCGAGAGTGCGGTAGCCGGAGGTTTGTATAATTTTCCATTCGGTCAGGCTGCCGTTGCTTGCCACACGTAGCGATAAAAGCACACGGCCTTCCCAGCCACGCTGTTGTGCCAGCCAGGGATATTCAAAGTGTTGTGCCAACCGGTTTCTCAATGCGGCGCTGATATATTCGCTGACAAGTTTGGTACTGCTGTGTTGCGTGGTTGTCATCTGCTGGCGCGAGGCCGGTTGCCTGGCTGTAGTATCGGAGTGTGGCGTTGTGTTTTCGGCCAGCGGTTGTGGTGTGCTTCCGGTAAATTGCGATACGTCTGTACCCTGCTTTGCCGCGACGGGGCTGACCGTTTTCGCTGCTACAGGAACAGGCGCGAGAATATTTTTTTTACGGTCGCTATCCCGTTGCAGGTCGTTTGCTGGCGCCAGGGCTTGTGTATTCCCGGCCCGGGCTATGCTGTGCTCAGTGCTTCCAGCCAGGGATGCGAGTGTTACCTGTAACGCCCGCGCTTCTCCACCAACGGTCAGTTGTTGAGTCCGGTCTGCAGCAGGCCATAGCATGAGGACGCTGTGGGCGAGCGTTGATGCAGTTACAAATACGGCAATGCGAAGATCCATGAGCAGGGCTGAGAGGGTCTGGAAAGATGCGCCACTGTACGCGTCAGGCGGATGGCCTGTCAATAGACGGAGACGGTAAGCCTATGAGTTTAAAGCCTGTTTTTGCTGTTAGCGATTTGCCGTTGAGCGGGTTCTGCGAGTGTATTAGGCTTCACCGATACTCAGACGGCAGGTGGGCAGGTCATGAACGGTTTACAGAGCGAATTTCATCGTGAGTTCAAGGGTACGTTTTATGGCGTGCTGCGCTGGGAACATCTCGATGAACTTTGGGAGCGTCTGAGAGCCGATGCAGCCGGTGAATGGTATGTATATGCCGTTGGCGAAACACCGCCGGAGGAGACCGCGGACGCTGATGACGTGCTGCGCTTTGTCGATGAGATCGATGTTTTACTGCGCAAGGAGCATGAGGAAGACTATTGTGGCATTGTCTATGTCGATGACCCGGCTAACCCCAGTTTCGTGAAAATCTTTGACCCGAACAACCTGGGTGTGTCCTGCGGATACAGTGATAACCCGCCCCTGCCCGGCTGGATTCTTTCCAAGCTGCCTCCAGCCGACTTGCAAGCGCCGATGCCGCAACCCGGCAACCGGCGCCGCTGGTGGCAGCGGCTGTTTTCCAGTTAATTTTTTTTGTCATTCCATCACTCCCAACAATACGGCTTCATACAGAATCAGTACGCCATAAACTGACAGCAGCAGTTTGAGTACCTGCTTGCCGCTGGTGACTTTCAGAATGCGAAAGTGCGAATGCATCAGCAGGAACAGGATGCCGATACAGGTAATGGCAATTTTGGTGGCAACAAAAGTGCCGATACCGATTTCCATCAGCTGTGCCATGAACTGATTGGCTTCATAGGCGCCACGATTGAGCAGCGTCAGCGTCAGCAGCGCATCCAGGCAGCTCAACAGGACAATGCCAAGGCCTGTCATCACCAGCCTTGGGTCATACCAGTCCAGGTAGTAGTTGTGTCCTTCACGGCGCGCATGCCGGCGGCGGCCGCGGCCATGCAAGCCACAGTAGGTTACGGTGCGCCAGCTGTGGCGACGGCGATCCAATTGATCACGCCGCTCTTCAGCACGGGACTGGCTGTTCAACGCTGTTGCTGTGTTGCCTGAAGGCATGATGACTTTTCCGCAGATTCTTTACTTAAACGGAGCAATTGCTATGCCGTTTGAGAAGATGCTGAAAACTCAGTCAGTTAGCGAATTACCCCGGTTGTCGCAATCTAAATGTGTAAAAATTTCCGATTAAAGCTGACTGGCCTGCAATGACGGATTATCAGAATAACATTCTATTAACAGCATGATAGGTGTCTATTTACGAGAGTTCGAGGTTACAGAGAGAAATTGCCCCAACTTACTATGTGTCGAAATAATTTACATTTATTGGGGTAGCCAGGCCTTTCCATGTGCTGTCTGGAGGGCTGTCAGAGGGTAGTTGAATGCCTGCTCCAGTGTTTCCGTCCGAAGGATATCCCTGCTTTCTCCGACACGAATTTGTGCCTGCCCACTCATCAGTATCGTGTGGTCACAGAAGCGCGCCGCGAGATTGATATCGTGTAACACCATGACAATCGCGGTAGCGTTTTTCCGGGTGTGGTCACGTAGTCGTTCCAGAATTTGAATGCGATGTTGCAGATCCAGATGATTTGTCGGTTCATCGAGCAGAAGCAGGCGGGGTTGCTGGGCAAGCAAAGAGGCAATAGCAACACGCTGGCGCTCACCGCCTGAGAGGGTCTGCACATCGCGTTCGGCAAAGCCACTCAGATCAACTTGTGTCAGGGCGTTACTGGCAATATCCCGGTCTGTCCTGGATTCCCACTGCCAACTGCGCAGGTAAGGGTGCCTCCCTTGCAAGACGGTTTCCATGACTGTCGCAGGGAAGTGGTCTTCCTGGTTCTGGAACAGCACACCAAGCCGCTGAGCGATATATTTACGCGCCAGTGTCTGGACAGGATTGCCTTCGAGTCGCACTTGTCCCGTGGTGGGTGAATGGAGCCCTGCCAACGTATGCAGCAACGTGGTCTTGCCGGCGCCGTTACGGCCAAGAATGCACCAGCATTGTCCGGGTTTTACCTCGAGGTTCAGGGTGCGGGCAAAGACTTTGTCGCCGATGCAGATGTCGACATCGGTGGTTTGCAGCAGCGGGATATTTTCAGGCATGCCGGTTGTCCTGCGAACGGTATAGCAGGAGCAGGAACATCGGTACCCCCAGCAGTGCAGTCAGTACGCCGACCGGCAGCATTTGTGGAGCTACCAGGCTGCGCGACAGTGCATCTGCAAATAATAAAAGCGCGCCCCCGAATAATGCGGCACCGGGGATCAGCAGACGATAATCCCGGGCGCCCGCAAGACGCAGCATGTGCGGTGCGATCAGACCGATAAAGCCGATGTTGCCTGCCTGTGTGACGGCCGTAGCGGTCGCCAGTGATGCCAGAATATAAAGGGTGAATCGAAGTTTGTTGACCTCTACACCGAGTGATGCGGCACGCAGTTCACCGCTGGCCAGCAGGTTCAGTGACGGGGACAATGCAATGGCAAACACTGCAGTAACCAACAATATAACGCTGCCGGCGACAGGCAGGTGTGCATAACCGAGATCGCCCATCAGCCAGAACAGCATACCCTGTATATGGCTGGCGGGACTGATGGCGAGCAGCAGGCTGATGAGCGCTCCCCAGCCAGCGGCCAGTACCACGCCGGTAAGTAACAGACGGGTGGTATTCCAGTTACCGTGTCCGCGCGCCAGTACAAAGACCAGTAGCGTTGATATCAGCGCTCCGGTAAAAGCCGAGGCCTGCAGAAGCAGTGCACCGGCACCCAGCAACAATGCCAGCAGCGCACCAACCGAGGCACCACCTGAGACACCGAGGATGTAGGGGTCAGCCAACGGGTTGCGTAACAGCACCTGCATAAGTGCGCCGGCGATTGCCAGCAAGGCGCCAGTGACGAAAGCGGTGGCAGTGCGTGGCAGGCGAAGCTCCAGCAGGATTTGTGTATTGAGTGTGCCACTGTCCGCAAGAAAGTCACTCAGCTGGAGCGTGGCAGTTCCGGTATCGAGGCTCAGCCAGAGTCCGGCCAGCGTGGCAAGACCGAGTGCTGCAAACAGAGGTAGAGGGCGTAGTGGCTTCACTGTGTCAACGCAGGCTGGTTACCGGCCAGCCGCGTTCGTTGGCCAGTGCGCGGAGCTTGTCATCCGGGTCGACAGCGACCGGGTAGTCGACCTGTTCGAGTAGGGGCAGGTCATTATGCGAGTCGCTGTAGAACCAGCTGCCGTCCAGTGTGGCACGATTTTCTTTCAGCCACTGTTGCAGGCGTTTGACTTTGCCGCCCTGAAAGCAGGGTTCGCCAATGATTCCGCCAGTGTACTCGCCATTGCGAAGTTCAGGCTCGGTGGCCAGCAAGTGTCTGATCCCGTAACGCGCTGCAATTGGCTCGGTAATAAAGCGATTGGTGGCAGTAATAATCAGTAATTCGTCTCCAGCAGCGCGGTGCCGATCAAGCAGCTGGTGGGCTTTTTCGAGCATGATGGGCTCGATCCGGGTAGCCAGAAATTCTTCTCGCCAGGCTTCCAGTTGTTGCCGGCTATGGTCGGCCAGGGGTTTAAGCTGAAAACGTAAAAATTCATGAATATCCAGGCTTCCGTCGAGATATTGGTCATAAAAGCGTTGATTTTCGGATTCATAGGCTTCGCCGTCGACGATGCCGTGTTCTGCAAGATAGCAGCCCCACAGATAGTCACTGTCGCCGGCAAGGAGTGTATTGTCGAGATCAAAGAGCGCCAAGGCCATGATTTTTATCCGTTAAGGTAAACTGCGTGTGCAGGATAGTCGTACCACCGACAAAGGTAAATCAGACTATACACGGCAGGGGTGTCTTCTCGAGTTTGAGCCTCCTTACCCTACGGATTTGCGCCGCTTGACGCCGTGTGTACAATGGTTTTATTCAATAAAAGATTCTATAGAGCGCGCAAGTGATTGATTCAAATGGTTATAGGGCGAATGTCGGGATTATCTTGACGAATCCGCAAGGTCAGTTGTTATGGGCGCGGCGGATCCGCCAGGATGCCTGGCAGTTTCCGCAAGGTGGTATTCAGGACAAGGAAACACCCGAGCAGGCCATGTATCGTGAGCTGGAGGAAGAGATTGGCCTGGAGCCGGAGCACGTGGACATTCTGGGATCAACACGTGGTTGGATGCGTTACCGACTGCCTGAGCGATTTATCCGTCATCATCAGAAACCGGTGTGCATCGGTCAGAAACAGGTCTGGTTCATGTTACGGCTGGTGGGCGACGAACGCTTTGTGAGGCTTGACCTGAGCGACAAGCCGGAATTCGATAACTGGCGCTGGGTGGATTACTGGCACCCGTTAAGTGAAGTGGTGCCCTTCAAACGCACAGTCTATAAAAAAGCACTGCACGAGCTGGCACCGCTGATCTTTCCCGACGGCAAGGTGCCGGATATGGCCACTCGCTGAGTGGCTTCACGGGCATTTGCCCTGACTTGAATGGAATCTGAAACTTGCTCGATACCCTGAGACGTATTATTCAGGAAGTGAATCGCGCGCCGGACCTGGCACGCGCGCTTTCCATTATCGTCACTCGCGTCAAACAGGCGATGGTGGTGGACGTTTGCTCGGTCTACCTTACCGATACGGAGAGACAGCAGCACGTATTGATGGCGACAGACGGGTATAACCCGGATGCCGTCGGCAAGGTAAGGTTCAACTTTGGCGAAGGCCTGGTCGGTGTGGTGGCGCGTCGTGAGGAGATGCTCAACCTCGATGATGCGTCTTCACACAAGGCCTATGTCTATACGGGCGAAATCGGTGAGGATCCTTTCCACGGTTTCCTCGGCGTGCCAATCGTCCAGCACCGCAAGGTGCTGGGCGTGCTGGTGGTGCGCCAGCGTGAGCGGAGACGTTTTGCAGAACCTGAGGAAACTTTCCTGTTTACCCTGGCTGCGCAGTTGGCGGGCGCTATCAGTCACGCGGGTGCCAGTGGCGATATCACTCACCTGCTGCAGCAAACCGATGAATCACGCTATGCCCTGAAAGGTAATTCCGGTACACCGGGCGCCGCAGTCGGTCATGCGCGCGTGGTGTACCCGATGGCAAATCTGGAAGCCATTCCGGATCGCCCGGCTGAGGATACAGAGACTGAAATTGCCGAGTTCCGTGCAGCAGTAGGTGCGGTCGAACGCGATATGCGCATGATGTCTGCGCGCATGGTCGATTCCCTGCCGGCAGAAGATATTGCACTGTTCGACGCGCTCATAATGATGCTGCGCAGCGAGAATCTTGTCGAAGGCACTATCGAAAGAATTCGTGCAGGCAACTGGGCGCCGGGTGCCTTGCGCGAGACGATTGTTGAACACGTCGATGCCTTCGAGGCGATGGAAGACCCGTACCTGCGAGAGCGAGCCAGCGATGTACGTGACCTCGGGCGGCGTATCCTTGAGCATTTGCAAAGCACCAGTCCGGTTCAGCGCTCCTTTGAACCGGATACCATCCTGGTCGGTGAAGAGATCAGTGCCAGTCAGCTGGCCGAAGTGCCGGTACAGTACCTGATTGGTGTTGTGTCAGCGCGTGGTTCAAGCGCTTCTCATGTCGCGATTCTGGCGCGTGCGCTGGGCATCCCTGCCGTGATGGGCGTTGAAGACCTCCCGGTCAATCGCCTGGAAGGCCAGAATATTGTTGTTGATGGTTATCAGGCGCGTCTGTTCGTGCGTCCGTCGCGCGCTATCCGTGAAGAATTTCAGCGCCTGCAGGAAGAAGAGGCGGCGCTGTCCCAGGATTTACTGGATCTTATAGAATTACCTTCGGAAACGCCTGATGGTGTACACATACCGCTATATGCGAACACCGGCCTGTTATCGGATATTTCGCCGTCGCTACGCTGCGGTGCCGAAGGGGTGGGCCTGTACCGTACCGAAGTGCCTTTCATGATCCGTGACCGTTTCCCGGGTGAGGAAGAGCAGTTTCGAATTTACCGCCAGGTGCTGGAGGCTTTTGCGCCATCACCGGTGACGGTGCGTACGCTGGATATCGGTGGCGACAAGGCACTGCCTTACTTCCCGGTAGAGGAAGAGAATCCCTTTCTTGGCTGGCGCGGTATTCGTATTGCGCTGGATCACCCGGAAATCTTTCTTACCCAGGTACGCGCGATTCTGCGCGCCAACGCGGGACTTGATAATTTGCAGTTGATGTTGCCCATGATCAGCAGCGTCAATGAGATTGACGAAGCTGCAGGCCTTGTGCGACGTGCGCACGAAGAACTGGTCGAGGAAGGTGAACAGACCACCTACCCGAAAATCGGCGTCATGATCGAAGTGCCATCGGCAGTCTACCAGGTACCGGCCATGTCAAAGCGTGTGGATTTCTTTTCCATTGGCAGCAATGACCTCACCCAGTATTTGCTGGCGGTGGATCGCAATAATGCACAGGTCAGTGATCTGTATAATGCGCTGCACCCCGCAGTGTTGCGCGCTATTCACCAGGTGGTTGTCGAGGCGCATGCACATCAACGCCCTGTAAGTGTGTGTGGTGAAATGGCAGGTGATCCCGCCGCGGCCCTGTTGCTGCTCGGTATGGGAGTGGATTCGCTGAGTATGAGTTCTGCCAGTCTGCTACGCGTGAAGTGGGTGTTGCGCAGTTTTAATACCGAAAAGATGCAGAGCCTGCTGGAAGAAACCTGGTTACTGGAAGATGCTACTGCCGTTCGCGCGTTGTTGCACAACAGTCTGGATGAAGCGGGCCTTGGTGGGCTGATACGTGCAGGCCGTTGATGTCGTGCCTGCTGTCAGCGGCGGCGTTTGAGCCAGATCCAGGTCCCGGTCAGCGACAACAGAATCAATAGCGCTGCAGCTATATCGAACAGCCAGGGTCCGGCCTTGCCGAAGAAACGCCCGCTGTGCAGGTCAAGGAGTACGCGCTCGACCGGCAGCACTTCCCCCCGGAAATGATTCTGCAGCAATTTTTTCAGACGCGGCTCCAGTGGTACGGGTGTGGCCCAGCGAATGTCACTGCCCTTGTTATCGAGTCGCTGCCAGCGGATAAAGTCTTTATCCGGCCGATATATCTCATGCCGGGTGCGCACGGCAAGCTTGCCCCCGGCATCGATACCGATCTGTTCTATCCCGGCAGGTACCCCGTCATTGCGTTTGAGGCGCTCGATCATTTCGCCGCGTGGTGTCAATAGCAGGATGTTGTTGTTGACACTAACGACCAGCATATCGCCAAGCTGTAATGCGCCGGTCAGATCGTGATAGTCGTCACCGATTTCCTTGCGGTCCAGGTACAGGTCATCACCCATCAGGGTGATGTGACGGTCACCGACCGGGAAGCTCAGGAGTTGATCAGGCGCTTCAATGCCGTACCAGTCGAGTATCCATGTGGATTGCACATGTGAGTCCCTGAACCTGAATGTTTCCGTGTGGTTTAGCAGAATACCGGTAAAGGCAATGACCAGTGTAAACAGTGCCGCAGCAACCCCCATGTAGCGATGCCACACGTAGAAGGAACGCAGCTTGAAGCGCTGTTTTCTATGGTGCTGTCTGGACATCCTGTTTTCCCGTGATGCTGTCAAGGTACAGGGCCAGGGCAGCAACCTTTTTCATCGCGGTTACCGACAGGGTGGCGCCCGAAATTCCATCGATATGCCTGTTCAACTCCTGCCGGTCATCGATGCCAATGCCCTTGAACTGATCGGTGAAGAAGGGATAACGTATTTCGCCCCCCCGGCTTTCCCGGAAGGCGAGAACCTTGATGCGCTCAAGTGTGCCATCGTTGACGATGACGCCAATGGTGATGGGTTGTTCCTTGCCGGTTTCTTCGAGTATCCATGCACTTCGTTGATCGCTGCGCCAGTAGCGGATACGCAGGGCGGGGTAATTATGGCCGAGGATACGTGCAACGGCTTGCTTGCGTTCACCGCTGAGCCAGACCATTGCCGGTTCTGGCACTTTGCCGTGAAAAGCTTCTTCAAGAAAGGCTTCCGCTGCGTTACTTTCATCAGCTGTTGCGGGGAGCCATAACAACAGTGCAAGCAGTGGCCATAAATTTTTCATGCTGCGCATAACAGTTTACCTGGAACGTAAAAAAGCTATGGGGCACAGCGTGCCCCATAGCCCTGCTGGCTGTATGTTTCCGGCAGGGTCAGAACTGATAACCGATACCCAGGTTAAAGCCATCTTTCTCGCCCGTGTTGCTTTCGTTATCCTGTTTCTGGTAATCCGCTTTCAGGACAACGTCCGGGTTCAGCCAGTAATTTACACCAACATCGTACTGTTTTTTTCCGGTATCTGCATTGTTTCCTGCCGCGTTGTCATACTGGTTGTAGCGGGCAAATACACCGAATTTTGGTGTCACTTTGTAGGAAGGTTCGATATAGAAGCCTTCCTGCTGGTCCGCGCCGACAGCCTTTGCACCACTGCCATCGATGTCCCACATGGCGTAAAGCGCGCGTAGCCCGAAGGGTCCACGCTGAATATCGGCGTGGGCTTCGTACAGCCAGGCACTGGCATCATTGTCGATGCCCTGGGTGATATTCTGCTGGTACTGGATCGAGGCGGCCAGCTCAATACCGGCCACTCCTGTCCACTTGATACGTGCAGTCGAGGCAAGGTCATGTGCATCGGCTTCGGCGCTCTTTTGCCGGCCCTTGCGGATGTTATAGGCGCTGTTGTTCAAACCTTCGTGGAGGGAAACGTCATAACCCCAGCCCGGCGCAATCTCGCCGCGTGCACCGACACCGGCGGCCCACCAGGTGGCAGGGATAATATTCTTTTCGACCGGGTTGCGTTCCACGCCATAGAAGGTAGGCGGTTCATGGGTTTCGTTCAGGATGCCGACCGGGATGAGTGATACCCCGCCGCGGACATGGTGTCGATCATTGAGGTCGTACTCGATATACGCCTGCTCAAGTTCGACTTCGCCCTTGCCTGAACCATCTGCGGTGTCCTGGCTAAAGGCGTGTTCCAGTTCGAGTTCAGAAAAGAACCTCAGGCGATCCGTAAACTGGTGACCAAAAAAGAGTACGAAACGGTGGAAGTCCAGTGACTTTTCGCTGCCGTTATCGGTATCGAGATTGTTGTAGTGGAGTTCACCATAGCCGCCGACCCGGGTTTTACCGCTCGCAAGGGAAGTGCCGTGTGAACCATCCGTTGTCTGTTCTTCTATGGCCTGGACAGTGGCTTCGACTTTCTCGTCAGTATCTTTCTGGACGGCCTTGAGTGCGTCGATCTCTTTCTGTTGCTTCTGGATGATGTCCCACATGACTTCCGGAGAAGGTAGTTGGGCTGCACCTGCCGTTGTGGTCAGGAGTGCGGCGGCAAGACTGATACCTGTTTTCATTGATCGCTTCATCTTCATTTTCCTGTTGTCCTCGGTGCGGATTGGTTTCGACTGGTTGCACATTATAGGAAAAATTAAACTAAATGCAAATCGTTCGCATTAAGATAATATTAGTCTATGTTTGAGAGAGGAAACGCAGAAGGGCGGGGCGTTGGTCAGGCCGGTCGAATGACAGCAAGCAGCACGATCGCTACCAGCAACAAAGCAGGTATCTCATTGAACCAACGATAGAATATTCCCGAGTGGGAGTTTTTACCGAGACGAAACTGTGTCACGATACGAGTACACTGGAAATGGTAGAGGATGAGTGCTGCAACCAGCACCAGTTTTAGCTGCAGCCAGTGCTCCACAAGCGGCCAGTGCCAGCCGGCCAGCAGCCAGAAACCAAAAAATGCTGCCAGTATGGCGCCCAGTGTCATGATGGCCAGCAGTTTGCGTTCCATGATGACAAAGCGCTCATGCCCGACCTGGTCCTGGCAGTCTGCGTGATAAACAAACAGCCGGGGCAGGTAAAACAGTCCGGCGAACCAGGTCACCATAAAGATAATATGAAAGGCCTTGATCCACAGCATGGTCAGTTGGCACTCGCTGTCTGCGAGTTGCCGGACCGGGCCAGCATATCGTTAATCATCGCACGAACCTTGTCCATGTCCATCTCCCCGATCTTCTGGTGAACGATACGGCCATCGGGCGCAATGAGAAAATTACTGGGAGTAAGGCGGACATCGCCAAAAGCATGTGCCGCCTCACCCTTGATATCAAGGGCAATGGGGTAAGGTATTTTTCGCGTGCCGGCTAAAGCGATAACCTGGTTTGGCGGGTCGTAGGGCATGGCGATACCGATGATCTCCAGTCCTTTCGGTGCAAGCGCTTTATACAGTGCTACAAGGTGGGGCATTTCCTTGATGCAACCCGGGCAGGTCGTGGCCCAGAAATTAACCAGCACGGGTTTACCGCGCAGTTGTGACAGCGTGATTTTATCTCCATGGATCGTTGACAGCGTGATATCCGGTGCCTTGGAAAGACCGGCCGGGGCCAGCCACAGGTAACCCATGCCGGCAACCAGCGCCAGTGCAAACAGTGCGATCAGGTTATCTTTCAGTTTCATGGCGAAATGGTACCGTGTTGGTCAGTTCAGCGCGAACAGCCATACTCATTGCGAACACAGCGCGGCAATCTCCCATGTCTGCCACGAGACTGAAAGAGATTGCCGCGCTGTGCTCGCAATGATGTATTAATCAGGGCTTAATCTACAGGTGTTTTCTTTTCCACGGGTGGTGGAAGGAAATTACGGGCCAGTTCACGGTAAATAGGCTCCGGACAGACAATGCGGGATGTCGCGTAGGCAATGAAAGCGGTTGCCATCAATGGCAGCAGCAGTTCCTGGTTATCGGTCATCTCCATCACGATGACAAAAGCGGTTATGGGCGTTTGCACGACACCGGTAAAGTAACCGACCATGCCGAGGATGATAATGGCGGACACCGGCATTGATGGCATCCAGCTGGCAATTTCCGCCCCTACGCCGGCACCGGTTGCCAGCGAGGGTGCAAAGATACCGCCGGGGATTCCACTCAGGTAAGAGAAGATTGTCGCCAGCATTTTCATAAGAGGGTAGCTTTCCGGCAATGTGCTGGAGCCGGTAAGGATAGATGAAGCCTCCTCATAGCCGGTGCCATAAGCCGTGTTACCGGACAGGTAACCGGCGCCGGCGATACCCAGGCCACAAAGTATGGCAATAATTACCGGGCGGCGCTGCATGACCGGCGCCAGGCGCCTGGTCCCCTGGATAAGAATAGTGCTGAATAGTCCGCCCAGCAGGCCGCCGACAATACCGCAAACAAGGATTGGCACCAGCATTTGCGATGTCTGTAATCCGGCTGAGGTGCTACCGAAGTAGGTGTAGTTACCTTGTACCACCACGGCAGTTATACCGGCTATGAAAACACCCGTCAGTAGCACGCCACTGGTGCGCTCTTCAAACGAGCGTCCCATTTCCTCCACAGCAAACAGAATGCCGGCCAGGGGAGTGTTGAAGGCGGCTGCAATACCGGCTGCACCCCCGGCAAGGATCAAGCCACGATCCATATAGTGGTGCGGGAACTTGGCGAAGCGCCCCAGCGAGAACATGATGGCTGCACCGATGTGAACGGTCGGTCCTTCGCGGCCTATCGATGCGCCGCTGAGCAGGCCGAGCAATGTCAGCAGGATTTTCCCGAAGGCAATCCGGAACGACAGAAGCACAGTGCGCGAGGTATGTTCGGGCAATTGCAGGGCGGCAATCGATTGCGGGATGCCGCTGCCCTGGGATCCCGGAAAAACTTTCCGGGTCAGCCAGGAGACCAGTACCAGGCCGACCGGGCAGAGGATGAAGGGCACCCAGTCTCCATAGTCGAGCAGCGTATGAAAGCCCTTTTCGACGTACACAGTACTGATGGCAAAGCCGGAGGCGACCAGTCCAACCACAACTGCACCGGCCCAGAAGATCAGCCGGATTTTCCAGGCGTCCGGCGACAGCAGGTCTTTCCCGGAATTGCGAAGATGAGTCAGCATGAGGTGTTGTCGCCCTGTGGCATCCTGGAGAATACGGGGTGTCTGCGGGCGACATGGTATTTTCTCCGGCGCGCACATGCAATTGCCGTGCATGGACAAACTGTGGTGTTGTGCGGAGAATGAGCGTCTTTGATGTCATAAACGCGACGGAACCCTTCATGATCAAGGTTGGCGTAGTAGGCGGGACCGGGTATACCGGTGTTGAATTGTTGAGATTGCTGGCGTTGCATCCCGGGGTGCAGCTGGAGGCGGTCACCTCGCGAGGCGAAGCGGGTACGCCGGTGGCGGACCTGTTCCCGAACCTGCGAGGACATGTCGACCTTGATTTCAGTGAACCGGATCCGGAGCGACTGGCGGCGTGTGAGCTGGTGTTTTTCGCCACCCCCAACGGCATTGCCATGAAAATGACAGAGTCGCTGCTGAATGCGGGTGTGAAGGTGATCGATCTTGCAGCAGATTTTCGCCTGAAAGATCCGGCCTTATGGGAGGCGTGGTATGGCATGCCCCATGC
This sequence comes from Thiogranum longum, assembly GCF_004339085.1. Lineage (NCBI taxonomy): Bacteria > Pseudomonadati > Pseudomonadota > Gammaproteobacteria > Chromatiales > Ectothiorhodospiraceae > Thiogranum > Thiogranum longum. The sequence continues at coordinate 2,592,493 of NZ_SMFX01000001.1, read as the reverse complement.
CTGTCCGGGTTTGCTGGAAGAGGCGGTGTACGGTTTGCCCGAAGTGAATCGCAAATCGATCGCCGATGCCCGCCTGGTGGCCAATCCGGGTTGTTATCCCACGGCGGTACAGCTTGGTTTCATGCCCTTGCTGGAGTATGAGGGGATCGACCTGTCCTGCCTGATTGCCGACTGCAAATCCGGGGTTAGCGGTGCCGGGCGCAAGGCAGCCGTGGGAACACTGCTGGCGGAAACTTCCGAGAGCTTCAAGGCCTACGGAGTGCCGGGGCATCGCCATTTACCGGAGATCCGGCAGGGTCTGGAAACCGTTTCCGGCCAGCAGGTAGGGCTTACTTTCGTGCCGCACCTGACGCCGATGATCCGTGGCATACATGCCACACTGTACTTGCAGCTGGACGATCCGGACCTGGACCTGCAATCCCTGTTTGAAGCGCGCTACCGGGATGAACCGTTCGTCGATGTGCTGCCGGCCGGATCACACCCGGAAACCCGCTCCGTCAAAGGTGCGAATCACTGCAGGCTGGCGGTCCACCGCGCGCCTGCATCGAACGTGGTTGTAGTGCTTTCCGTTATCGACAACCTGGTCAAGGGCGCAGCAGGCCAGGCGCTGCAGAACATGAATATCATGTTCGGGCTGGATGAAGCCGCCGGTCTGCGCGGCATTGCCTTGCTGCCCTGATGAGGATGCAAACGCGATCCGGGCGAGCTTGTTCCCGTGGATAGCAGTCAACGCAAGATACTGGTGTATTCACCGAGGATGTTGTGGCTGTTGCTTGGCATACTGGTTTTACTGGCCTTGCTGGGCGCGTCGATGGCGTTCAATTTCGGCAAGCAGTATGCCGGTGATGAATTGGTGCAGCTGAAGTCGGAACGTGGTCACCTGGATAGCCAGATCGAAAAGCTTGAAAAACGTAATCGTGAATTGCGTGAGCGGGTGGCGGTGCTGGAGAAATCGAGTGAGATCGACCGGCTTGCAAACCTTGAAGTGCGCGATTCCTATGCGGCCCTGCAGAATGAGCTGCTGGAGTTACGGAGAGAGCTGGAATTTTATCGCGGTATTGTGTCGCCCGGTGGTGAAAAAGCCGGTTTGCGTATACAGCGTCTTGAACTGGTTCCCGGACATGAGTCAGGGCATTTTGACTATAATCTGACCCTGACGCAGTTGAAACGTAATGATCGCTATGCGCGTGGCACCATCGCGCTTGAAGTCGAAGGCTTGCAGGATGGCAAACAGGTCAAACTGCCGCTGTCAGCGCTGACGCCTGGAGATGCTGCAGTCTTGAACTATAAGTTCAGGTATTTCCAACATTTTGCAGGAGAACTCGTGCTGCCTGACGGCTTTGAACCACAGCGGGTGACCGTCCGTTTGAAACCCCGGGGTAAAGGGCAGCCATCTGGCGTCGAAACAACAATGGAGTGGCCGACCTGAATGACAGGCCGGTCTTGCCAGGCTAAGGAGACAACAATGTTTGGATGGGGAAAAAGTGCCGGCTGTTCCGGTATCGACACCATTATCGGTCAACACACGCGCCTGAAGGGAAATATTCACTTCAGCGGTGGCTTGCATATCGACGGCCGGGTCGAGGGAAATATTATTGCCGAGTCGGGCTCCGGGGCCGTGTTGACGGTGAGTGAGCAGGGCGCCATCGAAGGTGACGTGCAGGTCCCCAACCTGGTATTGAACGGAGCCGTAGTGGGTGATGTCCATGTCAGCGGGCGGGTTGAACTGGCCAGCCATGCGCGGGTTACCGGTAACCTCTACTATTGCCTGATCGAAATGGCGATGGGGGCGGAAGTAAACGGAAATATGGTACATCGGAAAGCACTTGATCCATCAGAATTGTCAGGCAATGAGGAGGCCCCGGTATTGGGGGAGTCGAGCATGACGGCAATCAAGTAATACTTGACCAAATTACTAGGTAAATGCATACTGAGTGCATCGGAATTTCAGTAATTGAGTGGAGCCGGATCAATGAGCGAAAACACTGCCCAGAATATGGAAACTTCGGAAGAACTGCTGGTTTTCACCGATGATGCCGCCAGAAAGGTAAAGAGTCTGGTCGAGGAAGAAGACAACGACAAGCTGATGCTGCGCGTTTTTGTAACAGGTGGTGGCTGCTCGGGCTTTCAGTACGGCTTCACGTTTGAGGAAACGGTCAACGAGGGCGACACAGAGATTGAAAAGGATGGCGTCAAGCTGGTTGTCGATCCCATGAGTTTCCAGTACCTGGTCGGCGCAGAAGTCGATTACAAGGAAGACCTGGAAGGTGCACGCTTCGTTATTCGTAACCCGAACGCAACCACGACCTGCGGCTGCGGCTCGTCCTTCGCGGTCTGATAAACGCTGTAAGTTTTTTGAAAAGGCGCAATTTTTGCGCCTTTTTTCATTCTGGAGAGGGCATTCCAGATGCGTTAGCCGTCAGGCTCTGTAGAATACCCCCCCGTCATGCCTGGCGCGAAAAGCCGCGCCCTGTAATCAGGAGATAGGAATGAGCGAATACCTGCCCGGCCTGGAAGGTGTGCCGGCGACACAGTCGAATATTTCGGACCTGGATGGCAATCTTGGCATCCTGACCTACCGTGGTTATCCCATCGAGGAGCTGGCGCTCAACAGCACCTTCGAGGAAACGACCCTGCTATTACTTGACGGTCGCCTGCCTACCGCCGATGAACTGGCGGCGTTTGAAAAGCATTTACGCGCCAGTCGCGTGGTCAAGTACAACGTGCGTGACATTATGAAGTCCCTGCCAGCTACCGGGCACCCGATGGAAATGCTGCAAACTGCCGTGGCCAGCCTTGGTATGTTCTATCCGGGTGATGAATGTCTCACCGGAGGGATGCAGTGCCAGGATCTGAATTATGTGCACAACATGTCAGTCAAGATTATTGCCCGCATGGCAACGATCGTGGCGAACTGGGAACATGTGCGTAACGGCTACGATCCAATCCCACCGCGCAAGGATCTTAACTATGCCGAAAATCTGCTGTACATGTTCAGCGGCGAAGATCCGGATCCCCTGCTGGCACGCATCATGGACGCCTGCCTGATCCTGCACGCGGAACATACCATCAATGCCTCGACTTTTGCGGCGCTGGTGGCAGGCTCCACACTGGCCAGCCCCTTCCTGGTGGTGGCGGCTGCCGTTGGTACCCTGGCAGGCCCGTTACACGGCGGTGCCAACCAGCGGGTGGTGGAAATGCTGAAGGAGATCGGCCGACCGGAAAATGTCCGGCCCTGGCTCGAAGAACAACTGGCCAAAAAGGCCAAGATCTGGGGTATGGGTCACCGTGAATACAAGGTAAAAGATCCTCGTGCGACTATCCTGCAGAAAATGATGCGCGAATTAATGGAGCAGCGAGGCGGTAATATGGGGCCGTTGTTCGAAACAGCGCTGGCCCTGGAAGAAGCCTGTGAAGAAAAACTGGCGCCCAAAGGTGTGTACGCCAACGTCGATTTCTATTCAGGGATTCTCTACCTGGAGATGGGTATTCCACCGGACCAGTTCACTTCGATTTTTGCTGTTGCGCGTTCCGCCGGCTGGTTGGCGCATTGGCGTGAACAGCTCGGTGATAATCGTATCTTCCGCCCCACCCAGGTCTATTCCGGTGAGTCGAAGCGCAGCTACGTACCGATCTCTGAACGTCATGCGAAATAGACTGCACCCAGTACCACGGGATGTGAGGCGCCAGTAACAGAGGGCAGATTGCCTGGCTGACCCTGCAGTGTTGCTTTCGCCAGCCAGGCGAAGGCAACGGCTTCCACCCAGTCCGGGTGCAGACCGAAGTCCTCGGTCGAAGCGATTTCTATATCTCCCAGGAATTCAGCAATTCGCTGCATGAGTAGCGTGTTATGCGCGCCACCTCCGCACACCAGTAACTGACGCGTTCCGGCAGCATGTCGCCTGACGGCGTCAGCAATGGTCCTGGCCGTAAATTCCAGTAGCGAACGTTGTATGTCTTCTGCTTTTGCCGGGCTTGTCAGCCGCAGTCGACCGAGCTGTTCGTCAAGCCAGTTTGCGCAGAACACTTCACGTCCCGTGCTTTTGGGCGGGACCTGTTGCAGGAAAGGGTGCTCAAGCAGCGTTTCCAGCAAGGCTGACAGACATTCCCCTTGTGCCGCCCATGCGCCGCCCTTGTCGTAGGGATCGTGGCGGTGCCTGCGGTGCCAGGCATCCATCAGGACATTGCCCGGCCCGGTATCGAACCCCAGAACCGGAGCTGCCTTGCCTGGAAGAACCGTCAGGTTTGCCATACCGCCAATATTGAGCACAGCACGGTCTTGATCGGGGCTGGAAAAAACAGCCTGGTGAAATGCGGGAACCAGCGGGGCACCCTGGCCACCGGCAGCGATGTCACGGCGGCGGAAATCGGCAACGGTGGTGATGCCGGTGATTTCAGCAATACGATTCGGATCACCGCACTGGTGGCTGAAAGCCGGGGTACTGTTCGGTGCATGGAAAAGGGTTTGTCCATGACTGCCAATGGCGAGAATGTCCTCTGCAGCTATCCCGGCTTCCCGGGCAAGCGACTGTGCAGCATAGGCAAAGGTTTCGCCCGTGAGTGCATCGAGTTGCCCCAGGCTGTGGAGTGAAACCACCTCCGGTTGATCGACAATCTGTGAGAGTTGTTGACGGATCGCGTCTGGCCAGGCGAATGTCTGTGCGCAAACAAGTTCGGGACGGGCGTTCTGCAGATCGACCAGCACAGCATCGATACCGTCCATGCTGGTGCCAGACATCAGGCCAAGGTAGTACTCAGCCATGAAATACGTGCATGTACAGTAGTATGCGGCCGCTCACTCTTTCAGAGCGATGGCCTGTGACCTGGCAAGTTCCAGGCGAGCCAGCAGGTTTCCGGTTTTCAGTTTGAAATCTGCCATGTAGGTGCGTTGCAGGGGTGCGGCATCCGGCAGCTTTACGGTAAGTGGGTTGCGGTGTACGCCGTTAACGCGGAATTCATAATGCAGATGTGGTCCGGTTGCCAGGCCGGTGCTGCCAACGTAACCAATAACCTGGCCCTGCTGGACGCGACTGCCATTGCGTAGACCACGGGCATAACTGTTGAGGTGTGCGTACAGGGTGCTGTAGCGACTGCCGTGCTGAACCACTACTGTTTTGCCGTAGCCCCCTTTTTTGCCGCGTAAAACGATCTTCCCGGCGCCTGTCGCCTTGACCGGGGTTCCGCGTGGTGCGGCATAGTCCACACCTTTATGGCTGCGGATGGTGTTCAGGATGGGGTGCTTGCGGCCAAGACTGAAGCGCGAGCTGATACGCGAGAAGGTCACCGGGGTGCGCAGGAAAGTCTTGCGCATGCTGCGGCCTTCGGGCGAATAGTAGTCGGTATGATCGCGCGCATCTGTATAACGTACTGCCTGGTGAGTTTTGTCGCGGTTTATAAACTCGGCGGCGAGGATGTTGCCCGTACCAATACGCTCCCCGTCAAGGTAGAGGTCTTCGTATATCACAGTGAAGCGGTCACCCTTGCGGATGTCCAGGGCAAAATCGATGTCCCAGCCAAAGATGTTGGACAGCTCCATGGCAATATTTTCGGGCAAATGAGCCTTTTGAGCGGCGAGAAACAATGAGCTGTTGATTTCGCCGGTCGCCTGGACTTTACGGCGTTCCGGTGCCCGGGTGACCAGTTGTGCGTCGAAATTATCACCGTTACGTGAAACCTCGATCTGGTTCAACGCATCGATTTCATATTTCAGTTCCAGCAGGCCGTCTTCAGGTGTGGTTCGCAGGCGTAGCGTTTGACCTGGATAGATTCTAGTCAGTTTTTTGGCGACTTTTCCGCTGGCGATCAGGTGATGGAGCTGTGTGGCCGGAATGTCCTGTTTTGAGAAAATACGCGCCAGACTGTCGCCTTCGCGCACCGTAACAGTGTGCCATTCACCTTTTGCGAGAGGTGCTGGTGCAGGCTCAGGTTGCGTGGCCGCATCTTCTTGTCGAGGTTCGGCGACAGTTGTTTCCATGTACGTGCCGGCACTTTCGGATACCATTTCAGGTACCGGCAAGTCAATTGATAACTCTTTGACTTTTATGGCGTTTGCATCAAATGATGTCAGTGAGAACAGGCCGATGGCCAGGCCGGAAGCCGAACCAAGCAGAGCCCACCGAAGGCCTTTCGGTGAACGTTTTGACGACCGGCTATCGCTCCAACCGGTGCTGTAATCCCGCAGTGATGAGTTGTTGTACCGCACTGAAATCCCTTTTAAATAAGTATGTAAAGCTAACTGACATAGGCCGCCGGGGTCAACCGGTGAATCAATATTCAGGTATTTCAAGGCAGAAAGCATGCCACCCTGGCTCGGTTATCGGCAGAGGTGTGATACCCTTTCGCCTTATTTTTCAGGGATCCGGGAGAGGTTGGATGTCGCAGCAAGAGGCGCTTGAGCAGATCAGGCGGGGTGCAGAGGAAATTCTGGTTGAATCAGAGCTGGTTGAGCGCCTGAAAACCGGTAAGCCATTACGTGTTAAAGCGGGTTTTGACCCGACAGCACCTGACCTGCACCTTGGGCATACCGTGTTGCTGAACAAACTGAGGCAGTTCCAGGATCTGGGCCATGAGGCCATCTTTCTGATAGGCGACTTTACCGGCATGATCGGAGATCCAACCGGCAAAAATATCACGCGCAAGCCTTTGACTCGCGATGAAGTCATCGAGAATGCAAAGACTTACGAGCAGCAGATATTCAAAATCCTTGATCCGGAAAAGACACTTGTGATGTTCAACTCCAGCTGGATGAACGAGATGTCGGCGGCTGATCTTATTCAGTTGGCGGCGAAACATACGGTCGCCCGGATGCTGGAGCGCGATGATTTCAACAAGCGATACGGCTCTGGCCAGCCCATCGCTATCCATGAATTTCTTTATCCTCTTGTGCAGGGATATGACTCGGTAGCGTTGAAGGCAGATGTTGAGCTGGGAGGTACGGACCAGAAATTCAACTTGCTGGTTGGCCGGCAGTTGCAGGAAGCCTATGGCCAGAAACCCCAGACTGTTTTGACGATGCCTATTCTCGAGGGGCTGGATGGCGTGCAGAAAATGTCAAAATCACTGGGTAACTATATCGGTATTGCAGATGCGCCAGACGAAATGTTCGGCAAGCTGATGTCGATTTCTGACGATTTGATGTGGCGTTACTTCGAATTGCTAAGTTTCAGACCTCTTTCAGAGATCAGTAAGTTGCGACAGCAGATGGAAGAAGGCCGTAATCCTCGCGATATCAAGTTTGAGCTGGGTGTCGAAATTGTTGAGCGTTTCCACACCCGGCAGGCGGCCGAGCAGGCGCAGCAGAATTTTGTGGAGCGTTTCCAGAAGGGTGCCATGCCAGATGATATGCCGAAGGTTGAGCTTGTGGCTGATGCCGGAGGCATCCCGATTGCCAATGCGCTGAAAGATGCAGGTTTAACGTCAAGCACGTCGGAAAGCATGCGTATGATCCGTCAGGGTGCAGTTAAACTGGATGGAGAAAAAATTTCTGACGCAAAGCTAAGGCTGGATCCCGATCATGAGTTTGTTTGTCAGGTCGGAAAACGGCGTTTTGCGCAGGTGAGAATCGTTTCGGCCTGACATCCTCTACATACAGTAAGGCAGCCTCCAGTGTAGTTACGCCTTGCGCGGCGGCTCATCGGTGCTGGTTGCGCCATGCTGCCTCACCGACGGATACGTCAACCGTATGGTTTTACTGTAGTTGTTTTACTTCAGGGCAGCGCCAGAATTTATTTCCTTTTTTGAGTTGACGGTCGGCAAACGGCCTGTATAATGCGCGCTTCGCTTCGGGGTGGCACAGGTTGTTTGAGTTGGCCGGAAGCGAGAAAAGTATTGACGAGATCGGCATTTGTAAGTCATAATTGTCGGTCTACGCTGGACGAGCGCCAGCGGGTTCATTAACAAGTCAGATTAGGTAATTTGTGTG